>CANHKG010000038.1 GCA_947460455.1 Rhodospirillales bacterium | reverse complement strand
GGCAATTTCCTCGCCATCCGCGTGACCGGCTTCGGCAATATCGGCGCGGTGCTGTCCAACTCCACCACCCAGCCGCCGACGATGAACATCGTGAAGAATGTCATCGGGGTGTACCGCACCCCGGCCCTTTCGGTGCAGGTGCAGTGCGTGGTGACCAACACCACCCCGGTGGGCGCCTATCGCGGCGCCGGCCGGCCCGAGGGCAACTACTACATGGAGCGGCTGATCGACACGGCGGCCCGCGAAATGGGCAAGGACCCCATCGAACTGCGCCGCCGCAACCACATCCTGCCGGGGATGATGCCCTACAAGGCGCCGTCCTCCATGGAATACGACAGCGGCGACTTCCCGACCATTCTCGACCGTGCCCTGCAAGCTTCTGATTGGGATGGATTTGCCGCCCGCAAGGCCGAAAGCCGGGCGCACGGCAAGCTGCGCGGGCGGGGCATCGGCCAGTATCTGGAAGTGACCGCCCCCGCCAACAACGAGATGGGCGGCATCCGCTTCGAGGAGGATGGCAGCGTGACCATCGTCTCCGGCACGTTGGATTACGGCCAGGGGCACTGGACGCCCTTCGCCCAGGTGCTGGTGGACAAGCTCGGCGTACCCTTCGACAAGATCCGGCTCCTGCAAGGCGACAGCGACCAGATGCTGGCCGGCGGCGGCACCGGCGGCTCGCGCTCGGCGATGAATGGCGGCAATGCCATTGCCGTTTCCTCCGAGGAGGTGATCGCCCGCGGCACCAAGATCGCGGCGCATGTGCTTGAGGCGTCGGCGGCGGATATCGAGTTCTCCCGCGGGCGGTTCAGCATCGCCGGCACCGATCTCGGCATCGGGATCATGGAACTGGCGGAGAAGCTGCGCGGCGGGCTGAAGCTGCCCGAGGGCGTGCCGGCCACGCTGGATGTGGCGATGGTGGTGCCGGGCGTGCCCAGCGCCTTCCCGAACGGTTGCCACATCGCGGAGGTGGAGGTGGATCCCGAAACCGGCGTGGTGGAGGTGGTGAAATACAGCACCGTCAACGACTTCGGCACGCTGCTGAACCCGCTGATGGTCGAAGGCCAGGCACATGGCGGCATCGTGCAGGGCATCGGCCAGGCGCTGGGCGAGGCGATGGTCTACAGCGAGGACGGCCAGCTGCTGACCGGCTCCTACATGGACTACCACATCCCGCATGCCGCTGATGTTCCTGGCTTCGGCTTCATCAGCCACCCGGTGCCGGCCCGCACCAACGGGCTGGGCGCCAAGGGCTGCGGCGAGGCGGGCTGCGCCGGGGCACTACCCTCGGTGATGAACGCGCTGGTGGATGCGCTGGCCGAGTACGGCGTCACCCACATGGACATGCCGGCAACGCAGGAGAAGGTTTGGGCGGTGATCCAGGGGGCAAGGAAGTAAGGAAAGCAAAGCGGTCACAGAGGACACTGAGGGTCACAGAGAGCACAGAGGAGTGCCTTTGGCGTTCAGAGGCTTCCTTCTCTGTGCCCCTCTGTGGCCCTCTGTGCTCTCTGTGACCCCTTCGCTTCCTCTTCCCCGCTCAAAGGCACCCCAAGATGCCCAAGGACCTGATCCTCGCCCTCGACCAGGGCACCACCTCCACGCGCTGCATCGCCTTCCGCGCGCCCACACTGGCGCCGGTGGCCACCGCACGGCGCGACCTGCCGCAGCATTTCCCCGATAGCGGCTGGGTGGAGCACGAGCCCGAGGATCTGTTCCAGCATTCGCTGGAGGTTCTGCGCGAGGCGATGGCGATGGCGGGTGCCGCACCGGCCGACATCGCCGGCATCGGCATCACCAACCAGCGCGAAACCACGCTGGTGTGGGATCGCGAAACGGGCAAACCCGTCCATCGCGCCATCGTCTGGCAGGACCGCCGTACCGCGCCGATGTGCGCCGCCCTGCGCGAAGGCGGGCATGAGGCAGCGGTCTCGGCCAGCACCGGCCTGCTGCTCGACCCCTATTTCAGCGCCACCAAGATCGCCTGGATCCTGGACAATGTGCCCGGCGCCCGGGCCGATGCCGAGGCCGGGCGGCTGGCCTTCGGCACCGTGGATAGCTGGTTGCTCTGGCGCCTGACGGAAGGCCGGGTGCATGCGACGGACGCCACCAACGCCAGCCGCACCATGCTCTACGACATCCGCGCCGGCGCCTGGGACCCCGCGATGCTGGCCCTGTTCCGCATTCCCGGCAGCCTGCTGCCGGAGGTGCGCGACTGCGCCGGGATGTTCGGCACCACCACGGCGCTGGGCGGCGAGATCGCGATCGCAGGCATCGCCGGGGACCAGCAGGCGGCGATGATCGGCCAGGCGTGCTTTTCGCCGGGCATGGTGAAATCCACCTACGGGACCGGCTGCTTCCTGCTGCTGCACACCGGCGACACCCCGGTGGCCTCCCGCAACCGCATGCTCACCACCGTGGCCGCGCAGCTGGGCGGGCGACGGACCTACGCGCTGGAAGGGGCGATCTTCGTGGCCGGCGCCGCGGTGCAATGGTTGCGGGATGGCCTCGGCACTTTGAAGGACGCGGCTGATTCGGGCCGGCTGGCGGAGTCGGCCGATCCGTCACAGCGCGTCTATCTCGTGCCGGCCTTCACCGGGCTCGGGGCGCCGTGGTGGGATGCCGAGGCGCGCGGGGCGATGTATGGCCTCACCCGCAATTCCGGCCCCGCCGAGTTCGCCCGCGCGGCGCTGGAGAGCGTCGCCTACCAGACCCGCGACCTGATCGAGGCGATGCGCGCGGATTGGCAGGGTGCCGCGCAAACCGTGCTGCGCGTGGATGGCGGCATGGTGGCCAGCGACTGGACGATGCAGTTCCTGGCCGACCAGCTCGCTGCCCCGGTGGATCGCCCGGTGGTGCAGGAAACCACGGCATTGGGCGCCGCCTATCTCGCGGGCCTGGCCACCGGTGCCTGCCCCTCGCCGGAGGCCTTCGCGCAGAGCTGGGCGCTGCAACGCCGCTTCCTGCCGCACATGGTGGAGACGGAGCGGGCGCGGCTTTACGACGGATGGCAGAACGCGGTGCGGCGCACGCTGTCTGCCTGAGCAGGCGCGTTCAGAAGTTCAGCGCATTCATCGCGTTGAGCAGGCGGCCGGACAGGGTGGTGAACGCGCCGGCGATGCCGATGGCGATAATGCCGGCGATCATCCCGTATTCGGTGGCGCTGCCGCCCTTCCGATCTGCCGCGAGGGCCTTGGCGTCTTTCGGCATGGCGGGAGCTCCTGTGCAGGCTCGGCCGCGCACCGCAATGCGCCGCAGCGCTGGGCGCTGGTGGGCCAGATGTAGTGGGTAAATGTTACATCCGGCTTACGGCACGCGCCGCCCGGCCCCATACGGCGGACCGGGCGGTAACGGGATCAGAAGCTCAGCGCGTTGAACGCGTTGGTCAGGCGGCCGGTGAGCGAGGTGAACGCGGTGACGAGGCCAACCGCGAGAACACCGGCGATCAGGCCGTATTCCATGGCGGTAACACCACGACGGTCGGCGGCGAGGGCGCGAAGGAAGCGGGACATGGCAGCATCTCCTGTGCCGTGCCGGGCGTGGCGGCGGAGAAGACCGCGCCAGGAACCGGCACGCATCAAGTTACAGCGAAGTGGTTACAGCGCGCTTTCAACAACAGTATTTATGCCAATATATCAAATAGTTGCAATCATGAATGCATCGTTAATTCACGGCACCATCGGTGTTTTGACGATCGTGAGCAATGATGTTTTCCAATACTTCCGACACGATTGGAAATCTGCATTGCCCAGAACCGCGTGGACGGTCTCTGTTTTGACCGTGCAGGCCGGATGATCTCCGGCCACGCATCCCATGCCGCGCCAGGGGCCAGCCGCATGGGAGGGCCCCGGCATCATTTGACCCCTGCCCCGCCCTCGGCCAAATTGCGGGCCATGATCCTCCTGATCGACAACTACGACAGCTTCACCTTCAACCTCGTCCACTTCCTGGGCGATGTCGGCGCGCGCTGCCAAGTCTGGCGCAACGACAAGATCAGCGTGGAGCAGGCCATCGCCATGGCGCCGGAAGCCATCGTGCTCTCCCCCGGCCCCTGCACGCCGAACGAGGCCGGCATCTGCCTGGACCTGATCGCGGCGGCGGCCGGGCGCATTCCGATCCTGGGCGTGTGCCTCGGCCACCAGGCCATCGGCCAGGCCTTCGGCGGCGAGGTGGTGCGCGCGCCCACGCCGATGCACGGCAAGGTCAGCCCCGTCACCCATGGCGGCACCGACATTTTCGCCGGCCTGCCCTCCCCGTTCGAGGCCACGCGCTACCACTCCCTGGTGGTGAAGGCCGAGACGATGCCCGAAGCCCTGGTGCCCACCGCCCACACCGACGGCATCGTCATGGGCCTGCGCCACCGCTCCCTGCCGGTGTTTGGCGTGCAGTTCCACCCCGAGAGCATCGCCAGCCAGCATGGCCATCAGATCCTGAAGAACTTCCTGGATATCGCGCGCGGCCTGAACTCGCCGGCGAAAGCGGCCTGATCCCATGTCCGGCACGGCAGGAGACCTGAAGCCCGTTCTGGCACGGCTGGCCACGGGCGAATCGCTCAGCGAGGCAGAGGCGGAAGCCGCCTTCGGCATCATCATGGCCGGCGAGGCCACCCCCGCGCAGATCGCCGGCATGCTGATGGCCATGCGCGTGCGGCGCGAGACGGTGGCGGAACTCACCGGCGCGGTGCGGGCGATGCGCGCGCGGATGAACCGCGTGGAAGCGCCCGAGGGTGCGATCGACGTGTGCGGCACCGGCGGCGACGGCTCCGGCAGCCTGAACGTTTCCACCGCCGTCACCTTCGTGCTGGCCGGGCTCGGCGTGCCGGTGGCCAAGCACGGCAACCGCGCGCTTTCTTCCCGCACCGGCGGCGCCGATGTGCTCACCGCACTCGGCGTGAACGTGGAAGTGCCGCTGCCGCGCCTGCCCGCGGTGCTGCGCGCCGCCCATTGCGCCTTCCTGTTCGCCCCGCGCCACCACGCCGCCCTGCGCCACGCCGCCGGCCCGCGCGTGGAACTCGGCACCCGCACCATCTTCAACCTGCTCGGCCCACTGGCGAACCCGGCCGAGGTGAAGCGCCAGCTCACCGGCGTGTTCGACCCCGCCTGGGCCCGCCCCATGGTGGAGACACTGGGCAACCTCGGCTCCACGGATGTGTGGCTCGTCCACGGCCAGGGGCTGGATGAACTCACCACCGCCGGCGAGAACAAGGTGGTGGCACTTTCCGGTGGCACGGTGCGCGAATTCACCGTCACCGCCGCCGAAGCCGGGCTGGATCACGCCCCGGTGGAAGCCATCCGCGGCGGCGATGCCACGGTGAACGCCGCCGCCATGATGGCCCTGCTGCAGGGGGCGAAGAGCGCCTATCGCGACACCGTGCTGCTGAACGCCGCCGCCGGGCTGATCGTGGCCGGGCGCGCCGGCAGCCTGCGCGAAGGCGTGGGCCTCGCCGCCGGCTCGATCGATGGCGGCGCCGCGCTGGCGGCCCTTGAGACCCTGAAGCGTGAGACCGCGGCATGAGCGCCCCCCCGGACATCCTGCTGCGCATCTGCGCCGACACCGCCGCCGAGGTCGCCCGCCGCAAGCAGGCCGGCGCGAACCTCGCCGAGCGCCTCGCCCAGGCCCCCGCCACCCGCGGCTTCGCCGCCGCGCTCGACCGCAAGGTGGCCGCTGGCGAATTCGGCATCATTGCCGAGATCAAGCGCGCCTCCCCCTCCGGCGGCGACATCCGCCCGCATTTCGACCCCGCAGAACTCGCTGCCGCCTACCAGCGCGGCGGTGCGGCCTGCCTTTCCGTGCTGACCGACGGCCCCTATTTCCGCGGCACCGACGACGACTTGGTGCGCGCCCGCGCCGGCTGCGACCTGCCGGCGTTGCGCAAGGATTTCATGATCGACCCCTGGCAGATCGACGAGAGCCGCGCCCTGGGTGCCGATTGCATCCTGCTCATCATGGCCGTGCTGTCCGATGCCCAGGCCGCCGAGATGGAGGCCCGCGCCTTCGAACTCGGCATGGACGTGCTCGCCGAAAGCCACGACCGCGCCGAGCTGGAACGCGCCCTCAAGCTGCGCACCAAGCTGATCGGCATCAACAACCGCAATCTCAGGATCATGCAGACCAGCCTGGAGACCACGGTGGAACTCGCCCCGCTGGTGCCGGCCGATCGCGTGATCGTCGGCGAAAGCGGCTACAAGCTGCACGAAGACCTCGCCCGCATCGCCGGCCACGGGGTGAAGCGCTTCCTGGTTGGCGAGAGCCTGCTGCGGCAGGAGGATCTCGCCGCCGCCACACGCACGCTGATGCACGGATGAGCGACAAGCTCACCCATTTCGACGCCGAAGGCCGTGCCGTCATGGTCGATGTCGGCGGCAAGCCGGTCACCGATCGCAGCGCCACCGCCCGCGCCCGGGTGGTAATGCAGCCCGCCACGCTGGCCATGATCCGCGGCGGCACCGCCAAGAAGGGCGACGTGCTGGGCGTGGCCCGCCTGGCCGGCATAATGGCCGCCAAGCGCACCGCCGACCTGATCCCGCTCTGCCACCCGCTGCCGATCACCAACGTGACCATCGAGCTGGAGCCCTCGGGCGAAGACACGGTGGAGATCGCCGCCACGGTGAAGACCACCGGGCAGACCGGCGTGGAGATGGAGGCGCTGACGGCGGCATCGGTCGCGGCGCTGACGGTGTATGACATGTGCAAGGCCGTCGATCGCGGCATGCGGATCGAGGGGCTGCGCGTGGTGGCGAAATCCGGCGGCAAGTCGGGCGATTTCACCCAGGAGTAGAAGATGATCCCGGTCGAGGAAGCCCGCACCCGCATCCTGGCCGGCATCGCCGCCACCCCCGCCGAAGTGGTGGCGCTGGCCGAAGCCTGGGGACGCGTGCTCGCCCGCCCCGTGCTCTCCCGCCTCACCCAGCCACCGCGCGACGTCTCGGCCATGGATGGCTACGCCCTGCGTGCCGCAGATGCCACGCTCGGCGCCACGCTCAAGGTTGTCGGCGCCGCCCCGGCCGGCCACCCGTGGGAGGGCACGCTGGCCCCCGGCGAGGCGCTGCGCCTGTTCACCGGCAGCGTGGTGCCCGATGGCGCCGACTCCATCCTGCTCCAGGAGGATGCGACCCGCAGCGGCGACGCTGTCACGGTGAACGAGGCCGCCACGCAGGGCCGCCACATCCGCCGCGCCGGCCAGGATTTCGCCGCCGGCGACACGTTGATCGCGCCGGGCAAACGCCTGAACGCGCGGGATATCGGCATCGCCGCCGCCGGCAATTCCCCCTGGCTCACGGTCCACCGTCGCCCGCGCGTGGCAATCCTTGCCACCGGCGACGAGATCGCCCTGCCCGGCGATCCCATCCCGCCGGGCGGGATCGTCAGCTCCAACAGCCACGCACTGGCCGCCCTGGTGCGCGCCGCCGGCGGCGACCCCGTGGTGCTGCCGATTGCGCCGGATGACCGCGCCGCCCTGATGGAAGCGGCCGATTCGCTGCACGGGATGGACCTGCTGCTCACCAGCGGCGGCGCCAGCGTGGGCGATCACGACCTGGTGCAGGAAGCGCTCGGCGCGCGCGGCCTCATCGTCGATTTCTGGCAGATCGCCATGCGCCCCGGAAAGCCGCTGATGCATGGGCGTCTGGGCGACGTGGCAATGATCGGCCTGCCCGGCAACCCCGTCTCCTCCCTGGTCTGCGCCATCCTGTTCGTGGTGCCGGCGCTGCAGAAGCTCTCTGGCCTGCCTGCCGCTGCCCCGCCCACGGTGATGGCCCGCCTCGGCGCCCCGCTCGCCGCCAACGACAAGCGCGCCGACCACCTGCGCGCCACGCTGTCCACCGCGCCCGACGGCACGCTGGTCGCCACCGCCTTCCCGCGCCAGGATTCCTCCATGCTGCGCCTGATGGCCCAGGCCGACGCGCTGATCCTGCGCGCCGCCCACGCCCCGGCGGCCGAGGCGGGGGCGATGGTGCCGGTGATTCGGCTAGATGCGCTGGGATTATAGCGAATTCCATTGCGGAACTGCTTGACCGCCACGAGAGAACCTTTGTAGAACACGCTGGGTGTTGCCGGTTTGTTCCAAGATGGTGACTCCCGCACCGCAGTTCCGCACGGGGAAACGACCGCATGCTGACGCGCAAGCAGCACGAGTTGCTGGTGTTCATCGACCGGCACCTCAAGGCCACCGGATTCTCCCCCAGTTTCGAGGAGATGAAGGAGGCGCTGAACCTCAAGTCCAAGTCCGGCATCCACCGCCTGATCTCGGCGCTGGAGGAGCGTGGCTTCCTCTCCCGCCGCCACAACCGCGCCCGCGCGCTGGAGGTGGTGCGCCTGCCAGACGATCTGGCCGCGCGCGTCAGCGGCGAGAGCGATATCGCTCCCCAGGCGGCGCCCTTCGCCCCCAACGTGATCCGCGGCGATTTCAGCCAGCGCCTGCCCGGCGTGAAGGCGGCGGAGGCGGCCGGCGCGGTGCAACTGCCGCTCTATGGACGCATCGCCGCCGGCCTGCCGATCGAGGCGATGCGCGACACCACCAACCATGTTGAGGTTCCCATCTCCCTGCTGGGCGCCGGTGAGCACTACGCGCTGGAAGTCGCCGGCGATTCGATGATCGAGGCCGGGATCCTGGATGGCGACACCGTCATCATCCGCCGCACCGAATCAGCCGATAACGGCCAGATCGTGGTGGCGCTGGTGGATGAAGGCGAAGTGACCCTGAAGCGCCTGCGCCGGCGTGGCGCCTCCATCGCGCTGGAACCAGCCAACCCGCGCCACGAAACACGCATTTTCCCCGCCGATCGCGTGCGGGTGCAGGGCCGGCTGGTGGGCCTGCTGCGGCAATACTGATGCAGTTGCGGGCACCGGCGCTGGACTTGCTCGAAAGCTACGCCGCGGCACTTCGCCAGGGCTGGTCGCCCAGCAACACGCGCGATGTCACCGGCGAGCAGTTGGCCGCCATCGCGGCGGATGCCGAGGGGTTCATCCGCCAGTTCACCACCCCCGGCGGCACCGTCACCCTGGGCGACGGCACCGTGGTGCCGCGCCTGCCCGGGCCGGTGCGCTGGATGTGGGATGGCGAATTCTGCGGCAGCATCAGCCTGCGCTACCAGCCGGGAACCGAGGCATTGCCGCCCACCGCACTCGGCCATATCGGCTATGCCGTGGTGCCCTGGAAGCGCCGGAACGGCTACGCCACCCAGGCGCTGCGCGACATTCTACCCCATGCCTACGCCGTAGGGCTGAACTGGGTCGAACTGACCACCGATGCCGACAACGCCCCTTCCCAACGCGTGATCCTCGCCAATGGGGGGGTGCTGATGGAGCGGGTGGCCGATGGCGTGCAGCCGGGGCAGGACCGCCTGGTCTGGCGCATCGCCCTGCCGGGCTGATCACTCGCCGTCCGCCTGGGCCGGGGGCAACAGCGGCCCGGAGGGTTGGCGCGACCGCGTGGGCAACTTGGTCACCCAGGGGCGGTCGCCGCGATGGGCACGGTCGCTCAGGATGCGCACCCCATCCGGGCCGAGCCATACGGCATGCGCGCCTTCGCGCCACACGCTGAAGCGGTCGATGCGGGCAGTGGCGCAGTCCAGCCGCAGGGGCTCGGCGGCCACCACCAGCGCATGGGCGCATTCGCTGCCATCGGGCGGACCGCGCAGCAGCCGCGCGGTGGGGCCGCCCGGGCGCGGGGTCAGCGTGCAGCCGCGGGCATCGCAGGCCAGCGGGCCACTGGCCGTGCCCGCCGCCGGCATCGGCTGCCAGTCCCGCAGGCCCAGCCGCGCCAGCCAGGCCGAGAGCACGAAATCCGAGCCCGACTGGGTGCGCTGGACATACAGCGTGGTGCCGGCCCGCAGTGCGATCAGCCGCGCGTCGCCCGAGACCAGAACGTCTGGCGGAACATAGAGCACGGCCGAGAGCAGGCCGGCGGCGATGCCCGCCAGCCCGAGCAGCCGCAGCCGGGTGCGCCACAGCGCCAGCCAGGCGAGGCCGAGGCTGTAGGCGGCCAGCCCCCAGGGGGCGATCTGCGGCACCGGCACCACCGCCTGCGGCCAGGCGGCGACATGGCGGGCGATCGCCAGCAGGCCGTCCACGCCCCAGCCCATCGGCATCAGGGCGAGCCATTCCAGCCCCAGCGGCATCAGCAGCATCGCCGCCACCGCGGCCGGCATCACCAGCACCGAGGTGAGCGGCACGGCGACCATGTTCGCGGCGACGTAGTAGATCTGCACCGCGCCGAAATGATAGGCGCCGAAGGGGGCGGAGGCGGTGCCGGCCAGCGCGCTGGTGAGTGCCAGCGCCACAAGCCACGCCCCCAGCTTGCGCACCCGCCGGCCGTCGGCGGCCAGCCGCGCGAGCCAGGGCCGCAGCGCCTCGAACCCCGCCACCAGGGCCAGCGTGGCGGCGAAGCTCATCTGGAAGCTGACGCGCACGACCTCATAGGGCGCGGCGGCGGCCACCACCGCCAGGGCCAGCGCCCAGGAGCGCAAGGAGAGGGCCCGGCGCCCGACCAGGATGGCGAAGGTGACCAGCGCCGCCCCGGCCAGGCTGCGCAGCATCGGCACCTGGGCGCCGGTGAGCAGGGTATAGAACGTGCCGGAGCCAAGGGCGGCCAGTGCGGCGATGGTCTTTACCGGCCAGTGCAGCGCCGCCCATTCCACCGCGGCCAGCAGGAAGCGCACCGCGGCGAATACCAAGCCCATGGCGATCGCCAGGTGCAGGCCGGAGATGCTGAGCAGGTGGGCCAGGCCGGAATCGCGGAAGGCCTGCTGGTCTGCCGCCGCGATGGCGCCCTGCCCGCCCACCATCAGGCTGGCGGCCACCCGCCCGGTGGCGCCTGGTAGTGCGGCATAGACCCGGGCGGCCATCGCCTCCTGCAGGGCCTGGAACCAGGCCGCCATGCCGGAGGGCGCGGCGGGGGCCAGGCGTTCCAGCGGGCCGAGGGCGTAGCCGAAGCCGGCGAGGCCGGTGTGGTAGGCATCGAACTGGATATCCCACCCGCCCGGCAGTGGCGCGCCGGAGGGGGGCTGGAGCATGGCACGCAGGCGGATGCGCTCGCCGGTGGTGACCTCTGCCGAGTCGGCGCGGTGGAGGCGGATGCGCAGGTCTCGGGCCAGTTCCGGGCCGTCGTTCAGGCTGGGGCGTTCCAGCGTGAGGCGCCTGCCCTGCGGCAGCAGTTCCACCTTGGCGATGGTGGCGGTGACGATGGTGGCGCGTGTGGGCAGCACGGGCTGCGCTGGCATGCGCTCGGTGGACCATTGCGCCAGGGCGAAGCCCAGCCCCAGCGATGCGGCGAGCAGGCCCAGGGCGCGCAGGCTGCGCCAGGCGGGGCCCAGCAGCACCAGGGTGAGCCCGCCCGCGGCCAGCCAGGGGCCGATATGGCCGGGGGGTTCCGGGCCCAGCACGTAGTAGAGGGCCGCACCGGCGGCCAGGGCCACGGCCAGGAAGGGGGCGGCGCGGCCGCGTTCGGCCTCTGCCACCCGGTTCGCGCGGTCGGCCAGCCAGGCGGCGGATCGCGTGAGGGCCGGTTGCATCCGGGCACGCTACGCGGCACCACTGGTTCCGTCATCCGGCTTCGTTGCCGGTCGGCCACGAAATTTGCGGGAGAGCGCCATGGACTTCCCACGCCTGCTGGTCCGCTTCGCCGAGGCGGTGCAGCGCAATGATGGGGCGGGGCTTGCGGCCCTGTTCACGCCGGATGGGGTTTATGAGGACGGGTTCTTTGGGCCACACGGGGGGGCGGACGCGATCGCGGCGATGTTGCAGCGCTTCCATGATGGCGGGCGGGACTATTGGTGGGAGTTTCATACCCCCGTGGTGGTTGGGGAGACGGGGTATGCCAGTTGGCGGTTCAGCTATGCCTCCCGCCGCGAGGGGGTGGCGGGCCAGCCTGTGCTGTTCGAGGGGTTGAGCCGGTTCACGCTGCGCGGCGGGTTGATCGCGCATTACTACGAAGTGTTCGACCGTGGGCTGGCGTTGGCGCAGCAGGGGTATCCGGCGGCCGGCATTGCCAGCGTTTCGGCCAAGGCGGCGGCGCGGCAGAACGCCAAGCCGGCGAACCGTTGGCATCTCGCGCGATTTGGCCCCGCGGGGTAGAAGCCCGGCATGACCGTACGCGTTCGATTTGCCCCCTCCCCCACCGGCCTGCTGCATATCGGCGGCGCCCGGACCGCTTTGTTCAACTTCCTGTTCGCCCGCCATCATGGCGGCCAGTTCCTGCTGCGCATCGAGGATACCGATCGCGAGCGCAGCACGGCGGCGGCGACCCAGGTGATCCTGGAGGGGTTGCAATGGCTCGGCCTCACGCATGATGAGCAGACGGTGTTCCAGAGCCAGCGCGCGGGCCGGCATGCCGAGGTGGCGCGGGCGATGGTGGCGGCCGGGACCGCCTATCACTGCTACCTTTCCGCCGACGAGTTGAAGGCGATCCGCGAGGCCGCCGCCGCCGAGGGGCGGGTGGAGAAGTTCCGGTCGCCGTGGCGGGACCGCGATCCGGCCGAGGCGCCGGCGGGTGTGGCGCCGGCGATCCGGCTGCGCGCGCCGCGCGAGGGCGAGACGGTGATCGATGATCTCGTGCAGGGCACGGTGCGGGTGGGCAATGCCGAGCTGGATGACATGATCATCCTGCGCAGCGACGGCACGCCGACCTACCAGCATGCGGTGGTGGTGGATGACCACGACATGGCGATCACCCATGTGATCCGTGGCGACGACCATCTGACCAACGCGTTCCGCCAGGCCCAGATCTATGACGCGATGGGCTGGGAGCGGCCGCGCTTTGCCCATATTCCGCTGATCCATGGCGAGGATGGCAAGAAGCTTTCCAAGCGCCACGGGGCGGTTTCGGTGCTGGAGTTCGAGGAGCAGGGCTATCTGCCCGAGGCGATCTGCAACTATCTGCTGCGGCTGGGCTGGGCGCATGGCGATGTGGAGTTGCTGGACCGGGACGAGGCGGTGCGGTTGTTCGATCTCGACGGCGTGGGCCGCGGGGCGGCGCGGATGGATTATGCCAAGCTCGGCTTCGTGAACGCGCATTGGCAGAAGCAGCGCGACGATGGCTGGCTGGCCCACGAGGTGGCGCGGCGGTTGGCCGGGCGGCCCAACCTGGCGCTGGGGACCGAGGCGATCCATCGGATGCAGGCGTTGATGCCGGCGTTGAAGGAGCGGGCCAGGACGCTGGTGGAACTGGCTGATTCCGCGGCGTTCCTGGCGCATTCGCTGCCGTTGCCGTTCACGCCGAAGGCCGAGGCGCTGCTGACCGCGGAGGCGCGGCTGTTGCTGCGCGAGGTGGGCGTGGCGCTGGCGGCCTGCGACTTCACGGTCCCTGGCATCGATGCGGCATTGCGGGGGTTCGCGGAGGCGAAGGGGGTGAAGCTTGGGCAGGTGGCGCAGCCGCTTCGGGCGGGGCTGACGGGCAGCACGGTCTCCCCTGGTATTGATGCGGTGTTGGCAGCGCTTGGGCGGGACGAGGCGTTGGCGCGCATACAGGCCGCCAGCACGTGACCGCTGCGCCGCGCGATCCGGCCCGCCGGCGCGACGACACGTTGGCCCGGTTGGCCAGCGACGTTGATGTTTGGGTGGCCACGGCGCGCGGCGATGTGCCGCATCTTATTCCGCTTTCGTTCCTGTGGGACGGCACGCGGCTGCTGCTGGCAACGCCGGACAGTTCCGTGACCGCGCGCAACCTGCGGGCCACCGGGCGGGCGCGGCTGTCGCTGGGGACGACGCGCGACGTGGTGGTGATTGAGGGGACGGCCGATTCGCTGCCGGTGGCGGCGGTTCCGGCTGCCACCGCCGATGCCTTCGCCGCCCGGACCGGGTTTGATCCGCGGCAGAGTGCCGCGCGCATGGTGTTCATCTGGATCACGCCGCGCCGCATCCAGGCCTGGCGGGAGGAGAACGAGTTGTTGGGGCGGGAACTGATGCGGGATGGCGTTTGGCTTGCCTAGCGGCTGGGTTCTTCTTCGATTTTCCGGAATGGATTGATAGCAGAATATATTGGATGCAGGGAGGCTAGTTTTCCTTGCCGTATTTTTTTCGGAAATAGCGGGCGGCGGCGAGGACGTAGGGGCGGAAGGGCGGGTCGCCGGGCGGGAGCTGCGGGTTGCGCAGGCTCGGGGCACGCGGACGGGTGGCGTGGGGGCGCGGGGTGCGCTCCGCGCGCGGGCGGGGCGGCAGGGCGAGGAAACCCGGCTGCGGGACGGCCAGCAGGCGGCAGAGCGGGCGCAAATAGCGGCCGGCCTGCGGGACCGCGGCGAGGAATTGCGGGAGGTCTGCGCGTTCCAGGAAGGTGTTGAGCTGGAAATGCGCGAGGCCGGCATGGTGCTGGCCGGCGTTCAGGAACCACGCCTTGGCGCGCGGGATCGAGGGCGGGAGCGGGCGCGTGGGCGCGGTTTGGGCCTTTGCGGTACGGGCGCGGCTGGGGCGCGGGGCCGGGAGGCGGTTTTCCAGCCAGAGGGCGTGAAGGCGCGCGAACAGGCGCGCGGCGCGGCCGACGCGGTTGAAGAGCAACTGGACCATATGGGCGTGCGATTCCCGCGCCGGTACGGGCGGGATGAGGAGACCGATAACGGCGCGGATGGTCGCGACGATGTGGGTGAGGTGGTCCGTAAGGGTTAACACGTTAGTTAGATACGTCAGGGACGATGGCGCTGCAAGGGGGTTGTGGAATATTTTTTCCTAGACCACCCCTGCCCATTCCGAGGCCTGGGTCTCCTGGCGCAGACGCAGGCGGCGGAAGTCGAGGGCGGCGAAGATATCGTCGTGGTCGGGCACGCGGTCGTGCGGCAGGGGGAGGCTGGAGCGAGCTTCCTCGGTGAAGCGCAGGGCGAGGGCCGGGTTGGCGAGGTAGGTTTCCTGCCACCAGGACAGGATGCGCGGGCGGGCGGTGGCCAGGGCATCCGCGGTGACGAGGCGGTCGCGCTTGTGGCGCTGGTTGATCGCCGGTGCCGCGGGCAGGAGGTTCCAGAGATCGCCGCAGGGCCAGGCGGACCAGGGTAGGCAGTGATCGATATCCAGTGCCTCACCCAGCGGGCGGCCGGACCAGACGCAGCTGACGGGTCGGCCGGCGTGGAGGCGACCGAGGGCGAGGCCGCGGACGAAGGCGGTATCCCGTTCAGGCTCCAGCCAGCGCAGGGCGCGTTGGGCTTCGTCGGTGGTGACCACCCTGCCCGCCCGCTCCGCGTAGCCCTGGGTGAGGCGTATCCATTCGGCGAGCAGCATCGGCTCGATCCAGGCGGACATGCGGCAGAAGGCGCGCCAGATGGCGAGCGGCACGCGGGTGGTGCCGTAGGCCCAGAGGGTTTCGGGCGTGATGGCGAAGCTGGCCGCAGCGGCGGGTGGACCGCGGTACTCGCTGGGGAAGACGGGGATGTCGTTGGCGTAGGTGAGGTGGCGGGCGGGCATGTCCGCGATGACGCGGGCCGCATCGCGCAGGGCGAGGCGGAGGTGGCGGGCGTCGTCGCCGTGGAAGACGGCGCCGGGGCGCAGGTCCTGCGGGGCGAGGGCGGCCAGCGCCAGGAAGGGGGCTTTCACGAAGCCCATGCCCGGGGCTGTGAGCTGCGGCAGGCCGCGTTCGACGAGCGGTTTGTACATGCGCAGCCAGGTGAGGGCGACGAGGCCGAGGGGAAGTTCGACGTCGTCACCGGCATCGCGGGCGAGGTTGGGATAGGCATCGGCGATGCGGGCGATGCTGCGCAGGAGGCCGAGCTTGTAGGTGGAGGATTTCTCCTGGCGGAGGATGACGCCGCGCAGGGTGGGGAGCGCGCCGGCGCCGTCATCCGGCAGGTCCAGGATGATTGTTTGCCAGGTGATGTCGGGGCGGCCGCCGATATCGGCGGTGCGTTGGGTGGCGACGCGCAGGGCGAGGCCGTGATCGACGCCGAGGCGTTCCACCTCGTGCGGGTCCACCGGCCACATCGGGCGGTCTTCCGGGGCGGGGCCGTGGCGCAGGGTGAGGACCATGCGGCCGCCGGGCTTGAGCAGGGTGGCGAGCTTGCGCATGGCGCGCGGGCGATCCTGCGGCGGGATGTGCATCCAGACGCCGGAGAGCCAGACGAGATCAAAGCCGAGGCCGAGGCGATGGGTGTTGGCCAGGGCGGGCAGCCGGTCGTCGATCCAGCGGATGCGTGGCGAGGGGTGGCGGCGGGTGGCTTCCTGGCGCAGGGCGGTGGCGGGCTCGGCGGCGACGACTTCCCAGCCTTGGGTGGCGAACCATTCGGCATCCCGGCCGGAGCCGGCGCCGACATCGAGCATGAGGCCGGGCTTGGCGGGCAGGTGCGGGAGGGCGTGGGCGTGGATGTCGGCGAAGCCGAAGGCGTCGTAGGCCTCGGCGAATTCGCGGAAGCCGCGGTGGTAGGGGGCGACGGTGTCCCAGCTCACGCTTTGTCCCAGTTCATGGGGCGGTTCAGTTGTCGTGTCAGGGGAAGTTTGGCGGTGTGGTTGGGGTGGGACAAGCGGGGCGGGGTGATGGGGTTGGGCGTTGGGGGTGTGGAGAGGAAGAGCCCCCCTCCGGCTCCCCCCTGCTGTGCAGGGGGGAGAGACGTTTATGAGAATGCCGGGTCCAGGGGGCGGCTCGCCCCCTGGCGGGTGCAGGGCAGCGCCCTGCCCTTGCTTGGTTAGTGGATCAGGCCGGTGACCGGGACCGGGCCGGGGCCGGGGCGGCGGCGAGCGAGCATGGCTTGCATTTCCTCCAGCCGGCCGGCGGCGACGTAGGCGCGGAGCAGGGTGAAATCGACCAGGTCGGTTTGGGCGCGGCTGCCGCCGATGCGTTCGCGTTCGGTGACCACGGGGGCGATGGCGGCGATGGCGGCATCGTAGTCTTGCCGGCGGAAGGCGGCGAAGGCGCGGGCCAGGGCGGGCACGACGGGGGCGGCGGGGTAGCGGCCGTTTTGGGCGAGCTGGTCGATTTCGGCGAGGCGGGCATCGAGGGCCGCGGTGTCGCCGGCGGCGGCGTCGGTGAGGGCGACGTGCCAGTCGGCGAAGGCGGTGCCGGCGCGGGGGAACATCGCCTGGGCGAAATCGTGCATGGCCTGCCAGTGGGCGGGGTCTGGCTTGGCGCCGGCGAGTTCGGCGCGCCAGAGGAAGGCCACGGCATCGCCAAGCTGGATCATCTTGTGGCCGCGATGGGCGCCGGGGCCGAAGGCGGTGCGGTAGAGCTCGAAGGCGGTTTCGGTGTTGCCGGCGGCGAGTTCGGAGAGGGCGAGGTGCCAGCTGAGATGGCCGTTCAGCGCGCCATCGCGGGTGTAGCCGGGCAGCCAGTTGGCGAGGAAGGTTCGGGCGGCCTGGGGTTCGCCCTGTTCGTAGTGCAGGTGGGCGCGGGCATGGGCCATCCAGGGGCTGCGCGGGGTGAGGGCGGCGGCGCGATCCAGGAAGGGGATGGCTTCGGCGTTCTGGCCGTTTTCGATGAGGGCGTGGGCGTGGTGGGCGGCGAACCAGCCGTCATCCTCGTAGTGCGGCACGAGGGGGGTGAGGAAGGCGACCTGTTCGCGTTCGCGGCCGAGGCGGCCGGAGAAGCCGAGCAGGCCGGAGGGGGTCATGCAGGTGCTGAGCGCCATGGCGTCGCGCGGGAAGTGTTCGAGATGGGTGGTGAGGGCGGCGAGGGCGGCTTCGGACTGGCCGGTGAAGACCAGGTTGAAATAGGCGATGTGGCCGGCTTCGCGCGGGGAGAGCGCGGGGGCGCGGCGTGTGGCTTCGGCGAGGGCGGCGCGGGCGGCGGGCATATCCCCGCGCATCTGCTGCATGCGGGCGATGGCGACGTGGGCGAGGGCGAGGTTGGGGTCGGCGGCGAGGGCCTCGGCGAAGGCTTCGGGGGCGCCGGGATAGGCGCCGAGCATGAGGTCGCAGCCGCGGTCGTAGGCATCCCGCGCGGGGGCGGAGGTGGTGGACAGGGTGAGGCCGTGGCGGTCGGTCAGCATGTGGTTCGCTCCCCAGGGGCGCGGTTGGGCCGCGCGGGGGCATGGTAGTGAGGCGCGGCGGGGCTGGAAAGCGGTGGGCGGGCGCCCTGCCCTGGCGACGCCGTGGGTCTGTTCGATTTGCAATTGCGAGTGAGTTGCATTTGCAGTAGCGATGCCGGGCGGCGGTGGTGCCGTGGTGACGCGGAGGGTTGGGCGATGGGTGTTTCTCGGCGGGGGGTGATGGCGGGGTTCGCCATGGTGGTGGCGGCGGCCGGGGCGCGGGCGGCGGGTGCGGTGGAGGTGGTGGATATCGTGGGGCGGCGGGTGCGGGTGGCATCGCCGGTGCGGCGCGTGATCCTGGGTGAGGGGCGGCAGGCCTATCTGGTGGCGGCACTGGAGCGGGAGGCGCCGTTCGCGCGGGTGGTGGGGTGGCGGGATGATTTCAGGAAGGCCGACCTGGATGGCTACACCGCCTATGAGCGGCAGTATCCGGAGATCGCCAAGCTGCCGGTGTTCGGGGGGTGGAAGGACGGGGCGTTCGATATCGAGCAGGTGATCGCGCTGCGGCCCGACGTGGTGGTGATGAACCTGGAATCGAAGGTGGCGATCGATGATGGCGGGTTGATCGGCAAGCTGGAGCGGGTGGGCATTCCGCTGGTGTTCATCGATTTCCGCGAGAAGCCGTTCGAGCATGCCGAGCGGTCGATCGCGATCATGGGGGCGCTGCTGGGACGCGAGAGCCGGGCGGCCGAGCTGGCGGCGTATCGGGCCGCGCAGATCGCGGTGGTGACGGATCGGTTGCGCGGGTTCGCGGGGGTGCGGCCGAAGGTGATGATCGAGCGGGCGGCGGGGTATGACGAGGGCTGCTGCATGTCCTTCGGGGATGAGAATTTCGGCCGCATGGTGACGATGGCGGGCGGAGAGAACATCGCGGCGAAGCTGATCCCGGGCACGTTCGGCACGGTGAACCCGGAGCAGGTGGTGGCGGCGCGGCCGGATGTGGTGCTGGTGACCGGGAGCAACTGGACGCTGTATGCGCCGGATGGGGCCTGGGTGGGGGTGGGGCCCGGGGCGGACCAAAGGCTGGCGCGGGCGCGGTTGGCGAAGCTGATGCAGCGGCCGGCGTATCGGACGTTGCCGGTGGCGCGCAGCGGGCGGGTGCACGCGATCTGGCACCAGTTCTATGACAGCCCGTATCAGTTCGTGGCGATCCAGGTGCTGGCGAAATGGCTGCAGCCGGAGCTGTTCGCGGATCTGGACCCGGATGCGGTGTTCCGGGACTTTCATGCGCGGTTCCTGCCGGTGGCGTATCGGCCTGGGTATTGGGTTTCGTTGGAGCCGGGGGCGTGAGCGGCTCGGTTGCCCTGGTTGCGGGGCGGGAGGCCTATCGGGCGCTGACGCGGCGGCGGCTGGGGTTGCTGGCGGGGTTGGGGGTGGTGCTGGCGTGCACGCTGGTGGCGGACCTGGCGCTGGGGCCGGCGCGGTATGGGCCGGGCGAGGTGGTGCGGGCGTTGCTGGGGCTGGAGGGGCCGATCTCCGTTGCCGTGGTGGTGTGGGAGATCCGGCTGCCGGTGGCGCTGATGGCGGTGGTGGTGGGGGCGGCGCTCTCGGTTGCCGGCGCGCAGATGCAGACGGTGTTGAACAACCCGCTGGCGAGCCCGTTCACGCTGGGGATTTCGGCGGCGGCGGGGTTCGGGGCGGCGCTGGGGTTCGTGCTGGGCGTGAGCCTGCTGCCTTCCGGATGGAGCGCGTGGACGATTCCGGCCAATGCGTTCCTGTGCGCGATGGGCTGCGCCGGGTTGATCCATGTGCTGAGCCAGCGGCGCGGGATGGGGACGGAGACGGTGGTGCTGCTGGGCATCGCGCTGGTGTTCAGCTTCAACGCGGCGCTGGCGGCGCTGGAATTCATGGCGTCCGAGCAGGCACTGGCCGCCGTGGTGTTCTGGACCATGGGGAGCCTGGGGCGAACGACCTGGCCGAAGCTGGGGGTGGCGGCGGCGATGCTGGCAGTGGCGTGGCCGCTGCTGGCGCGGCAGGCCTGGGCGCTGACGGCGTTGCGGCTGGGGGAGCAGAAGGCGGCGAGCCTGGGGATCGCGGTGGGGCGGCTGCGGTTGCAGACGATTTTGCTGGTGAGCGCGGTGGCTTCGGTGACCGTGGCGTTTGTGGGGACGATCGGGTTCATCGGGCTGGTGGGGCCGCATCTCGCGCGGATGCTGGTGGGGGAGGATCAGCGGTTTTTCCTGCCGGCCTCGGCGTTGGCGGGGGCGGTGGTGCTGTCGGCGGCTTCGGTGCTGAGCAAGGCTGTGGTGCCCGGGTTGATCCTGCCGATCGGGATTGTGACGGCGCTGGTGGGGGTGCCGTTCTTCTTCTCGCTGATTTTGAGCACGCGGAGGGCTTCGTGGTGAATTTGCGGGTTGAGGGGCTGGAGGTTGCCTATGGGCGGAATGTGGTGCTGCGCGGGGTTTCGCTACCGGAGCTGAGGGGCGGCGAGGTGACGGCGCTGCTGGGGCCGAATGCGGCGGGGAAGTCGACGCTGTTCCGGCGGATCGTGGGGCTGCTGCAGGGGCCCGGGGTGGTGGCGCTGGATGGGGTGGCGGTGGCCGCGGGGAATGCGGGGCTTTGCTACATGCCGCAGGACAGCGCGGTGAACGCGGTGCTGACGGTGTTCGAGGCGGTGCTGCTGGCGCGAAAGCAGGGCGGTGGCGGTTGGGCGGTGAGCGATGCCGAGGCGGATGCGGTGACGTCGGCGCTGGGGATGCTGGAGATCGAGGGGCTTGCGGGGCGGCATTTGAGCGAGTTGTCGGGCGGGCAGCGGCAGTTGGTTTCCTTGGCGCAGGCGCTGGTGCGGGAGCCCAGGGTGTTGCTGCTGGATGAGCCGACGAGTGCTTTGGATCTGCAGCGGCAGGTGGAGGTGCTGGAGCTTTTGCGCCGGCTGGCGCGGGAGCGTGGGCTATGCGTGGTGCTGGCGATCCATGACCTGAACCAGGCGCTGCGGTTCGCGGACCGGGTGGCGGTGCTGGGTGGGGGGCGGATCGTGACGCATGGGGCGCCGGTGGACGTGCTGACGCCGGCGTTGCTGCGCGAGGTGTATGGGGTGGAGGCGCGGCTGGAGCGGTGTTCGCGCGGGGTGCCGTTCCTGGCGGTGGATCGGTCGGCGCGGAGGGCGGCCTAGAGCGGTAGCCGACCTGATAGGCGGTCGGCCACCACTCTAGGTCTTTGTTTTGGCGAGCAACTTAAGCCCTAGGGGGCTCCGGCGGGTTTGGGGCCGCCGGCCATCCAATCGAGCAGCTGGATGGTGTGGATGGTGGGGAGCGTATCGCCGGCGAGTTGGGTGAGGCAGCCGATGTTGCCGGCGGCGATGAGGTCGGGCTTCGTCGCCTTCAGGTTTTCCAGCTTGCGGGCGCGCAGGCGGGTGCTGATGTCGGGCTGAAGGATGTTGTAGGTGCCGGCGCTGCCGCAGCAGAGATGGGGCTCGATGGGTTCGACGACCTTGAAGCCGGCTTTTTGCAGGAGCTGCTTGGGTTGGGCGGTGATCTTCTGGCCGTGCTGGAGGCTGCAGGCGGAGTGGTAGGCGACGGTGAGGCCCGGGGGTTCGCGGGTGGGGGTGTAGTTGGATTTGGCCAGGTATTCGGTGATGTCCATGGCGAGCGCGCTGATCTTGCGGGCTTTTTCGGCGAACGGCGTGGTGCGGAACATGTGGCCGTAATCCTTGACCGTGGTGCCGCAGCCGGAGGTGTTGATGATGATGGCGTCCAGGCCCTGGGTTTCCAGCTCCTGGTGCCAGGCTTCGATGTTGGCGGCGGCGCTGGCCATGGCGGGGTCGTGGTGGCCCATGTGGTGGGTGAGGGCGCCGCAGCACCCTGCCCCTTTCGCGACGACGACCTCGGTGCCCATGCGGGTGAGGAGGCGGATGGTGGCCTCGTTGATCGCGGGGTCCAGCACCTGCTGGGCGCAGCCGGCGAGGAGGGCGACGCGGGCCTTCTTCTCGGTGGTGGCGGTGTGGGTGCGGGGGCCTTCGAGGGGGCTGGGGGCGGGGATGGTGCGCGGGGCGAGCTTGAAGAGGGCACGCAGGCGCTTCTGGAACATGCCGTCGCCGGGGATGAGGCCGGCCAGCGGGCGGGTGGCGCTGGCGGCCATGAGGGTGGCGCGCAGGCGGTTGGGGTGGGGGAGGATCAGGGCCAGGGCGTTGCGGAGCAGGCGCTCGTGCCAGGGGCGCTGGTAGGTGTCTTCGATGTAGTGCCGGGCGTGGTCGACCAGGTGCATGTAGTTCACGCCGCTGGGGCAGGTGCTCATGCAGGAGAGGCAGGAGAGGCAGCGATCGACGTGGCGGACGACTTCCTCTGTGGCCGGGCGGCCGGATTCCAGCATGTCCTTGATGAGGTAGATGCGGCCGCGGGGGGAATCGAGCTCGTCGCCGAGGAGGACGAAGGTGGGGCACGTGGCGGTGCAGAAGCCGCAATGGACGCAGGTGCGGAGCTGCTTGTTGGATTCCGCGGTGTCGGGGTCGCGGAGCTGGGCTTCGGAGAAGGTGGTTTGCATGGGCTAGGCCGGGTTGGTGGCGTGGGAGGAAGGAAGAGTCACCACGGCGGCACGGAGTGCGCGGAGACGGCACGGAGAGGTGGGCGTTCGTGACTGCTCCGTGCCTTCCGTGTCTCCGTGGTGAGTCTTGCTTCGCTGAGGCTGCAGCGCCGGAATCATGATGCTTACTCCCCTGCCCGCATGCGGCCTGGGTTGAGGATGCCGCGGGGATCGAAGGCTGCCTTGACGCGGGCGGCGATGGTGGCGAGGGCGGCGGGTTCCGGGGGGATGACGGCGACGGCGGCGAGCAGGGTTTCCGGGGCGCGGAACAGGGTGTGGGTGCCGCCATGGGCCTGCGCGGCCGCGGCGACGGCGTTGTGCGCTTCGGTGGTGGCGGGGCCGGCGATCCAGACCAGGCCGCCGCCCCAATCGAGGAACCAGGCGGCGCCGAAGGCTTGTTCCAGCGTGGCCGCGACCTGGGGGCCTCTGGAGGGGCGGACGGAGACGCGCCAGATGGCGCCTTGCATGCCGGCGAAGGGGGCGCAGTCGCGGATGGCGGTCCAGGCGAGGCGGGACTGGGCGTCGTCCAGGATTTCGACGGGGCCGAAGGGGGCGAGGTCGGTGCGGAGGCGCTCGGAGCGGTAGGCGATGGAGGGGGCGAAATCCTCCAGGCGGATGAGGGTGGCCGGGGTTGGGCCGAGGCCGGGGATGAAGCTGGCCTGGGCGGCGGGGAGGTGGGTGGCGCCGGAGACGGCGTAGGGGGAGCCCAGCGCGGCGGAGAGGGCGGCGACGGCCTGTTCCGGGGCGAGGTTGCGCAGGACGAGGGTGGCGCGCTGTTCCGGGGCTGGGGCGACCTTCAGGGTGATCTCGGTGAGGACGGCGAGCGTGCCGTGGCTGCCGGTGAGGAGCTTGCAGAGATCGAGGCCGGTGACGTTCTTGAGTACGCGGCCGCCGGAGCGGATGGATTCGCCGGTGCCGTTGACGGCGCGCACGCCCATGACGTGGTCGCGCATGGCGCCCCAGGCGATGCGGCGGGGGCCGGAGAGGTTGCTGGCGACGATGCCGCCGATGGTCTGGGGCTGGACCTGGCCGAACAGGGCGGTGAAATCCGGCGGTTCGGCGACGAGGTGCTGGCCGCGGGCGGCGACTTCGGCCTCGATTTCGGCCAGCGTGGTGCCGGCGCGGGCCGAGATGATGAGCTCGCTGGGCGAGTAGAGGGTGATGCCGGTGAGCCCGGCGGTGCTGAGGGTGCGGGCGGCCTGGACGGGGCGCAGCAGACCCTGCTTGCTGTTTCGGCCGGCGATGGCGAGGGGTTCGCTGGCGTCGTGGGCGGCCTGGATGGCCTCGATGACGCCCTGTTCGGTGGTGGGGGTCATTCCGCGGCGAGGCCCTTCAGCGGGAAGACCTTGTTGGCGTTGAGGAGCCAGCCGGGGTCGAAGGCGGATTTGATGCGGCGCTGCTGGTCCAGCTCGATCTCGGTGAACTGGACGTTCATGAGGTCGCGCTTTTCCACGCCGACGCCGTGTTCGCCGGTGAGGCAGCCGCCGACCTCGACGCAGAGGGTGAGGATGTCGGCGCCGAACTTCTCCGCCTTGGCGAAGCTGGAGGGGTCGTTGGCGTCGAACATGATCAGCGGATGGAGGTTGCCGTCGCCGGCGTGGAAGATGTTGGCGACCTGGAGGTTGTAGTCGGCGGACATCTCGCCGATGCGGCGCAGGACATGGGGGAGCTGGCTGGTGGGGATGGTGCCGTCCATGCACATGTAGTCGGGCGAGATGCGGCCGACGGCACCGAAGGCGCCCTTGCGGCCTTTCCAGATGGCCAGGGATTCCTCGGCGCTCGTGGAGACCTTGAGGCTGATGGGGTCGTGCTGGGCGCAGATGGCTTTCAGGCGGTCGAGGAGGAAATCCTGTTCCTCGGTGCTGCCTTCGACTTCGATGATGAGCATGGCTTCGGCATCGAGCGGGTAGCCGGCGTTGGCGAAGGCCTCGCAGGCGTGGATGGCCGGGCGGTCCATGAATTCCAGCGCGACGGGGATGATGCCGGAGCCGATGATGCTGTCGACGCAGGCGCCGGCGACCTCGTTGCTGCGGAAGGCGGCGAGCATGGCGCGGGCGCCCTCGGCGGCGCGGAGGATGCGGACGGTGACCTCGGTGACGATGGCGAGCTGGCCCTCGCTGCCGGTGAGCAGGCCGAGCCAGTCGTAGCCGGCGCTGTCGAGATGGGCGCCGCCGATCTCCAGGATCTCGCCTTCGACGGTGACGAGCTTGAGGCCGAGGAGGTTGTTGGCGGTGACGCCGTAGCGCAGGCAGTGGGCGCCGCCGGAGTTCATGTTGACGTTGCCGCCGATCATGCAGGCGAGCTGGCTGGAGGGGTCGGGCGCGTAGAAGAAGCCCTGCCCCGCCACGGCTTGCGTGATGCCGATATTGGTGACGCCGGCCTGCACCACGGCCAGGCGATCCGCATAGTCGATTTCGGTGATGCGGTTCATGCGCATGAGGCCGAGGACGACCGAGTCGGCCATGGGCAGGGCGCCGCCGGAGAGCGAGGTGCCGGCACCGCGCGGGACAACGCGCACGCCTTCGCGGTGGCAGAATTCCATGATGGCGGCGACCTGCTCCGTGGTGGAGGGCAGGGCCACGGCGAGGGGGACCTCGCGGTAGGCGGAAAGCCCATCGGTTTCGTAGGGCTTCAGGCGCAGGGCATCGCCGATGACGGCATCGTCGGGCAGGAGGGCGCGCAGGCCGGCGACGATCTCATCGCGGCGGGCGAGGATGTCGGGCTTCGGTGCGGGTTGGGGGAGCATGGCGGCCTCCGGCGAGAGGGGCGCAATGTGAGGGCATGCACCGGTCGGGGCAAGGCCAGAGGGGCGGGGCAAGGCCAGAGGGGCAAGGCCAGAGGGGCGGGGCCATCAACGAAAGCGCCCCGGAGCGGGGCCCCGGGGCGCAATCAGATCAGCACGGTCAGGCCAGGAAGATGGCCGCCGCCGTTAGCCCTGGCGGGCCTTCATGCGGGGGTTCTTCTTGTTGATGACGTAGACGCGGCCGTGGCGGCGCACCACGCGGCAGTTCTTGTCGCGCACCTTGGCGGAACGGAGGCTGTTGCGGACTTTCATGGGAAGCGGCCTTCAACGCCCGCAAGGGGCATGGGTCAAGGGGCATGGATACAGAGCGGCGCGAAGTAGAGGGGCGTGGGCGTTGTGTCAAGCCGCGGGGCTTGTTTCAGCCGATCGTGGCGCCGCCGATGGCGTGGAAGCGCATCATGCGGATGCGGCCTGAATGCATCAGGCGGATGCGGCGTGTCCAGAGTTCGGCCTGGGCGACGACGGCGGCGGCACGGTCGTGCGCCGGGCGGTCGCGCGCCATCTGGCGGACGAGGTGGCGCCAGCCAAGGACGGCCAGGCGCATGTGGCGGGCGGAAACGTCCTCGGCCACGCGCACGTCGAAGCCGAGGCGGGAGAGGCCGCGGCTGATGGCTTCGGGCTCCGGCAGGATGGGCGCCCTGCCCTCCAGCCGGCACCAGGTGGCGATGGCGGGGTCGGTGGGGTCCAGCGGTTCCTGTGCGACGGTTTCGACCAGGACGATCTGGCCGTGCGGCTTGAGGGACTCGGCGATGGCGGCGAGCACGGGGGGCACGGCGGCGTCGCGGATGGCATCCAGCGCCAGGGCGTGGTGGCTGGAGCGCGGGGTGAAGGCGGGGGCGTGGCGGTTCCAGCCGGTGACGGAGGCGCGCTTGGCCATGGCGGCGCCGGCGCGCTGGATGCGGCGGGTGGCGATGGCTGCGAGGTTGGGGTCTGCCTCGTGCCCGTTGACCCAGACGCCGAGCTCGGTGGAGAGGAACTGGGCGGGGCCGCCGGGGCCGGTGCCGAGCAGGAGCAGGGAGGAGGCGGCGGAGAGGCCGATGGGGGCGGCCAGGCGCAGGACCTCTGGCCCGCCACCGGGGATGAGAAAGCCGGTGCCCCAGAGCTCCTCCTCGATGGCCAGCCGGGCGGGCGGCCACAGGGAGGGGATGGTGGCGGCGGAGTCGGCCGCGGGTGGGGCGAGGGTGCCGTGCGGGGTGGCGGGGTTTTCGGAGAGGGGAACGGGCGTGCTCTGGCCTTCCCCGCCGTGGCGCAGGCGCACCAGCCAATTGCGCAGCGCAGAGAGGTGCATGAAGGGGCCCCGGGATTAACAAGGACAAGCTGACAAGCGCGCGTGAACAAAGCATTTATGCCCTTTGCCCCGTTCTTGGCCCCATCTGGGCCGGCGCCGCCTTGACGGAACGTGTGGGCGGGCCGATGTGGCGCGAAGCAGCGGGAGACGGGATCATGGCGGACGCACCGCAGGGTTCGGGGCGAGGGATGGGGTTCGGGCTGCTCGGGTTCCTCATGATGTGTTTCGGCGTGCTGGGGCTGACCGGGCTGCTGGCGGCACAAGTGGCGCCGTTGCCGCTGGACCGGGCGCTGCAGCGCGAGGTGCTGCTGGACGAGGCGCTGGTGGCTGCTCGGGCCGGCAATGCGGCGGCGCTGGAGGCGATGCGGGTGCGGCTGGGGGACAGCGCGCAGGCGATCCTGCCGGCGGGGGCGGATTTCGAGGCGAAGGTGGCGGCCGAGCGCACGGCGATGCGGGCGCGGCGGCTGGGCGAGGCGGAGGCGACGGCGACGCGGCTGCGCTGGATGCTGATCCTGGTGACGCTGCTGGCGGGCGGCTTCGGCGGCGCGATGATGCTGGCGGTGATCCGCCATGGCGGACGCGGCGCGCCGGAGGTTGCAGCGGGGCGCGAACTGCGCTAACCGCATTTTCATGTTCAGCATGAAGACCCGCACGACGACCAAAAAGACTCCCTTCCGGGTGTCCTTGGTGTGCGCGCGCTGAACTTTCCCTAAAGCGACGTTCCACAGGCCCCGCCGAACAGGTTGGGGCCTTTTTCATGACATGGCCCCCCTCCCCCGGCACCAGCAGGAGAGAGACCATGAGCCCCCAGGATCAACAGAGGCTTTCCGAACACCAAACCAGCGCCGGTGCGCGGCCTGCCACCGTGGCGGTGGTGGGTGCCACCGGCGCGGTGGGGACCGAGATGCTGCGCGTGCTGGAGGCGCGCGGGTTTCCGGTGCGTGAGTTGCGGCTGCTGGCCTCCGCACGCTCCGCGGGGTCGCGGATGGCGTTCAGGGGCGAGCAGGTGGAGGTGACGGAGCTGAGCGAGGCGGCGTTCGCGGGCGTGGACGTGGCGCTGTTCTCGGCGGGCGGCGAACGGTCGCGGCGGTTCGCGCCGGCGGCGGTGGCCGCGGGGGCGGTGGTGATCGACAATTCCTCGGCGTTCCGCATGGCGCCGGACGTGCCGCTGGTGGTTCCGGAGATCAATGCCGGGGCGTTGGCGGGGCATACCGGGATCATCGCCAACCCGAATTGCGCGGCGATCATCGCCGGCATGGCGCTGTGGCCGCTGCACCAGGCCAACCCGATCCGGCGCGTGGTGGTGACGACGTATCAGGCGGCCAGCGGTGCCGGGGCGGCGGCGATGCAGGAGCTGATCGATGCGACGCGGGCGTATCTGGACGGGCAGCCCTTCACGCCCGCGGTGATGCCGCATCCCTATGCGTTCAACCTGTTCAGCCACAACACGGAGATCGACCCGGAGACCGGCTACAACGACGAGGAAACCAAGGTGATCCGCGAGCTGCGCAAGATCTTCGGCGAGCCGGAGCTGCGCGCGACGGCCACCTGCATCCGCGTGCCGGTGCTGCGGGCGCATTCGATCGCGCTGAACGTGACCTTCGACCGGCCGATGACGCCCGGCCAGGCGCGCGAGATCCTGGGCGCGGCGCCGGGGCTGGCGCTGGTGGACGACGCGGCGCGCAACCACTTTCCGATGCCGAACGAAGCCTCCGGCCAGGATGACGTGCTGGTGGGGCGCATCCGCGAGGATGTGTCGGACGGGTCTGGACGGTCCCTGGCGCTGTTCGTGGCGGGCGACCAGCTGCTGAAGGGCGCGGCGCTGAACGCGGTGCAGATCGCGGAGATGGTGAGGAAGTAAGGCCGGGGTTTCACCCCGGACCCCGACCAAGGGCTCTGCCCTTGGATCCCGCTGGGGCCTTAGGCCCCAGACCCCATTCGTTTTGTTGCCCACGGCAGCGGGGGGTGCCTCTCAGGACGCGACGTCCTGAG
>CANHKG010000037.1 GCA_947460455.1 Rhodospirillales bacterium | reverse complement strand
CGGTGCTTGCTGCTGTTGCGGATCGCCCGCTCGACCAGTGCCACCGGCTTCATTGTCGGATGCAGGTCGTTGCGCGCCGGCTTGTCGAAATGCCAGACGTTCCCCTGGTCGCGCGCGCCGCACCAGTAGTGCTGGTTGCCGGCCTTCCAGCCGTAGAGCATGGCTTCGAACTGCTGGTGATAGTCGGCCCGCCCCAGCGCGAAGGTGTTCTTGGCCCAGATGATGGTGCTGGACCACTTGCCGCCGGCATCCTGCCAGGCCCGATGCAGTGTCGGCCATTCAGACGAGGACATGCAGACGTAGCTGGCACCCTTGGTGACCGACAGCAGGTTGGCGAGCGCCGGCCGAATGAAGTCGAGGAAGCCCGAGCCGAGCGCATCGTTGGCGATGGTCATCTTGGCGGAGGTTCCTCCCGTATACGCAACATTATATGGAGGATCGAGGAACCCCATGTCCGCCAGGCGTCCGTCGCCCAGGGCCTGCTTTACGTCCTCGAGCTTGGTGGCGTCACCGCACAGCACGCGATGGGCACCGCAGATCCACAGGTCTCCGGGGCGTGTGATCGGCACGTTCGGCAGCGGCGGCGCCTCATCCAGTGCGGCGTCTTCACCACCGTCTGCCGCGGCGAGCAGTTGGTCGAGCTCCCGCCCTGAGAAGCCGAGCACGTCGAGGTCGACCACACCCTCGTCGCGAATGCGCGCCAGCTCCGTCGCCAGCAGGGCCTCATCCCATCCGGAGTTGAGCGCGATCTGGTTGTCGGCCAGCCGAAGGGCACGGGCTTGCGCCTCGGTCAGATGGGCGAGCCGGATCGCCGGTACGTTCGCCAGGCCGAGCCGCTTCGCTGCCAACACACGGCCATGGCCCGCGACCAGCACGCCGGCCGCGTCGACCAGCACCGGGTTCACGAAGCCAAACTCGGCGATGGAAGCCGCGATCTGGGCCACCTGGGTATCGGAATGCGTTCGCGCATTCGTGGCATACGGCACGACTGACGCCACCGGCATCGCCACCACAGCGAGATCAGCCTGCATCGGCGGCCTCCATCACCTTGGTGCGTTCAGCCGCGATGGCGCCATAGTCTCGCCCGTCACCATGGAGGGTGACCGGCAGGTCGGGATGATTCTGCCGCCAGCGGGCGATCGTCAGGTCGACATAGGCCGGGGCCAGTTCGATGGCCCGCACACGGCGTCCGGTGCGTTGCCCTGCCAGGAGCGTGGTGCCGGAGCCGCAGAAGGGCTCGAACACCAGATCGCCGGCATTGGCGTAGGTTTCCATCAGGAAGGCTGGCAGCTTCACCGGGAACACCGCGGGATGCTCCGTCTCGATGCCGCGTTCCTTATGCCGCGTGATGCGCAGCACGTTGTCGGGGATCCGGAAGTCCTGGATCGGCCGGCCCTCGTGCGAGTTGCCGCTCATCGTGCCGTCGGCGCGGCGCAGACCAGACATCAGCAGCGGATCGCCCGCCCATTTGCAGGGCACGATCTTGTTCGCCTGCCGCGCCTGGCGGTTGAAGTGGAACAGGAACTCGAAGCTGGGCGCGAGCCGGCCATTCCAGTCGCCCGGTAGGCCGGGGCCCTGGTCCCAGACATAACAGCCGAACCGGCGCCAGCCGATCGCCAGCATCCACTCGATCCAGCCCTGCCAGTAGGGGTGCCACTCGTTGTCGCGATGGGTGAGCCCGAGGTTCACCAGGATCTGGCCATCGGCGGCCAGGGTCTCGCCAGCATGCTGGAATACGCCGCGCATCAGCGCGTCCCAGTCGCCGATGCCGCCGTTGGTGTAGTTCCGCTGGCTGCCATAGGGCGGGGAGGTGAACAGCAGCGCCGCGCGTTCCCCGGCCATGACGCGCGCCACGCAGGCGGCGTCGGTGCTGTCGCCGCAGGCCAAGCGATGGTCGCCCAGGCACCAGACGTCGCCCACGCGGGCGACGGCCTGGCGCGACGGTTCCGGCGCAGCGTCGGCGGGATCATCCTCCTCGGCATCGCCGCCGGAAACTGTGGGCGCGCCATGGCCATCGGCGTTGGCGCCGTCCTGCTCATCTCGCGCGTCGCCATCGGTGACGGCATCGTCCGCGGCTGCCAGGATCGCGCCGATCTCCTCCTGGGAGAAGCCGATGGCCAGGAGATCGACCTCGCCCGCCTGCTGCAACCCTGCGAGCGCGTCACGCAGCAGGGCCTGGTCCCAGGTGGCGTTCTCGGCGATGCGGTTGTCGGCTAGGCGCAGCGTGTCCTTCTGCGCCGGCGCCAGGTGCTTCAGCACGATCACCGGCACCTTGGCGATACCGAGCGTCTGGGCCGCCTCAAGCCGGCCATGCCCGGCGATCAGCACGCCGTCTTCGTCCACCAGCAGCGGGTTGGTGAACCCGAACGCCAGCATGCTGGCCTTGATCTGCTCGATCTGCCCGACCGAGTGCAGCCGGGCATTGCCGTCGTGGGCGCGCAGGTCACCCACCGGACGCAGCACGATCTTCGCGGCCATCCAAGGGAGGGTCATCGAGGGTATCCAGATTTGGAGAGGGTGGTGCTGCGCACCGCGCACCAAAATTGCGACCTGACGCTAGGGGTCTATCGCGCCAATGCCCCCCGCATCGATCCGGCCTAGGAAGGAACCATGGGATCAAGCAAGGAGAGCGCCAATGGATCGACTGTGGAGCATGGGGACTGCGTCAACCCAGGTCTTCGATCGTGGTGAGAATCTACTTCGACCGGTTCCAGCGCTGCAATCGTCTTTCGCACGCTCCGTGTCGATTTCCTGTATCCCATTGATCTACATGAAGAACTCCCCCATGCGACAGCCCCGGCGCCCCTGCCCACGACGGAGCCAGGACGCCGCAGCCATCCGTCACGCCACCATCGACCGCGGGACCAAGCCGTAGTGCACCGCCAGCACGCTCAACGCCGCCACCAGGATGCCCTGGCCCTGCACATGGTTGATGGCACGCCCACCCCAACCCTGCCGGCCGGCCCATTCCCGCACCGAGCATTCCATCCCGACCACGTGCCACAGGCAGCTGCCGCAGGCGGTGTCGGTGCCACCGAACAGGGACAGGGCCTCGGCGACACGACGCCGGGCCGCAGCCTGATGCTCGGTCGGTCCGTCGTCACTGCCGCCGCTGACGCGGACCAGGGCCGAGACGCGGATGCTGTCAAGCATGGCGGCGCGGAACTGGGTGCGGAACATGCACCCCGCCTCGTGCATCGCCGGGGTGATGCTGCCGTTGGCGAGCATCTGGCCCAGCGAGTCGACCATCCGCCGCTGCGTCGCTGGCCGACCGGTGTCGGGATCCTGTCCACGGAGCGGCTCGGATACCGCCCCGTGCTGAAGCCGCCAGCGCGACGGCTTGCCCAGGTCCTCCGCCACCTTGCCGCGATTCGCCTTACGCTTATTGGCCATTGTGCTGTCCTCCGTTACGCGACCCCCAGCGCCGCGTGGCTTCGGTGGTGAGGGCCTGGCGGAGCCAGGGGTCGGTGATGTCTTCGAGACGGAGGGCGACGACGCCCTGTTCACGCCAGACGCGGCGGCGCATGGCCTCCATCTCGGGGCTGGTGGTGGCACTGCGCGTGCCGCGGTCGAGGCAGGAGCGGGGTGGGCGAGGGGTGCTGGGGAGGGTCATGAATCACCTCACGATTTCGTGATCGCGGGTGGGAGAGGGAGGGCACCCCCTGAGGGGTAGGGATAAATCAATAAATTATTATTCTTCAATACACCCTCCCCAAGGGCACCCCCGTGTGTGTGTCTACGCGCGCGCGCGAAAGATTGAACTTCTGAAAAATTGGCTTTGACCCTTGTTCTGCCAGGATTTTCACGTGCAGAAAGCGTCGAGGCCGCCAGATGATTCATCTTCCCTCTCCTTTCAGCGTCCGCGTTTGGCTCACGGCGACGGCCCGGTAGAAGGTGGCCGGCTTGGTGGCGCTGCTCTCCTGCTCGGCCACGATCAGCTTTGCCTCGACCAGCGAGGCCAGGATTTCCTCCCGCTCGCGGCGCGAGAGGAACTGCGAGCGCCGCGTGATGTCGCTGCGCGACAGCCTCCGGCCTTCCCGGATGATGGCGAGCACCCGTTTGTGGTTTGCCTCGGTGGTGTTGTCCGACACGCGCCTTTCTGCCTCGCGCAGCAGCGTGCCGATGCAGTGTTCGACGAGCTTCGCCGCCCAGGCGACGTCGTGGGCCTGCGTAACCGGCTGCGCTGGATTGCGGCTGATGGCGGCAATCATGGCCAGCTTCGCAGTGTTCTCGGCGTGGCGGCCGAACAGTGCCGTGGCATAGGTGCCGCGGTGGAGGCGGAGCAGGTCCGATGCCTCGCGCTGCACCCTTGCCATGGCAGCCTCGGCCTCGGCCGTCAGCGGCACGGCATAGGGCTGCGTCGGGACCGTGCTCGACATGGTGTCGGCCAGGTTGCCCCCGTAGCCATGTTCGGGCACGCCCAGGGCGATGGCCTGGAGCCCAGCCACGAGGTCGTCCGGCGGCGTTGTTGATGCCGGTGAGACATTCCGCTCCGGATAGTCCTCGTCGGTCAGGAAGACGAGGAAGCGCGCGATCGAGCCGTCGCCGAGCGCGCGGCCCTCCAGAGCCAGCCAGAGCGGCCCCGGCACCGTGACGCCCCAGATACAGGCGCAGGGTTGTTCGATGGTGACACGAGGCTTGAGCTTCTGGTCGGCATATTCGGCGCCGATGAAAGGCTCGGCTGCGGAGGTGTAGAGCTTGGTGAGCTCTGTCCAGATGGACGCCTTGTGGGCCGGCGCGCGCGGTGAGAGCACGAGATGGAGGAACTGGCCGAACTCATCGACCTGGAACAGGCGGACGGGATGTTGCTGCAGCGACGACAGCAGCCCGGCAGAGGAGGCAAAATCCTCGCCACCGAGGTAGCGATCGAGGCCGGCTGCGTAGAGCGCCCGCTTCACGCAGCGTCGGGCGTGGTCCTTGCCGCCGCCACTGTCGGCGATGCCGATGGCGTAGATGTTGCTGCGTAGATCGGTGGGCGTGCGGTAGCGGCGGCCTGCCACCGCGCCGACGAGGCAGATGGCAGCGCCCAGGGCGAGGAAGGGCTGCGGGCTGACGGCGCTTGCTGTGGCATACGCGACGAACCGGCCGAGCACGCCATCCACCTGCAACAGTTCCGGTGGTACGCGGTAGGGCGTCGGTTCTGGCGCGTACGACAGCGTCGAGGCCTCCGCCTTGGCCAGCAGCCCTGCCGCAGGGTGGGGCTGCGCGGCGCGTTCCGCGGCATTGCCATTCAGCGTGACCTCGGGCGGCGGCACCCAGCCGCGGTCGATGGCCAGGCCGTAGATCTTGCCAGCGCCGACGCTGTGCGGCCGCAGCGTGGCCCAGCGCCGCTCCGGCGTATCAGGCTTCCCGGACTGGCCGGACTTGGCGGACAGCCGCGACCAGTCGAGCCACAGCTGCCGCCCGTCCTCGCCCAGCGCCGCCTTGATGGCGTTGCCGATGGTGATCCAGGAATGCCCGTCCAGATCGTCGTTCGGGATCCAGGCCAAAGCAGCGGCGACGGCGTCATAGGTGCCACGAGGATCGGACGGGCCGCGCCAGGTGGACGCTGCGGCGGACCCTGCCAGCGTGGCGGGCCTCAGCGCGTCCGGGAGGGCCGTGTAGGCGGCGTCGAGCCATTCCAGCACCTTCGCCTCGGTGACCACCGGCAGCGCCTCCCAGGGCCGCTCCAGCGGGTTCTCGTCGGGCCAGGCATACGGACGCCCGGTGCCAGGATGGACGCCGTAGGCGACGAACTGCTGGCCGCGCGCGAGCACCTCGAGCGGGGCCCGCTTGCGCCCCGCGAAGGGCGTGACGGTGCGGTACAGCAGCAGCCGCTTTGGCGCTTGGCCAATGCGCAGGAACGGCGTCGCCCCCAGATGCTCAGTGGCGAGGTCGGTGAGGGCGTGCGCGACCGTCGCGTCGAGCACGTCGATGTCGAGGGCAACGGTGGTGCCGGTGGCGATGCCGATGCCGCAGTCCGGCCAGGACGCCCAGATCTCCACCTCGTGCAGCGTGGTCGCCCGATCGGCGTGCCGGGTCCAGTCGGGATAGGGTGTCCACTGGCCCTGGCTGTATCGCCCCGGAATCTTGCTACCCGGCATGATGGGGATCACCGGGAAACCGTTGTCCACCAGCTGTGCGCCGTGGCTGGCCATGAAGTTCAGCTCGCTCATCCCGGCAGGCCCTGCACCTTGGTGGCCGCCGCATTGACGCTGATCTGCTGGTCGATCAGCGCGTCGACATAGGCGCCGCAGATCGTTTCCACGAAGCTGACCCACTCCGCGGCAGTCCAGCGGGCCATGTCGGTGCGGCCGAGGGCGTCGATGAATTCGCCGGCGGCGTCGCCGGCGCGGCGCATGGCGGCGAGTTCGAACTCGTTCGGATCAACCATTCGGCGCTCCTTTCGGATTTCGAGGCAGACCCGCGAGCAGGTCGGCACGGTCCAGTGCGCCCGCAGGCCGCGCTCGCGGCGGAACCAATCCCAGTGACGGGCGAGGCGATCGCAGGTGTGGCATTTCACCCGAACCTCACGGCGCCGATTTCCGTGTATTGACCCACGGGCTTCACCTGGATGGCGCGGGGCTGGCGCAGCACGTCTTGCTGCTGCAGCGCCTCATCGACGGTGAAGGGCGGTGGCAGGTGCGGCGCACGCCGGTGCCACCAGCCCACCGCCTTCTCGCGGGGATAGCCGGTGTGCTCGAAGCAGACCCATTCGCTGTGCCGCGCCAGGCCGCATTCATAGGTGACGCGCAGCGAGGCTGGCTTGCCGGGCTTCTCGTGGCGGGCATAGGTGATGCCGCTGACGTCGCACCAGCTTGCCTGGATCTGGGTCGACAGGAGGGCGTCGGATGCCGCCTTTGCGGATACCTTCACCTCGGGAGGTGGGAAGGCGTAGTTGCATTTCCTGCAGTATCGCGCGCTGGCATGGTTGATGGTCTCGCACGCGGGGCAGACCTTGATGGGCGCCTCGCCTGCCTCCTCGCCCTTCTGCTTGCGGCTGCCGTCGACGGTGTCGATCGGGCCGTGGCGGGCGGTATTGCCGGCGAAGTCGAGCACCAGGCAATCCTCCTTGCCTTCGGCGAGGCGGGTGCCGCGGCCGACCATCTGGACATAGAGGCCGACGCTCTTGGTGGGGCGCAGCAGCGCGATGAGGTCCACACCGGGCGCGTCGAAGCCTGTGGTCAGCACATTGGCGTTGGTGACGCAGCGTAGCCGCCCGGCCTTGAACGCCGCGAGGATGCGGTCGCGCTCCGGGGTGGGCGTCTCGCCAGTGACTGTTTCGCAGGTGATGTCGTGCACGCGGATCGCGTCTGCGACGTGGCGCGCATGGGCGACGCCGGAGCAGAACACGAGCCAGGAGCCTCGATCCTGGCCGTGCCGGACGATCTCCGCCACCGCGGCCTGCGTCACCTCGTCGCGATCGACGGCCGCCTCGAGGTCCTTGGCGATGAACTCCCCGCCGCGGCTGCCGACACCGGCGACGTCGAGCTGGGTGTCGGTCTGCTTCGGGATGACCGGCGAGAGGTAGCCCTGCTGGATCATGTCCAGCACCGGCACCTCGTAGGCGATGTCGGTGAACAGGCGGTCCTTGCCCTCGTGCAGCATCCCGCTGTCCAGGCGGTAGGGGGTGGCGGTGAAGCCGACGACCTTGAGCAGGCCTGCGTTGATCTCGTTCAATTGGGCCAGGAAGGAGCGGTACATGCCGCTGTCGCCGCGGCCGAGCAGGTGGGCTTCGTCGATCAGCACCAGGTCGCAGCGCTGCACCTTGTAGGCGTGGCGATGGATGGACTGGATGCCGGCAAACAGGATCTGCGCATGGATGTCGCGGCGCGACAGTCCGGCGGAGTAGATGCCTGCTGGCGCGTCAGGCCAGGCGCGGAGCAGCGCCTGGAAATTCTGGGAGATCAGTTCCCGGACGTGAGTGAGGACCAGGACGCGGGTGTCGGCATAGGCGGCGATCGCCTCGCGGATGAAGCCCGCGATGACGACCGACTTGCCCCCCGCGGTGGGGATCACGACCAGCAGATTGCCGGTGTTCGCGCCGAAGTAGTCGTAGAGCCCCTCGATGGCGGCGCGCTGGTAGGGACGCAGCGAGAGCGTCATGCCGCGTCTCCCTGCACCTGCGCCCACGTGGCGAATTTGTTCAGAAGCCGGATGACTTCATCCAGCGTTGTGGGTTGCCAGTCGGAGACCTGGCCGTTGTAGATCCAGCGGATCGCCTCGCACTGCATGGTCTCGGCCTCGCCATGGAGGATCATGACGCTGATGCGCGGGGACAGCCGGGTGAGGCGCTGGAAATAGAGCCTCTGGCCGAGCGGGATATCGCCCTGGTGGCTCTTCATCTCCAGGAACACGAAGTGGCCGTTCACCTCAACGGTGGCGTCGATATCGCTCATAGCAATCCGCCCCGGGAAGCACGCGGCGAAGCGCTCGATTTTCGGGCGGCAGAACTGGTTGAAGCAGCCGCGGCTCACGCAGTCCCAGCGCAGGGGGTTGGTGCCGTCGCTCATCGCCTCAGCCCTCCACCCGCGCCTTGGCGGCGGTGAAGAACGTCACGTCCTGCTCGATGCCGATGAACTTGCGCCCAGTGTCGCGGGCCACCTTGCCGGTGGTGCCGGTGCCCATGAAGCCGTCGAACACCAGATCGCCCGGCAGGGTGATCAGGTCCATCAGGTGGCGGATCACGGCCTCGGGCTTCTGCGTCGGATGCAGTGTCTCGCCCTTGGGCGTCTTGAGGCGCTCGTGCCCGCCGCAGATCGGGGCGCGGTGCCAGTTGAATCCTTCGGGTTCGCCCGGGTAGTTGAAGGTGCGCCGCGCGCCGGGCTTGGTGAACTGGATGGCGAAATCCATCGCCGGCATGAAGTCGGCCTTGGTGACGGAGGTGCCGGGGTTGCTGCGGCACCAGAAAAAGCTGCCCTTGATCTCGAAGCCGGCGGCATCGAAGGCGGCCTGGGCGATGTTGAGGTAGGGCTCGCCGACGAACATGAAGCCGGAGGCGCCGGGCTTCATGACGCGGAAGAAGGTGTCGGCCCAGCGACGGATGTCGGCGAGGAACTCGCCCTCGGGCTGGTTGTCCCATTCGCCGAAGTTCTTGTTCCAGTCGGCCTGGCTGGCGAGGCGGTAGATGCGGTCGCTGCTGATGCGATAGGGCGGGTCGGTGATGATGGCGTCGACCGAGGCGTCGCCGAGCTTCTGGACCTCCTGGTGGAAGTCGCCCTGGATGAGGATCAGGCTGTGCTTCTTGGCGAAACGGTCCCGCGCCGCGTCTATCAGGCGAATGAGCTTGGCGGGTTCGACGCCCTTCTCGGCGAAGGCGATCCATTCGGCGTCATAGGCGCCGCGCATGACCTCGGCCATGGCCTCGCCCATGATCTCCGGGTCGATCCCACCGAGCGAGTCCCGCACCCAGCCTTTGATGGCGTTGCGGGTGCGATAGGCATCGGCCTGGGCGCGAAACTTGTTCTTGTTGATGCGCCCCGCAGCGAGGTCCTGCACCAGTTCAAGCTGTTGGATGCCGGAGAGGGGAACGATGCTGCGAAGAAGGTTCTCGGTAAATGTCGCGGCCGCGACACTCGCTGTCGCGTCATCATCCGAGCGCGACAGCGCGTTGGCCTGGGAAGTCGCGACAACATTCCAGGCCTCCGCGCTGATCCTGCGCAGAGCCGCATAATCGGCGATGGCGCTTCGGCTCCACCCGAACTCGTCGGCAATCGCCTGCTGCGTGGCGCCAGCCGCCAGCTTGCGCCACACCATCTCGGCATAGTCGACGAAGCTCATCGGCAGCGCATCTTCGCTGGCGCGGTTCAACTCGATCGCCTCGCGATCCAGGCTTGCCGGCTCCGAGACGTGCATGAGGCACTCGGTGATGCCCTCGGCGCGGAACGCCTCGAAGCGGTGGCGGCCGCCGAACAGCACACCCGCGGGCGTCACCGACAGGGGGTAGGGCTTCACGCCGATGGCGCGGACCTTCTGGCGCAGGCGCTCGACATAGGCGGGGTTGAGGGGGCGGACTTCGTGGAAGGCGGTGATGAAGTCGAGCGGCTTCAGCTCGACGCTGCTGGGGGCATCAAGCGGCATGGGACGTCTCCTGCGTGGGGATGGGAGAATTCAGGTGACACGACGCAGCATCGGTGCTCGGGTGCGGACCAATCCCGAGGGCGGCAGCCTCGACCTTGGCGAGCCAGCGGCCGCCGACCTGACAGGCGCTGCAGATTAGTTCCGCCGCGTGAGGGCCTTTGCCGGGTCCGACTGAGAAGCGGGTACCGCCGCAGATGCGGCAGGGCTTGTGCGTGATGACGCGCGCCCGGCTCGGTGCGATCACGCCATCCCGCCACTCCTGGCCATCGGGCATGCGGTAGCTGACCCAGTCCTCGCCAGCATCAATCTGCGTGCCGGGGACCAGGTCGGGGATCAGTAGGTGCGCCGCGCAACCAACCTTCTGCTCGGCGCGTGACAGGTGGTGGCCCTGCCGCGCGCAGTGCCACCGGCCGTCGGCGACGGGCGTGCTGTGCAGGCAGGAACGACAGTGGCGCTCCGGCACGGCATCGCCGTGGCAGACGGCATGGTGGTCGCAGAACCGGCACTGCCACCAGGCGGTGTCGTCGCTGATGCGCGCTGGAGGGCGTGCAGCCAGGATGATGCGCTCGGCCTTCGCCAGCAGCCGGAGCCCTGCCTCCGCGTCGGCATGGACGCGTTCCTGATAGAGCTCGTCGGTGTTCTTGTTGACGGCCAGGTAGAAGGCCCGGTCGAGCCCGGCCAAGTGCATGTAGACCTGCATCTGCGCCCAGTGCGCTGGCTTGGACGTGGCGACGCCATCCTTCTGCAGGGCCAGGAACGACTTCTCGCTGTGCGTCTTGAACTCGCAGACGTGCCAGGTCTTCGGCGCATCCGGCAGGCCGATCGCCACGGCATCCATGCTGCCGCCGAAATGACCCGTGGCGTCGCGCAGCGTCCACTGCCGCCCGGTGTTCGGGTCGAGGTCGAGCACGGTGACACCGATCCGGCGCAGGTTGGCCACGAAGCGCGCCTCGGCCAGGTTCCCCGTCTCGAACAACCGCAGCAGCCGGCCGGTGTGGCGTGCCCGGCTGGCCCACCGGAAGCCGTACCAGATGGCCCGGTCGCAGGCGCCGCCGATCACCGAGGCGCCGAGATGGGCGCGGTGCCCATCGGCGCTGTCGGCTTCGTAGGCGGCATAGATCGCCGCGATGGTCGGTTCTGGGGGAGGAGGCAGAGTGACCATGCTCACCCCGCCCGCCGCCAGGGCGGCGTCGTCGAGGCAGGCGCCGCCGGGCGCGCCGGCGCCGCGGCTGTGGCCGGTCGGGCGGGTGGCGCGGCAGGAGGTGTGGCCGGGCGCGGGGCCCCCACACCTCCCCCACCGACGTAGCCTTTAACCTTGTTCTGCTTGCGCTGCTCCTCAATCGGCTTCTGCTTGTCGCGGCTGTCCGGCTCGACCGCGAGCGTCACCTGCATCGGCCGGAAGTGCAGCTGCTCGCTGTCGGTGACCTGCATCTGCCCCACGGCGTGGCAGATGGCCGAGAGGGTGCGCTGCGCGATCTCCACGGTCTGCTGGTTGGGGTTCACCAGGTTGAGCTGGTCCCAGATCTTGCGGCCCTGGTGCGGGCCCTCGATCACGTCCATCTCCAGCCAGAGGTACTGGCCATTCCCGGCGCGGGTGGCGCGCATCTCGCTCTGCACGATCTGCACGCTGTATCGGCCGGGCGGCAGGAGTTCGAAGGGTGCTGCGGGTTCGACGGCGCTGGCGTCGAAGTGCTGGTTCAGCTGGGCCATGGATTAGCTCCGGACGGTGGGGGTGGCGTTGCTGTAGAAGGGGACGTGCGCGGCGAAGTCGGGCCAGGCGAGCGGCAGCGTCTCCGGCAGGCCAAAGCGGTTCTTGGCCAGGAAGGCCGGGCGCTCGACGCTGTGCAGCAGGCGGTCGCCGCCGGAGATGCCGCGCACCACCTTCTTGTTGAAGCCGACGTCGGACTTCAGGGTGGTGACGCGGTAGTTGGCGAAGAGCACGGCATCGACGTGTTCCTGCACCAGTGCGGAGGCCCGCGCGTGCAGCTTCGGCTGATAGCGGTCGTAGGGTTCCGTCTCCGGGCTGTCGAAGCGCCGGATCTCGGCATGGGCGATCATCACGACACCCATGCCGCGCTCGTCGCGCAGCGCATTGATGCCGTCCAGGAAGCTGCGCCAGGTGTCGAGCGCGGCGAGGTAGCCCTTGCCGTAGCCGAAAGCCTCGATGTTCGGCTGGTTGTGCTGCTGGGCGGTGTGCTGCCAGATCAGCGGCTCCAGCCAGTCGAGGCTGTCCACGACGACGGTCTGGAACTCATGAGGCTCGCTGTAGAGGGAGGCGAGCGCCTCCATCACGGCATCGAAACTGCGCAGCACGCCGAAGGTCGGCGCATCGATCAGCCCGAGCCCGTCCTCCGTCTGGATGACAACGGGCGCCGGCGCGGAGGTGGCGAAGAGCGTCTTGCCGACACCGGCGACGCCGTAGGTGAGGAGTCGCGGCGGCGTGAGGCTGCTGCCGCTGCGCAGGGAGGCAAGTGAGATGGCCATCAGTGCGCCTCCTCCTTTGCCACGCGGGGCTTCGCCTTGATGACGTTGACGTCGATGCTGCCGCCGGCGCGGGCGACGACCTCGGTGAAGCTGTCGAGCGTCGGCTCGAAGGCAGCGACGTCCTTGGCGCGCGCGATGGCGTCGCCCTGCAGCGGGATGGTGACCTGGATGCGGAGTTCGTAGCCCATCAGGTGGGCTCCTTCTGGGTGAGGGTGTAGGAGGGGCGGCCGGTGCCCACGGTGCGGGCCGGCTCGAACAGGGTGCGGATGCGCGGCGGCCAGGCGGCGTAGCGGCTCTCGGGGACGCTCATCTCGATGGCGACATAGTCGGCGGGGTCCTCGCCCCATTCGCGCAGCGTGGCCACCGCCTCAGCCAGACGCGCCTCCGCCCACTCGGTGCGCTTCGGCAGATCGGCCACGACCTCGAAGCCGTTGAGCTGGAACCGCACCCGGCCAGTGTCCTTGCCTTCCATCCGGCGCGTGACCGCGGCCTGGTCGCCGAACCGGGCATGCAGGATGGCGTTCATCTTGTCGCCCAGCGTCTTGGCATCCGCCTTGAGCGCCGTGACGTCGTCGGCGAGCAGGGCGAGCTGGTCGACGGGGAGGGCGGCCAACTGCTGTGCATCCATGGCGCGCAGCTCGGCCAGCGTGATTCGATTTGTCGTCATCATGTCTCCTTGCTGTGTCAGGCTGTTGGGGGGGGGCAGCGATCAGGCGATCTCGCGGGCGATGGCATCGTTGGCGGGGATGGGGCCGTGCTCGACGTCACGGCGGCGCGCGCGGCGATCGGCGTCGAGGTCGGCGTCAGCGCGGGCGCTGCGCACGACCACCTCGAGCCAGACGTGCAGCGGCAGCACCACGAACGGGGCAGCGCGGTCACGCCAGAGGAACAGGGCGTCGTTGCCGCCGAGCCAGCGCTCCAAGGTGCGGAAGCCATCGCCGTCGCCGCGAGCCTTGACCTCCGCCTTGATCGGCTCTGCGCCCCGGACATAGAGATCTACGTCCGCGCCGTTGCCGCGGTAGTGGCTGGCTCCGGAGAGCGGGACGCGTTCCGCGCGCAGCCCCGACTTCGTGTGAATCTCGACGATGGCGCGCTCACGGCGCAGCCCCTTGTCGCGTGATGCCTTGCCCATCAAGCGGCCTCCAGGATGCGTTGCGGCATGGCGGGAGTGATCGCGTCGACGGCGCCGAACATGGCGCTGGCGAAACGGGCGCGGACCGTCCGCGGGCGAGGGCGAACGACCAGCAGGTAGGAGTAGTCCGCCTCATCATGTCGGCGCTGCACCAGGTGCGCCTTGCCTTGCTCGGCAAGCCGGAAGGCGCGGGCGGCAACGCGGCCCAAGAGACGCCGATCATCCGGTTCCAGCTTGGATGCGGTGGTGCTGGCGTCCACGGCCAGAAAGCCACGCCAATATTCGATGCGGTCGCCGGATGCCGCTGTGCCGAGCCACGCCATGAGGGCAGCCTAGTCTAGCATCGGCGCGGAGGGACGATAGAGGGGGGTGGGGATGAGGTTCCGCATGACCACGACTACTCACCGACCTCAAGATCCGTATCAGGCGACCGAGCCCAATCCGGGGGCGAGTAGGTGGCGGTGCTGATGCCCTTTGCGGGGGCGGCGTCGAAGCGCGTGCTGCGCATTGATCGGGTTCCTTCACACATGGCTTGGCATTTCGTTCTCTACGGAGCCGCAGCCGGATTTCTCTCAGGCCACTGCCTGGCTGCGGCGACGGGCGACGCCACGGGGCAGTCGCAGTCCGGCCGCGAGCAGCCAGAACCTCAGGTCCGCGATCCCGCGGTAGAACGAGGCGCAGGACTGCGCGCTCGCCCGCTGGGCATCCGCGACGTCGCCGGTCTGGCGGATCAGCTGGAGGAGCGCCCGGGGCTCAGCCGGCAGGTCCTCGATCGCCCTTTCGATGGCGAGTGGCAGGCTGGGATCGACGGCATCCTGCTGCGTGGCGGAGCAACCCGCGGGAAAGTCGTCCACGTCGAGCGGTACGAATGTGGGAGACTGCTTCTCGCGCTCGGCCCGCACGCGATCGGCGACCGCGTGGCGCGCGACCACCCCGATGAAAGTGGACCATGCACCCCTGGCAGGGTCGAACTGACCGCGCCGCTGCAGCATCGCCAGCAGGATGTCCTGGCGCAGGTCGTCCCGGTCGGCGCTGCCCAGGTGCAGCCGGCGGCCGCCGCGCTGGGCATGGTGATTGGCGGCGGTAAGCGCAATCTGAAGCTGGTGGGAACTCCAGCGAACCCCGGCTTCGGGGTAGTTGGTGCCTTGAGCGGTCATGTAGGTCTCCTGCATCGAGGTGGGTCCATCGATGCGAAGACCGAAGCACGGGCACGCGCAGCCAGTTGACCAGGAAAGGCAGAATATAGGCGCTAATTCCTGACCGGGATTTCCTAGCCGATCTGCAACTCTATGGAATTACGAAAAATAAGCCGTCCCTCTGGGCCGCGGAGGCATTCGTTGCTCCTATTTTATGCTCTCTGCTTGCGCGAGATGCTGGACGTGGGCGGCATGAGAACATAAAAGGAACCGCCGTCTTAACCGATCAGTTAAACGCCTCAGGAGGACGCCGGAGTGCCGCTCGCGCTCAGCTACCCCCATCAGCAGGAAACCGGTGCCCCGCTGGTCCAGACGGCGCAGGCCATCTGGGCCGTTGCTGCGCGTTTCCGTGCCGCGGTGCCGCGCATCGACAGCCCGTGGGCGCTGGGCTTCACCGACGTCACCGAGGCGGCAAGTCGGATGCTGATCAACGACCGGCCGGTCCGCGCCGATTGGGATTTCGATCACCCCGTGCATGACGAGGACGGCACACCAGTCCTCGGGATCTGCGAGACTGATCCTGCCGCGCCGGGTCTCGCCCTGGTGTCGGTCAATGCCCCCATGGTGAAGTCCCGTCCCGACCTGGCGCTGAGCACCCTGGCCCACGAGATCGGCCACATGGTTTTCGATGTGCCGGCGGCCCTGGGGGAGCAGGCACGGCGCTATCGCTCGGTCACCGCAAGTCCGACATGCCTCGATCGGGCCACGCAGTTGTCGGAGCGTCGCGCCAACGAATTCATGGGTGCTGTCCTGGCGCCCGCTGCGCCGCTGCACCTTCGCCTGGTCGTCCATGCCCGCGCCGAGCGTCTTCGGATGGTTCATGCTCCGCATTTCGGCCGGCCTGGATGCAGGGTCCTGGCGCGAGATACCCACCCGGAGGCCGTGGCAGGCATCGTCGCCGCCCTCGCCGGCGATTTCGGCGTGTCCGAGAAATTCATCGCGGTGCGCCTGCAGCGGTATCGGCTGATCGAGGGAGGCGTGCTGTGAGCTTCGGCAGCGTGATCCGCGAGAAGCGAACCGAGCAGGGCATCGCGCTCACCGACATGGCGGAGCGGCTGGAGATCTCCGCGGCCTACTGGTCACGGATCGAGCGGGACCTCGAGAGCCCACCGCGTGATCATCTGATCGAGCGCGCGGCGGCGATTCTCGGGATACGGATGGATGACCTCTTCGTGGAGGCGCAGCGCCTTCCGCCCGACATGCGTACTGACATGGCCAAGGTGGTGCGGGCCTATCGGCGGCTGAGGTCGATCAATGGACAATAGCACGATGAAGCAACGGCGCCCCCGCAAGCCCTACTACGAGCTCGCCGAGCTGTATGAGCTATGGTCCCTCAATGAACGCGACATCGCCGCCTATGTGTTGGAGCGGGAACTCACCCTGTCTACCCCGGTGGCCGGCCTGCGTGTGGAGACCTACGACAGCGAGGAGGACGATCGGGGTGGGTCGTTTTCGATCCCGACAGGGACTCGCTGGGTGGTTGGGGCAATGGATTTGAGTTGCATCGACGCCTGGACGGTCATGCAGCATGGACGCGGCGAGTTCAGCTATTTCTGGACCGCTGAAGGTGAGCGGCTTGATGTTCCGTCTGTCAATGACGAACCGCAAGTCGTCGTCGTGGAGCGATCGGCGCTGGTTGTGCGCCGCGCGGAGAAGGAGAGGTTCGAGCTGGCACAGGGGCTGGTGCAGCCGATTGCCGAAGAGCGTGAGCCCGAGCAGTCGCCGTCACCCGGCAGGCAACGTGGCGCGCCGGCCAAGTACGATTGGGAGGCATGCTGGTGCGAGATCGCAGCGACGATCTACGACCCGGGCCCGCCGCGCACCCAGGCAGAGTGGCTGGAGCAACTACGCGCCTGGTTCGCGGCGCAAGTGGGGCCGGACAATGTGCCGAGCGACAGCGCGATCAAGCAGCGTCTCAGCCGAATTTGGCCGAGGGTGAAACCTGATCTGGGCCGGCCATCGGCGAACACAGTCGTCAACGGTGCGCGCGCGGCCACGGCAGCTGAGAAAGGCGCCCAGCACCGCCGGTAGAGGATAGGCAGGACAATGCGTGATGGAACACGATGCCCCTGCCCATCCCCACCAGCCCAAACCAACACCTCCCACCCCACCTCCGCGAGGTCTGTGACCTCCTGGCCCGCGGCCTGCTGCGGCTGCGCAGCCGCAGTGCGGAGGAAACCGCCCGGGTGGCCGCGGACCGTGGAGAGCGGTTGCTACACTTCTCGGCACCCCAGCGCGTGGATGCGAACCGGACCAACCGGAGAGTCGCATGACGCGCAACACGAAGCCCACGCCCGCTGCCCCAGCAGCATTCACCGCTCCCGCCATCCCGCCAGCCGACGTGCTGGGGCGACTCGCCGCCTTGAAGACCGCCGCCACGCCGACGCTGAAGCAGCAGTGGCGGGAGTTGTTTGGCGCCGAGCCGCCGCCCTACAACAGGCGCTTCCTGGAGAGCCGCCTGGCATACCGGGTGCAGGAGCTCGCCTATGGCGGCCTGAAGCCTGAGACACTGGCCCGGCTTCAGGCCCTGGGCGAGCAGTTCGATGGTGGCAAGGTGACCGTCCGGCGCAAGCGCGGCGACGATAAACCGATCGCCGGCACGCAACTGATCCGCGAGTATCAGGGCATCGAGCACGTCGTGACCGTCACGCGCGCAGGGTACGACTACCAGGGCCGCCCCTACCAGTCGCTCTCGGCCATCGCGCGCCACATCACTGGCACGCGTTGGAACGGCCGCGTCTTCTTCGGGCTGCGGCCGAGCCGGGGAGCGGCAGCATGAAGCGGGACACGAAGCCGACCGGCACCATGCCGGCCACGGTGCGGAAGCTGCGCTGCGCCGTCTACACCCGGAAGTCGAGCGAAGAGGGGCTCGACATGGAGTTCAACTCGCTGGACGCCCAGCGGGAGGCGTGTGAGGCCTACATTGCCAGCCAGCGCGCCGAGGGGTGGGTGCTGGTGCGCGACCGCTACGACGATGGTGGGATCTCCGGCGGAACGCTGGAACGCCCCGCCCTGAAGCGCCTCGTGGCCGACATCGAGGAAGGGCTGATCGATTGTGTTGTTGTATACAAGATCGATAGGCTGAGCCGCTCCCTGGTGGACTTCACCAAGCTGGTCGAAGTGTTCGACACGAACAGCGTGACATTTGTTTCAGTCACTCAATCCTTCAATACGACGACAAGCATGGGCCGGCTTACGCTGAACATCCTACTGAGCTTTGCGCAGTTTGAACGAGAACTTGCCGGCGAGCGAATCCGCGATAAGGTGGCGGCGTCGCGCAAGCGCGGCATGTGGATGGGGGGCTGGGCGCCCCTGGGCTACGACGTGCGCGAGCGTAAGCTGGTGGAGAACCCCACCGAGGCCGCGCTCGTGCGACGGATCTTCCAGGGCTTCGTGGAGATGGAATCCTGCACCAAGCTGGTCAAGGTGCTGCGCACGGAGGGCGCCACCAACAAGCGGGGCAGGGTGCTGACGAAGAGCGACGTCTACCGCACCCTCAGCAACCGCGTGTATCTCGGCGAGGCGGTGCACAAGGGCACCGCCTATCCCGGCGAGCACGACGCCATCGTCCCCCAGGCGCAGTGGGACGCGGTGCATGCCGTCCTGCAGGTCAGCCCGCGGGTGCGGGTCAACCGGACGCGGAACACCACCGCGCCCCTGCTGCGCGGGTTGATCTTCGACAGCGAGGGCCGCGCCATGTCGCCGAGCCACAGTCGGGGCAGGGGCGGGCAGATGTACCGCTACTATGTCAGCCAGGCGGTGCTGAAGGGCGGCGCGTCCGAGCGGCCGGCGATCGCGCGCCTGCCAGCCGGGGAGATCGAAGCGGCGGTGCTTGCTCAGGTCCGCGCGCTTCTGCGCCAGCCCGAGATGGTGGTCGGCACTTGGCGCACGGCGCGGACGGCAGCACCGGATGTGACCGAGCAGGAGGTGCTGCATGCGCTGGAGCGGATCGAGCCGCTTTGGGACGAGCTCTTCCCTGCCGAGCGGGCCCGGATCATCCGGCTGCTGGTCGACCGGATCGACGTCCGGGCCGACGGCGCCGCGGTACGGCTGCGGCTAGATGGACTCGGCAGCTTGGTCCGTGACCTTGCCGAGCAGGCACCTGCGGCCGGTAGGGTGGCAGCATGAGCGAGGCGGTGCAGACCCTCAGGGTGGTGATCCCGCTCTCGGTGAAGCCCCGCGGTGGGCGGAAGGCGGTGGTGACGCCGGGCGTGATGGCCCAGGAACGCGGGCAGGACGTCACGCTGATCAAAGCGGTGGCGCGGGCATTCCGGTGGCGGAAGATGCTGGAGACTGGACGATTCGGCACATTGGCGGAGCTCGCCGCAGCCGAGAAGATCAACGCGTCCTACGTGTCTCGCGTCCTACGGCTGACATTGCTGGCGCCGGATATCGTCGAGGCGATCCTGGACGGGCGGCAGCCGGAGGGGATGAAGTTGCCGACATTGCTAGAGGGGGTGGCGGTGGAGTGGCCCGCCGCAACTCCCACTTTATCGCTGCCCGCTACAACGCCGAGTGGCTGATCGAGAAGAACAGATACCTCATCCCGCTCGACGCGCATATTGCTCTTATGCCAGACGACATTTGAGGTCTGCTCGCCGGACGGGCCATCAAACTGCCACCCTGATCCGCAGGGCGACGTGCCCAGCTTCGACAGACCCGACAGCAAACCTCACGCCGCAACCCTTGTCCTGACCGCCCCATACGCGCCACCCATAACCGCGTCAGGAAGAACCCCGACCGGCCTAGACCGGAAAGCACGGTGAATTGTCCGGGCTAGGCAGGAGCCACGATGCGGTGGCCGGCCGCCTGGAGCGCTGCGTGCAGCCGGGCGATGTGGGCCGGCCCCGTCTCGCAGCAGCCGCCGACGATGGTGGCACCCTGGGCTACCCAGCCCATGGCGAGTTCGGCGTAGGCCTCGGAGCCGAGGTCTTTCCGCGCTGAGAGCTGTTCCAGCGTGCGGCCAGGCAGGAAGGTGGCGGGGATGGCGGTGAAGCCGTTGGCGTAGCCGCCGGTGGGCCGGCCGGTGGCGACCAGATCGGGCATGGCCGCGCCAATCGCCTCCGGCGCGCAGCAATTGGCCAGCACGGCGGCGACCGGCAGGTCGGCGAGCGCGGCGAAGGCCTGTGCGATGGTCTCGCCGGAGCGCAGCAGCGGCGGGCCGGAATCGCGCAGCGACCAGGCGACCCAGACCGGGCGGCCGGTTTCGCAGGCGGCGGTGGCGGCGGCGCGGGCTTCCTCGGCGGTGGACATGGTTTCGCAGATGAACAGGTCGACATGCGGGGCCTGCAGCGCGGCGAGGCGGCGGTATTCCTCCAGGTTCACCTCGAACGGGCGCACGCGATCCGGGCGGTAGGTGCCATTCAGCGGCGGCAGGCAGCCGGCGATGGCCACGCCCGGGGCACCGGCGGCCTCGCGCGTCTCGCGGGCCAGGGTGCAGGCCAGGGCTTGCAGTTTCGGCACCTCGTGGGCGCAGTCGATCATCTCCATGCGGGTGTAGGTGGCGGAATAGGCGTTGACGGTGAGCAGGCGCGCGCCGGCCGCGATGTATTCGCCGTGCACCTGGCGCACCAGGTCGGGCTCGGCCAGTAGGTACTCGGCGGACCAGCGGCGCGGGGCCTTGTTGCGGGAGCGGTTCAGCAGCTCCTGGCCCATGCCGCCGTCGAGCAGGATGATGTCGGCCACGCGAAATTCCTTCAGGCGGGGGGGATGTGGCAGCGCACGACGTGGCCGCCTGGCAGTTCGTGGGCGGGCGGGGCCTGCTCGTTGCAGACCGGTCCGAGATGGCGGTGGCAGCGGTTCTGGAACGGGCAGCCGCGGGCGGGCGGGCCGCGCTCCACCATGTCGTGGCCCAGCAGGCGGGGCTGCCAGCCGGGTTCCGGCTCCAGCACCGCGCCGAGCAGGGCTTCGGTGTAGGGGTGGGCGGCGCGGCGATAGACGGCCTCGGCCGGGCCGATCTCGCACAGGCGGCCCTGGTAGAGCACGGCGACGCGATCCGCGATGGCGCGCACCACGGCGAGGTCGTGGGCGACGAACAGGATGGCGATGCCGCGCTCCCGCCGCAGCCGGGCCAGCAGGGCGAGCACGGCGGCCTGCACGGAGACATCGAGTGCGCTGGTCGGCTCGTCGCACAGCAGCAGCGCGGGCTCGGCGGCCAGGGCCCGTGCGATCGCGACGCGCTGCTTCTCGCCGCCGGAAAGCTGGGCGGGCAGGCGATCGAGATGGTGGGCGCCGAGGCGCACCTCCTCCAGCAACGCCGCGGCGCGGGCGCGCAGGGCGGGGCCGGCGAGGCGGTGGTAGAGGCGCAGCGGCTGGGCGAGGATGTCCGCGATCGTGTGGTGCGGGTTGAGGCTTTCGTCCGGGTTCTGGAACACGAGCTGGATGCGGCGCACCTCGTCCGGCCGCCGGTGGTCGACCGCGGCGGCGAGCGGGCCAGAGGGGAGCGAGATGCGGCCGGCGGCGGGGGGCAGCAGGCCGGCGATGGCCTTGAGGATGCTGGACTTGCCGCTGCCGCTCTCGCCCACCAACGCCAGGGTTTCGCCGGCGTGAACTTCCAGCCTGATATCGGCCACTTGCGCCACGCCGCCGGCGGGGCGGCCGACCAGTTGGGCCAGTGGGCCGGGACTGGCGTAGCTGACGGCGAGGTCCTGCACGGAGAGCACGGCTTCGCCCGGGGCGGTGGCGGCCAGGGGCTGCGCCTCCGGCAGAGGCTGGGCGGTTTCGCTGGCGCGGTGGCAGCGCACGGTGCCGTCCTCGGTGGCGGCGGGCGCCGGGCGGTGGGTTTGGCAGACCGGGGCGGCCAGGGTGCAGCGCGGGGCGAAGGCGCAGCCGGGGCCGGTGGCGCCGGGCATGGGCGGGCGGCCTTCCAGGGCGGCGGGGATGCGGGCTTCGGCGATGCGTGGGATGGCGGCGAGCAGGGCGCGGGCATAGGGGTGGCGCGGGGTGCGCAGGAGGTGCGTGGCCGGGCCTTCCTGCACCACCTCGCCGGCATACATCACGGCGATGCGGTCGCAGACCCGGGCGACGGCGCCGAGGTCGTGGCTCACGTAGAGCATGGTGGTGCCGGATTCGGCGGCCAGCGCGCGCAGCAGTTCCAGGATGTGCGCCTGGGTGGTGACATCGAGGCCGGTGGTCGGTTCGTCCAGCAACAAGGCGGCGGGCTCGCCGGCCAGCGCCATGGCGATGGCGACGCGCTGCTGCTGGCCGCCGGAGAGCTCGTGCGGGAAGCGGCGGGCGATCGCTTCCGGCGTGGGCAGGCGGACGCGGGCGAGCAACTGCACCACGCGGCCGGGGATGTCGGCAGGCGCGCAGGTGGCGTGAAGGCGCAGCGCCTCGGCCACCTGGGCGCCGATGCGCATGGTGGGGGTGAGGGCCTGGCCGGCATTCTGCGGGATCAGCGCGAGGCTGCCGCCGCGCAGGGCGGAGAGCCTGTGCGGCGGCAGGGCGAACACGTCCTGCCCGCGGAAGCGCACCTGGCCGGCGAGCACGCGCAGGCCCTGGCGCAGATGGCCGAGGGCGGCCAGCGCCAGCGTGCTTTTGCCGGAACCGCTTTCGCCGACGAGGCCCAGCGTTTCGCCGGGTTCCAGCCGCAGATCGACGCCGCGCAGGATCGGCAGGGTAACGCCGTCGCGGCTAGTGAAGCCGACCTCCAGCCCGGCGATGTCGATCAGCGGCACGGTCATTGCGGGGCGGAGTGGGCGCGGTCCAGGCCCAGGGCCTTGGCCAGCGCATCGGCGGTGAGGTTGATGCCGATGATGAGCGAGGAGAGCGCGGCGACGGGGGCGAGTGCGGCCCAGGGTGCGATGGCGAGGAAGCTGCGGCTGTCGGCGATCATCAGCCCCCAATCCGGCGTGGGCGGGGCGACGCCGAAGCCGAGGAAGGACAGCGAGGAGAACGCCAGCAGCATCCAGGACCAGCGCATGGCGCCTTCCACCATCAGCGCGTCGCGCACATTGGGCAGCACCTCGCGCAGGATGATCGAGAACCTGCCATGGCCGCGGGCGCGGGCGGCCAGCACGTAGTCGCGCGCCACCACACCCTGCGTTGCCGCGCGGGCGATGCGGATCACCGGCACGCCGTAGAAGAAGGCCAGCACCGGCACCAGCACCTGGGGGGCGGCACCGAAGGTGACGATCATCAGCAGCATCTTCAGGATCCAGGGCAGCGACAGCAGCGCATCCACCAGGCGCATCGCCACGTCGTCGCGCTGCCCGCCGGCCAGGCCGAGATACATGCCGAGCATCCCGCCCCAGGCGACGGCCAGCGGGGTGGCGATGGCGGTGACCAGCAGCGCCTGCCGCCCGCCGAGCATGGTGCGGGTGAGGATGTCGCGGCCCAGGTGGTCGGTGCCCAGCCAGTGCGCGGCATCGGGCGGGCTGAACATCAGCGCGGCGCTGATGGCGCGGGCGTCGTGCGGCACGATCCAGGGGGCGGTGACGGCGATGGCAACGTGGACTGCAACCAGCACGAGACCGATCGCGCCGGAGGGGCGGCGGAGGAGGGCCTTCATGCCCGCAGCCGGGCGGTGCGCAGCCGGGGATCGAGCAGCAGGGCCAGCAGGTCGGCGGCGAGGTTCACGCCGACATAGGCGCTGGCCACCACCAAAGCGAGGCCCTGCACCACCGGCAGGTCGCGTTCCGTGATGCTGTCCACCATGAAGCGGCCGAGGCCGGGGTAGTTGAACACCTTCTCCACCACCACCACGCCGCCGAGCAGCCAGGCGACGGTGAGGGCCACCACGTTGATCGCCGGCAGCAGCGCGCTGGGCAGGGCGTGGCGCCACACCACGCGCCAGGCAGGCACGCCCTTGAGGCGGGCCATCTGCACGAAATCGCCTTCCATCACGTCGATCATGCTGGAGCGAACGGTGCGCAGGATGTGGGCCGTCATCACCATCGTCAGCACCGCCACCGGCAGCCAGATGGTGGGGAACAGGGTGGAGATGGGCGCGTCGGCGGAGGCGAGCACGATGCCGGGCACCCAGCCGAGCCAGACGCTGAAGGTGAAGATCAGCAGCGTGGCGGTGACGAATTCCGGAATCGTCATCGCCAGAATCGCCACAGTGGAGAGCACGAGGTCGGGCGCGCGGTCGCGCGCCAGCGCGGTGACCACGCCGAGCAGCAGCGCCAGCGGCACGCCCACGGCCATGGAGAGCCCGGCCAGCAGCAGCGTGTTGGCCAGCCGGGCGCCAACCAGTTCGGTGATCGCCTTGCCGCTGCCGGCCGAAGCGCCGAGATCGCCGCGGATCGCGCCGCCGACCCAATCGAGGTAGCGGGCAGTGGCGGGGCGATCCAGCCCCATCTCCCGCCTGCAATTCTCCAGCCGCTGGCCGTGCGCGTCGCGTTGCAGCACGGCGGTGCAGGCATCGCCGGGCAGGGCTTCCACGGCGAAGAAGATCATCGCCGAGACCAGGGCGACGGTGATCAGCCCCAGCAGGGTGCGGCGCAGCGCGTAGGCGAGCACGCCTTTAGTCGACCTTCACCCGGTGCCAGCGGATGGCGAAGTTGTCGGCGGCGTCCAAATCCTTCACGCGGGCGCTGAGGCCGACATTGAGCTTCACGTGGAAGGCGACCAGCGTGGCGCTGTTGTCCCACAGGTATTGCTGGGCCTGGATGTAGAGGTCGCGGCGCTTGGCGAAATCGATTTCGCGGCGGGCGCTGTCCAGTATCACGTCGAAAGCCGTGTCCTTGAAGCCGCTCTCGTTCCAGCGCGAGGTGGAGCGCCAGATCTCGTTCAGCATCGCATCGGCCGGGCGCTCGTTCCAGCGCGTCATCACCGCGGGCTTCTTCATCCACACGCGGTCCCAGTAGCCGTCGGCCGGCTCCTGCACGATCTTCACGCGGATGCCGGCGGCGGCGGCCTGCTGCTGGTAGACCTCGCCGATCACCGGCCACACCGCCTCGATGGTGGAGACGGAGAGCTCGATGTCGATGCCGTTGGGGTAGCCGGCCTCGGCCAGCAACTTCTTCGCCCCGGCGATGTCCTGCGCGCAGTCGCCGGCGGCGCGGTACTGGTCGGTAGGGCCGATCGGGGTGTCGCAGCCGGTGATGCCGCCATCGGGGCCGACCACGAGATCGCGCATCGCCTTGCGGTCGGCGACGAGGCGCAGCGCCTTGCGCACGCGGGCATCGTCGAACGGTTTCTGGTCGGCGCGGAAGACAATGCCGCGCCAGTTGCCGGTGGGCACTTCCTGCAGGCGATGACGAGGGCTGCGCTCCACCAGCGCGCGTTCCTGCCGGCCGAGGCCGGGCAGCATGTCGATCTGCCCGCCGAGCAGGGCCTGGAAGCGGGCCTGCGCATCGGGGATGCCGATCACCTCCATGCGGGCCACGCCCGGGCGGCCTTCGAAATAGGTGGGGTTGGCGGCCAGCGCGGTGGTGCCGGCGGCATCGAAGCGCTCCACGCGGAACGGGCCGGTACCGATGCCGGTTTTGCCGATGGTCTCGCCGCTGTCCTTGGGCAGCATCATCAGGCGGTAATCGGTAAGCACCAGCGGCAGGTCGGCGAAGGGGCTGGTGAGGGTGAGCTTCAGCGTGGCGGCATCGGGCGCCTCCACGCTCTTGATCACGGCGAGCAGGGCGCGGGCGGGGGAGTCGGTCTTGGGGTCCATCACGCGGGTGAGCGACCAGACCGCATCCTCGGCGGTGAAGGGCCGGCCGTCGTGGAAGGTTACGCCCTGGCGCAGCTTCAGCGTCCATTCCGTGGCATCCGCGCTGGCGGTCCAGCTTTCCGCGAGGTCCGGCGCCGGCTTGCCATCCAGCCCCGGGCGGATCAGGCGGCTCATGATCTTCTCGGTCACCTGGAAGACGCGGCCGCGCGAGGCGGGGTCTAGGCTGGAGGCCTGGCCGAAGCCGACCTCGTGCGCCTGGCGGAACACCGTCTGGGCCTGGGCCGGGGCGGTGGCGGCCACGGCGAACAGGGCGGCGAGCGCGCCGATAGCGGTCTTCATGCTGGTCGGTCCTTCCCCTGCGGCGCGCGGGGCGCCGGTCATGCGTGGCGCGGGAGGATGGGGGCGGGGCCGGGCGCTGACAAACCAAAAGAGGCCATCATATGCATGAAGCCAGTTTTATCCATGCAGGGCGGCTTCGCGCGCCAGGATCTGCTCCCAGGTGCGGGCGGGCAGGGAAATTCCTTCCACCAGCGCCGCCGCCCGGCGCGCCCGCTCGCGCTCCCCGGGCACCTCCACCGCGGTGAAGCCCGCCGCCGGGGGGCAGGCGCGCAGCTCGGCCAGGATGTCCTCGGCGGCCGCCTGCATGGCGGATGGCGCTTGGTGGCGCGTGGTGTCTAGCGCCAGGACCAGCCAGTTCACCTCCGTGCTCGGTGGGCCCAGCATCGCCTCGCACAGCATCTCGCTCATCACCGCCAGCTCGGTGCCCATCGGCCCGCCGCGCGGCAGGATCGCGCCGCCGGCGAAATAGTCCTCCGGATCGGTGGTGGGGCGGCCCTCTGCGTCCATGATCGCCCCTTCCGGCAGCCGGGCCCCGGCGGAGCGGGCGGCGTAGAGCCAGCCGCCGGCGACCATGCCGGTGGCGAAATCCGCCACGACCGGGCCGCGCGCGCCGCCGGGGCTGGCGAGGCACCAGGGGTTGGTGGGCAGCACCGCGCGGCACCCGCCATGCGGCGCCACCTGCCGCCAGGCCTGGCGCCCGCCGCCGCCGGTGATGATCAACAGGAACCCCTCCCGTGCGCCCGCCTCGGCGAAGGCGCCGAGCCGGCCGGTATGGCCCACGTCGATCAGCGGCATGGCGGCGATGCCCTGGGTGCGGGCGCGGGCGCAGGCCTGCGAGACGGCCAGGCGCATTGCCGGGATGCCGATGCCGCCCTGGCCTGACTCCTCCTCCCCGCCGCGCGCGGTGCTGCGCAGGATGGGGCGCGCCGCGGGGGTCATCGCGCCGCTGCGGAACTGCTCCTCGTATTGCAGCACGCGCATCACGCCATGCGATTCCATGCCGCACAGGCTGGCATCCACCAGATGGTCGGCGACCTCCGCGGCCGTATTGCCAGGGCAGCCGGCGGCGCGCAGGATGCGCGCCACCACCTGCTGTGCCTCTTCCGCTGCCACGCGCAGGCGCGGCCCCTCGCCCACCAGCTTGCCGCTCATGCCCGCGCCTTCCGCCCCATGTCGTCCTCCTGGCGGTGCAGTGCCGCCTCGCGCGCCAGCCAGTCGCACACCGCCGCGATCTCCGGCCGGCGCCGCGCCCCGGGGCGCAGCAGCAGGTAGTAGGAGCGCAGCGGCGAAAGCTCCTGCGCGAAGGGCTTCACCAGCCGCCCGGCGGCGACATCGGCCTGCGCGAAGGGGAAGGTGCCCAGCGCCACGCCCTGGCCAGCGATGGCCGCCTGCATCACGATGTTGGTGTCGTCGATGATCGTCTCGGCGGCGAAGCGCAGCCCGAGCGCGCCGGCGAGATCGAGCCAGGCGGCCCATTCGGAGCGGTCGTGCTGGTAGAGCACCGGCACGCGGGCGAGGTCGCGCGGCGCGTCCAGCGGCCCGGCCTCCTGCGCCAGGGCCGGGCTCAGCACCGGGGCGTAGCGCACGCGGAACAGGAACTCCGCCTCGAGCCCCGGCCAGTCCCCGGTGCCCCAGTCCACCGCGATCGGCGTGGGCATGGTGGCCGGGCCGGTGATGCGGGCGTGGTGCAGCAGCGACAGGTCGATGCGCGGCAGGGCGCGGCGGAAGGCCGACAGGCGCGGGGCCATCCACTGCGCGCCGAACACCGGGCCGACCGCGAGCGAGACCGCGAGGCGCGAGCCGGCCACATGCATGTCGATCTCGCGCGCGATCGCATCGAAGGACTGGCGGATGACGCGGCTGAGCGACAGGCCGGTATCGGTCAGCACTACCTGGCGGGTGCGCCGCTCGAACAGGCGGCAGCCCCAGCTGCGCTCCAGCGCGCGGATCTGGTTGCTGACGGTGGTGGCGCTGACGCCCAGCTCCGCCGCGGCATCCTTGAAGCTTTCAAGCCGGGCCGCCGCCTCGAAGATGCGCAGCGCGCCCAGCGGCAGCCGCCGTGCCGGGGACATGGGCCCTCATGGATCAAGCTGGCGCCACCCATACGCGGCGGCGCGGCGGCGGGGAAGGGCTCAGGCGGGACTGGCACCCTCCAGCACCATGGCGGCGCATTTCTCGCCGGTCATGATCGTCGGCGCATTGATGTTGCCGGAGGTGCGCGCGGGCATGATCGCCGCATCGGCCACGTGCGGCCCGCCTATGCCGTGCACGCGCAGCCGGCTGGCCTACAGGGTCCAGGAGCTCGCCTACGGCGGCCTGAAGCCCGAGACGCTGGCCCGGCTTGATGCGCTGGGCGAGCAGTTCGACGGTGGCAAGGTCTCCGTCCGGCGCATGCGCGGCGACGACAAGCCGCTCGCCAGCACGCAGCTGATCCGCGAGTATCAGGGCGTCGAGCACGTCGTGACCGTGACGCGCGACGGGTACGACTATCAGGGCCGCCCCTACCAGTCGCTCTCGGCCATCGCGCGGCACATCACCGGCACGCGCTGGAACGGACGGGTGTTCTTCGGGTTGCGGCCCAGCCGGGGAGCGGCAGCATGAAGCGGGACACGAAGCCGACCGGCACCATGCCGGCCACGGTGCGGAAGCTGCGCTGCGCCGTCTACACCCGGAAGTCGAGCGAAGAGGGGCTCGACATGGAGTTCAACT
>CANHKG010000036.1 GCA_947460455.1 Rhodospirillales bacterium | reverse complement strand
CTCGGCCTTGGCCTGTTCTGCCTCGGCCTGCGCGGCTTCGAAGTCGGCGGCCGGTTCCGCGGCAGCGGGCTGGAACAGCGCCGCGGTGGCCGCGATCGTACGGGCGGTGTGGCGGGTGATGGCGTCGAACCCGCCATGGGGCAGGCAGCGCATCAGCATCGCGTGGAATTCGCGGACCAGCGGCGGCAGGGGGCTGGCGGGCATACCGGCAGGCGGCGAGGCGGCCAAGGCGGCGGCCAGCAGGTCTCGCACCCTGGGGTCGGTGGGATCGCTCGCGCCCTGGGCCCCCGGCAGCCGTGCCAGGTTCGCGGCGGGATCGGTCAGCCACGCCTCGTACGGCAGCAGGACCACCTCGTCCGCTCCCAATTCTTCAACCAGGCCGCTGTAGGTGGCCAGCCAGCGCTGGGCGGCCGCGCCTGGCGCGGTGTGCTGGTCCAAGGGCACGACCGCCGCGGGGTCGCGCAGGCACAGGATGAAGCGGGGCGGCAGGCCAAGCGGGGCCAGGGCTTCGCGCCAGAGCGGCAGCAGCTGGCCGACCCTGGGATCGTTGATCCCGAAGCGGTGCGGCGCGGCCAGGCGCTGCCAGACCCAATCGGTGATCTCGTCGCGGATCGCGCGAAGCGCCGGCCGGGTCCACCAGCCCGGTGGCAACGGCAAGGGGGCGGGGTTGTGCGGATCCTGGCCGACTTGCCGCAGGGCGCGATCGTGCAGTGCCACGATCGGGGCACGCTCCGCGCTGCCTGGGGTGGCATCCGACATGTCCGTGCCGAGGCGCGCGAGCAGCTGCGAGCACAGCGCAGTGCCGCTACCCTCCATGCCCAAGATGATGGTGAGCCCGGGATGCGGTGCCGGAAAGAGCGCCAGTGTTCGTCTCCACCACCGTGAACGGGCGTTGCCGGATGCGCCGCCCCATCCTGCGATGGGGGCAGCAAAGGGTTAGCGGAGCGTGAACAAGACTGCCTGAAGACGCCTCGGCCCGGAGGATCAAGGCCGCACTTGCCAGAGGCAGTCACGCTGGCCGCGGTGGTTTCCCTGCCGAAGCCCGCCCGGCCGCCAGTTCCGCCGCCGCCGCCCCCGCCAGGAACCCATAGGCCACGGCGGTGAGGAGCCCGTTGCCGGAAAGGTATCCTTCGGCCCGCGCGCCCGACAGGCCGCAGGCTGCCCCGCCCGCCGCCAGCAGGTTGGGGAACGCAGCGCCATCGCCCCACAACACCCGCGCCTGCCCGTCCACAACCAGGCCGCCCTGGGTGTGGAACAGCGCGCCCGTGACCTTCACCGCGGCATAGGGCGGGGCCAAGGGCGGCAGCCCCGCGAAATCCCGGCCGAACCGATCGCGCCCGGCATGGGCCCGCAGCGCATCGGCCTCGGCCAGCGACGCGGCGAGGGCTTCCACCGGCAGCCGCGTGCGGGCGGCGAGGTCTTCGATCGTGTCGGCGGCCAGGATCGCGCCGGCGGCCTCCGCGGCGCGGAAATCCTCGAACTGGCGGGCGATCCCGGCGATCCGCGCATCGAAGATGGTCCAGGCGATGCCGCCCGGCGCCGCGATCACCTCTGCCGCGGCTTCGGAATAGCCGCGGGCTTCGTTGTGGAAGCGGCGGCCCTGGGTATCCACCTGGATGCCGCCTTCGGTGATCGTGGCCCAGGTGATGAGGATGCCGTGCGGATGCGCCACGGAGCCATGCCCCTGGTGCCCCGGCAGGTCCCGCGCGGCCGCACCCAGCGCCTCACCCCACAGCAGCGCATCGCCCTGGTTGCCGGCATGGCCGAAATACAGCGCATCGGCCAGGCCAGGGATGTGTTGGGCCACCAGCGCCTTGTTGCCGCCATAGCCGTTGCAGGCCAGCACGAGCGCATCGCAGCCGATGCGGTCCGTCGATCCGTCTGGCCGGGTGATGCCGACCCCGGCGATGCCGCCATCCGCCGCGGCGAACAGGGTGGTTGCGGTTGCCTCGGTGATGATCGCCACCCCGGCGGCCTCGGCGGCCTGGCGCAACCGGTCGATCAGCTCCGCGCCGGAGCGGGTCGGCAGGCCGTGCATGCGCCGCGCGGAGTGGCCGGGATAAGTGAAGTTCGCCACCACCGTGAACGGCAGGGCGTGGGCATCGGCCAGCCATTCCAGCACCGGGCCGATCGTCTCGGCCACGCGTGCCACCGCGGCGGGGGTGGGCTCGCCATGGGCCTTGGCCATGATGTCGGCGGCGAACAGCGCCGGGCTGTCTTCAATGCCGGCTTCGCGCTGGAACCGCGTGCCGCCGGCGGGGATCAGCCCGGCCGACAGCGCCGTGGAGCCGCGCGGCACCGCATCGCGCTCCAGCACCAGCACCTCGGCCCCCAGCGCCCGCACCCGCAGCGCCGCCACCAACCCGGCCGCGCCGGCGCCGATCACCAGCACGGGCGCATGGGCCTCGAAGGAAATTCCCTCGGCCGGCTCGACGCGTGGCATGGGCCCACCTGTATGTTCTTGACGATCGGATATCTGCATACATTTAATACAGCATCGCCGGGTGGGGCAATCGCGCCCCGGGGCGAATCTGGGAAGGCGCCTTTGCACGCGGCGGAAACCTCCAAGACGCACCTGCTGTATCTGCTGCTGAAGGAACGGATCACCAGCGGGGCGGTGGCGCCGGACCAGAGGCTGCCGAGCGAGCCGGCTTTGGCCGCGCAGTATGGGCTTTCGCGCGTGACGGTGCGCCGCGCGCTGGATGGCCTGGCGCAGGAAGGGCTGATCACCCGCGCCGCCGGGGCCGGCACCTTCGTGGCCCCCGTGGCCGCCCAGGCGCCGATGGTGGCCGATCTCTCGAACGTTCTGGCGCATCTGGTGCAGATGGGGCGCGACACGCGGGTGCGGCTCCTCGCCTTCTCCTACGGTGTGCCGCCAGCACCGGTGGCCCGCGCGCTGCGCCTGGCGCCGGGAGAACGCACGCAGCATTCGCTGCGCGTGCGCTACCTGGATGACGTTCCGTTCTCGTATCTCTCAACGCACGTGCCGGAACGCATCGGCGTCACCTATTCCGAGGCTGATCTGGCCACCCGGCCGCTGCTGGCCCTGCTGGAGCAATCCGGCGTGGCGGCAGACAAGGCCGACCAAACCATCAGCGCCACGCTGGCCGGGCCAGAGGCGGCCGAGGCGCTGGGCGTGGAGGTGGGCTCCGCCCTGCTGTCCATGACCCGCGTGGTGCTGGATGCGGAAGGCCGCGGCATCGAACACCTGGCGGCGCTGTACCGGCCCGACAAGCACGCCTTTCACATGGAACTCACCCGCACCGGCGGCGGCAGCGCCCGCCGGTGGGAGCCGAGCTCGCCCGCGCCCACCCCACCCCCGAAAGCGGCCGGCGCACCGGCCAAAACCCGAAGGAGACAGCCATGAGCCAGTCGACCCGCCGCACCCTCCTGGGCGGCGCTGCCGCCGCGGGTGGCGTGCTCGCCATGCCCGCGATCCTGCGCGCCCAGCCCGCCGCCGTGAAGATCGGCATCCTGCAGCCCGTCACCGGCGCGCTGGCGCAGGATGGCGAATATGGCCGCCTCGGCGCGCAGATCGCGCTGGATGAGATCAACGCGGCCGGTGGCATCAAGTCCCTCGGCGGCGCCAAGCTGGAGATGGTGTTCGGCGACGCCCGCTCCACGCCAGAGGGCGGCACGCAGGAAGTGGAGCGCATGCAGGGTGAGAAGGTGGCCGCCATCGTCGGCGGCTTCGCCTCGCCCATCGTGCTCGCCGCCTCGCAGGCCGCGTCGCGCTACGACATTCCGTATATCTGCGACGTCGGCGTTTCCGACGCGATCGTGTCGCGTGGCCTTGCCAACACGTTCCGCTTCGGGCCGGGCTTCGGCATCGTCACCTCCACCGCGCTGGAAAACCTGGTGAAGCTGAACGACGCGGCGGGCAAGCCGGCGAAGACCGTGGTGATCGTGCATGAGGACGGGTTGTTCGGCTCCGGCATGGCCAAGCTGCTGAACGACCAGCTGCCGCCGCGCGGCTTCCAGGTGCTGGAGACCATCGCGCACCCCACCCCTTCGCGTGACATGTCCAACGTGGCGCTGCGCATCCGTGCGCTGAACCCGGACCTGGTGATCCCCTCCAGCTACTATTCCGAATTCGTATTGCTCGCCCGCGCCATGCAGCAGCAGCGCATCCGGCCGAAGGGCGTGTATGCCATCCTGAACGGGGCCGCCTCCAACTTCCGCTTCCTGAAGGAATTCGCGGATGCGGCCAATCTGGTGATGGACTGCAACCACTGGGCCGACCCGCGCAAGCCCAAGACCGCCGAGGTGCGCGCCAAGGCCGAGGCCGGCGGGCGCTTCTGGCTCTACAACACGCCGCTCAACTATTCCTGCGTGGCGCTGCTGGCCGATGCGATCGAGCGTGCCGGCTCCACCGACCGTGACAAGATCACCGCCGCGCTGGCCAGCTCCAGCTTCGCCGGCCACATCATGCCGTATGGGCCGACCAGGTTCGAAAAGGGCCAGAACATGGGCGCAGCCCCGGTGAACACGCAGGTGCAGGGCGGCGACATCAAAGTGATCTTCCCCGACGCCTTCGCCGACGCCAAGCCCGTCTTCCCGGCCACCTGAAGGGATCAGCCCCGGGCCGCCCAGGCCCGGGGCACCAGCGATGCTGCCACTCGACATCTTCCTCTCGGCGATGGCCAACGGCCTGATGATGGGCGCCGTGTACGCCCTCGTCGCGCTGGGGCTCACGCTGGTGTACGGCGTGCTGCACATCATCAACTTCGCCCATGGCGCCACGCTCACGGCGGCGATGTATGCCGTGTACGTGGCCCACGCCATGCTGGGGGTTGATCCCTATCTGGCCCTGCCGGGGCTCGCCGCGATCTTCTTCGCGCTCGGCTACCTCGTGCAGCGCTGGGTGATCGGCCCAGCCAGCCACGGCGACGATTCCAACATCCTGCTCGTAACGCTCGGGCTTTCCATCATCATGGAGAACGCCCTGCTCGCCGGCTTCCGGTCCGACACCCGCTCCATCGATGTACCCTACGGTTTCTCCGTGGTCGAAGTCGGCAATCTGTTCCTCTCCACGCCGAAGCTCGTGGCCTTCGCCGGCAGCTTCGTGGTCGCCGCGTTGCTGTGGCTGCTGCTGGCCCGCACCGATACCGGCCGCGCCATCCGCGCGGTGGCGAAGGAAAAGACCGGCGCGGCGCTGGTGGGCGTGCGCGTGGAGCACATCTACGCGGTCACCTTCGGCCTCGGCGCCGCATGCCTGGCCGTGGCGGCCTGCCTGCTGATGCCCACCTTCCTGGTCAACCCGCGCATCGGCAATGCCTTCGTGCTGGTGGCCTTCACCATCGTGGTGCTCGGCGGCATGGGCTCCATCCCCGGCGCGCTGATCGGCGGCCTGTTCGTGGGCGTGGTGGAGAGCCTTTCGGGCCTGTATCTCGGCGAAAGCCTCGGCCAGATCGGCATCTTCCTGATCTTCATCCTGGTGCTGCTGGCCCGACCCACCGGCCTGTTCGGGGCCCGCGCATGAGAAGCAGCTATCTCCCCATCGCCGTGGCGGTCGCCGTGCTGGCGTTGCTGCCGCTCGGCACCTCCTCCAACACCACGCTCAACTTCCTCAGCTTTGCGTTGATCGTGGCGCTGGCGGCGCAGGGGTGGAACATCCTGGGCGGCTACGGCGGCCAGTTCTCCTTCGGCCACGCGGCATTCTTTGGCACTGGCGCCTATGGCATGGCGCTGCTGCAGGTGCGCTTCGGGATCAACCCCTGGCTGGCGCTGCCGCTGGCCACGCTGCTCGGCGCCGTGGTGGGCGCTGCGATCGGTGCGTTGAGTTTCCGCGCCCGGCTGCGCGGGTCCTATTTCGCGCTCGTAACACTGGCCTTCGCCGAGGTGTTCCGCATCCTGGCCAATGCCTGGGGCTTCACCGGGGGTGCGGCGGGCGTGCTGGTGCCGCTGCGCATCGAGGCCGCGAACATGCAATTCGCCGACCGCGTCACCTTCTACTGGCTGGTGCTCGCCTGCGTCGCCGCCGGTCTGGTGTTGACCCAGGCGATGGCGCGCGCCCGCTTCGGCGCCTGGCTGGTGGCCGTGCGCGAGAACGAGGAGGCCGCCCGCGCGCTGGGCGTGGACAGCCTGGCGGTGAAGTTGCGCGCCATCACGCTCTCCAGCGGCATCACCGCCCTGGCCGGCGGGCTCTACGCGCAGAAATTCCTCTATCTCGATGCCGGCATCGCCTATGGATCGTGGATCTCGGTGGAGGCGCTGCTGGCACCGATCATCGGCGGTCTCGGCACGGTGTTCGGCCCGCTGGTGGGCGCGCTGGTGCTGCTCGGCCTGGGCGAGGCCACCAAGATCGCCCTGGGCCATGCGCTGGGCGGCGCGGTGCCGGGCGCCGATCTCGTGGTATTCGGCGTGTTGCTGATCCTCTGCGTCGCCTTCGCGCCGCGCGGCCTGCTGGGCCTGGGCGCGGATGTGCGCCGCCTGCTGCGGCGGCCGGCATGAACGCGCTGCTGCAGGTGCGCGGCGTCACCATGCGCTTCGGTGGGCTAGTTGCTGTGGACGACGCCGCGCTGGATGTGGCGCCGGGCACCATCACCGGCCTGATCGGCCCGAACGGTGCCGGCAAGACCACGTTGTTCACCGTGATCGCCGGCTTCCAAACCGCCAATGCCGGCAGCGTTGCGTTCGCCGGCGAGGATGTCACCGCCCTGCCCGCCCACACGCGCGCCCTGCGCGGCATCGCGCGCACCTTCCAGATCGTCCAGCCCTTCGCCGGCCTTTCCGTGCGCGAGAACATCGCCGTCGGCGCCTTCCTGCGCCACCCCCGGCGTGGCGATGCGCTGGCCCGCGCCACTGCGGTGGGAGAGGCGGTGGGCCTCGGCCCGCTGCTCGATCGCCCGGCCGGCGCGCTCACCGTCGCCGGCCGCAAGCGGCTGGAGATGGCCCGCGCCCTAGCCACCGAACCGCGCCTGCTGTTGCTGGACGAAGTGCTCGCCGGCCTCAACCCCTCCGAGATCCGCGACATGCTGCCCGTGGTGCGAAAGATCCGCGACGATGGCGTCACCATCCTGATGGTGGAGCACGTGATGCAGGCGGTGATGAGCCTGTGCGACACCGTGCACGTCATCGCCCAGGGCCGCATGATTGCCCACGGAACGCCCGCCGAGATCGCGCGCGACCCGAAGGTGGTGGAAGCCTATCTCGGCCACGGCGCCGCCCGCCGCCTTGCCGGAGGTGCCGATGCTTGAGGTAAGGGACCTCGTGGCCGGCTATGGCGGCGTGCCGGTGCTGCGCGGCGTTTCGCTGGATGTCACCGCCGGAGAAGTGGTGGCCGTGCTCGGCGCCAACGGCGTTGGCAAGACCACGCTCAACCGTTGCCTCTCCGGCCTGATCCGCCCTGGCGCCGGATCCATCCGCTTCGAGGGCGTGGAGCTTGTGGGGCAGGACGCTGCCGATATCGTGGCCGCCGGGCTGATCCATGTGCCGGAAGGAAGGCGCATCTTCCCTAACATGAGCGTGCTGGAGAACCTGGAGTTGGGCAGCTACCGCCGCGCCCGGCCCCGCCGCGCCGCCAATCTTGCCCGCGTGTTCTCCATCTTTCCGCGCCTGGCCGAACGCAAGCGCCAGTTCGCCGGCACGCTTTCCGGCGGCGAGCAGCAGATGCTGGCGATCGGCCGCGGCCTGATGGCCGAGCCCCGGCTGCTGATCATGGACGAACCATCTCTCGGCCTCTCGCCGCTGCTGGTGGAAGAGATGTTCACCCTTATCGCCCGCATCGCCGCGGAGGGGTTGGCGGTGATGCTGGTGGAACAGAACGTGGTGCAGTCGCTGGATCTCGCCGGCCGCGCCTATGTGCTGGAGAACGGCGCGGTGGCGATGAGCGGCCCCGCCGAGGCGCTGCGGCGCGACCCGACCTTGATGACGACCTACCTGGGATTGTGAGTGGCGTGGCCATGCAAGAGAACGAGACGCTGAAGGCACGGCTGCACCGCCGGCCGATCCTGCTGGCGCCGGGCGTGTACGACCCGCTCACCGCCCGCCTGGCCGAGGGTGCTGGGGCGGAGGCGCTGTATGTCTCCGGCGCCGCGGTGGCCTACACCCGCCTGGGCCGGCCCGATATCGGCCTGGTTACCATGACGGAGATGGCCGAGACCATCGCGCTGATCCACGACCGCGTCGCGCTGCCGCTGGTGGTGGATGCCGATAACGGCCACGGCAACGCGCTGAACATGCAGCGCACCGTGCGCCTGTTCGAGCGCGCCGGCGCCGGGGCGCTGCAGGTGGAAGACCAGTCCTACCCCAAGCGCTGCGGCCACCTGTCGGAAAAACGCCTGATCCCAGCGGCGGAAATGGCCGGCAAGATCCGCGCCGCCACCGATGCCCGCGCCAGCCAGGACACCCTCATCATCGCCCGCACCGACGCCATCGCGGTGGAAGGCCTCGCCGCCGCGCTCGATCGCGCCAACCTCTATGCCGAGGCAGGTGCCGATGTGCTGTTCGTGGAGGCGCCGGGCTCGCGCGATCAGCTTTCCGCTGTCGCAACGTCTCTCGGCGGCAAGCTGCCGCTGATGGCCAACATGGTGGAAGGCGGCAAGACCCCGGTGTTCTCCGCGCCGGAGCTGGAGGCAATCGGCTACGCCCTGGTGATCTTCCCCGGCGGCATCGCCCGTGCCATCGCCCATGCCGCGCGGGATTTCTACGCCACCCTGGTGCAGGATGGCTCCACCGCCGCCTTCCGCCACCGCATGTTCGATTTCGATGCGCTGAACGAGGTGATCGGCACGCCCGAGATGCTCGCCCTCGGCAAATCCTACGAGGGCGGGGGCGGAGAATGAGCACGCTCGATCCCGTTACCTTCGCCATCCTCACCGGCCGTCTGGAGCAGATCGCCGACGAGATGGACGCAACGCTCTACCGTTCCGCCTTCAACCCGATCATCGCGGAGGCGCGGGACGCCTGCCACGGCCTGTACCACGCCACCACCGGAGCCACGCTGGTGCAGGGCTCCAAGGGCCTGCCCATCTTCGTCGGCGCCATGGCCTTCGCGGTGAAGGCGGTGATCGACAAGGTGGGCGGCAATGGCATCGATGAAGGCGACACCTTCATCTTCAACGATCCCTACGCCGGCGGCACGCATCTGAACGATTTCCGCCTGGTGCGCCCGCTGATGCGCGGCGGCAAGGTCTATGCCTGGCTCGCCTCCGTCGGCCACTGGCTGGATATCGGCGGCAACGTGCCGGGCGGCTACAACCCGCGCGCCACCGAAAGCTTCCAGGAAGGCGTGCTGATCCCGCCGGTGAAGCTGATCCGCGCCGGCGTGCTGCAGCAGGATGTGGTGGATATCCTGGCCGCCAACTCCCGCCTGCCCCGCAGCAACTGGGGTGATCTCAACGGCCAGCTCAACGCGCTCGATCTCGGCGAGCGCCGCTTCCATGCCCTGATCGACGAATACGGCGACGATGTGGTGGCCGCCGCCCTGCAAGCTGCCTCCGCCCGCGCCGAGGCGCTGATGCGCGCCAACATCGCCAAACTGCCAGACGGCACCTATTCCTTCGAGGACTACCTGGACAATGACGGCATCGTGGATGAGCGCCTGACCATCGCGCTCGACATGATCATCGCCGGGGACCGCATGGTGCTGGATTTCTCCCGCACCTCCCCGCCCTGCCTCGGCCCGGTCAACATCTCCCACGCCACTGCGGTGGCCTGCTGCTACGTGGCGCTGAAGCATGTGTTTACCGAGGTGCCGGCCAATGCCGGGTGCCTGGCGCCGATCGAATTCGTGATCCCCGGCACCACCTTCCTCGGCGTTGTCGCCCCGCGCCCGGTGGCGGGCTACACCGAAACCATCCTGCGCATGATCGGCGTTGTCTTCGGCGCCATCGCCCAGGCGGACCCGGCCCGCGCCACCGCCGCCCCCTTCGGCACCATCAACGCCCTGTCGGTGGCCGGCCATCGCGCCAGTGGCGACCGCTTCGTGATGTTCTGCTTCTTCGGTGGCGGCCTGGGCGCGAGCCCGGACTCCGATGGCCTCAACCACGCCAACAACCCCATCTCCACCGCCACCATCCCGCCGGCGGAAATCCTGGAAGCCTCCTACCCCGTCATGTTCACCCAATGGGCCCTGCGGCCAGACAGCGCCGGCCCCGGCCGCCATCGCGGTGGCGTCGGCGCGGTGTATGAGGTGGAGGTGCTCGCCCCCGGCGGCGCCGACGTGTCCCTGCTGGGCGAACGCGGCCGCTACGCCCCGTTCGGCGTGGATGGCGGCGGCCCCGCGGCGCTGAACCGTTTCACCTACGACACGCCCACGGGCCCTGCCTCCCCGCCGATGGCCAGCAAGATCACCGGCGTGCGCCTGCGCCAGGGCGAACGCCTGCGCCTGGAATCCCCCGGCGGCGGCGGCCACGGCAACCCGCGCACCCGCCCCCCGGCGCAGGTGGCGCGCGACGTGCTGCGCGGCTTCATCTCACCAGCCTCCGCCGCCCGCGACTACGCCGTGGCAGTCTCAGCCGACGGCACCATCGACGCAGCCGCCACCGCCGCCCTACGCGCGGGAGAAGCAGCATGAGCGCCGCCCGCATCCTGGTGGGCGTTGATGTCGGCGGCACCTTCACCGACCTCGCCTGCTTCGACGAGGCAACCCGCGAATTCCGCATCGCCAAGGCGCCCTCCAACCGCGGCGACGAGGCGCTGGGCTTCATCGAAGGCCTGTCCCGCCTCGGCCCCATCGCCACCCTCGGCGCCATCGTCCATGGCACCACTGTCGGCACCAATGCGCTACTGGAACGCAAGGGCGCGCGCGTCGGCCTCATCACCACCCCCGGCTTCCGCGACGCGCTGGAGATGCGCCGCCGCGACCGGCCGCACACCTGGGGCCTGTGGGGCGATTTCGAACCTGTCATCCCGCGCGAGCTGCGCCTGGAAGTGCCGGAGCGCACCCTGGCCGACGGCACCATCCGCACCGCGGTGGACCTCGCCGCGGTGCGCGAAGCCGCCGCCCGCCTGCTGGACATGGGCTGCGAGGCGCTGGCCATCGTGTTCATCAACGCCTACGCCAACCCCACCAACGAACGCGCCGCCTGCGAGGCCGCGCGCGAGATCTGGTCCAACGCCCATCTCGGCCATTCCGCCCAGGTGCTGCCGGAAATCCGCGAGTTCGAGCGCACCTCCACCACCGTGCTCAACGCCTATCTCCAGCCCGTTGTCGCCAGCTATCTCGGCAAGCTGGAAGCGGGCCTCGCGCAGCACGGTTTCGCCGGCTCCTTCCATATCGTGCAATCCAATGGCGGCGTGATGAGCACGCAAACCGCCGCCCGCCTGCCGGTGCGCACCGCGCTCTCCGGCCCCGCCGCGGGCGTCATTGCCGCCGCCGCCATCGCATCCGCCGCCGGCTATGCGGATATCGTCACCGCCGATCTCGGCGGCACATCGTTCGATGTCTCGCTGGTGGCGGGCGGCAAGGCGGCACTCGCCGCGCAGACCACGATCGATTTCGGCCTCGTCGTGCGCACCCCGATGATCGAGATCACCACCATCGGCGCCGGCGGCGGCTCCATCGCCCATGTCGATCCCGGCGGACTGCTGGCCGTGGGCCCCGAAAGCGCCGGCTCCCGGCCGGGCCCGGTCTGCTACGCCCAGGGCAATGACCGGCCGACACTGACCGACGCCAACCTCGTCCTCGGCCGCATCAACGCGGAACGCCCGATCGGCGGCAAGCTGGCACGGCTGGACATCGCCGCCGCCCGCGCCGCCATCGCCGAACGCATCGGCAAACCCCTCGGCCTGTCGCCGGAAGCCGCCGCGGAGGCCATCGTGCGCGTGGCCAATGCCCGCATGGCCGGCGCCATCCGCCTGGTTTCCATCGAACGTGGCCACGACCCCGCCCGCTTCACCGCCGTGCCCTTCGGCGGCGGCGGCGCGCTGCATGTGGGCGCCCTGCTGCGCGATGTCGGCCTGCGCGCCGCTTTGGTGCCGCGCTACCCCGGCATCACCTCCGCCCTCGGCTGCATCATCGCCGATATCCGCCACGACGAGGTCGCCACCGTGAACCTCTCGCTGGACCGGCTGGACGCCGCGGCGCTGGATGCCCGCATGGCGCAGTCCGGCCAGGCCGCCCATGCCGTCGTCGCCGCCTCCGGCCTGCAGGTCGATGGCATCGAGATCGCCTACGAGCTGGACATGCACTACGAGGGCCAGACCCACACCGTTTCGGTCCCGTTGCCGGTCAGGCTCCAGGGCGGCACCACCGGCATCGATGCGCCCACCGTGCGCGCCGCCTTCGAGACCGCGTACCGCCAGAGCTTCTCCCGCCTGCTCCCCGGCATCCCCGTGCGCATCGTCAACCTGCGCACCGCCGCCATCGGCCGCCGCCCGCATTTCGATCTCGCCGCCCTCGCCCCGGGGCCGGAGGCCTCGCTCGCCGCCGCGCATCGCGGCACCCGGCCGGTGTATTTCGACGGCGCCTGGCACGACAGCGCGATCTACGACCGCCTGCTGCTCCCTGTCGGCGCCGCCATCCCCGGCCCCGCCGTGCTGGAACAGCCGGATGCCACCACCGTCATCGACCCCGGCCTGATCGGCCGTGTCGATCCTCTCGGCAACCTGATCGTGGAGCGCGCGTGATGGCCCAAACGAAGCTCGACCTCGCCAGCACCGCCCTGCTGCTGGCCGATCTGCAGAACGACTTCATCCACCCCGATGGCGCCTATGGCCGCGCCGGCCTCGGCACGCCGGAAATCGCCGCCCTGCCCGCCCGGCTGGCCCCGCTGGCCCAGGCCGCGCGCGCCCGTGGCATGCCGGTCGTCGCCTCCCACTTCACCCTGGTGCCAGGCCGCGGCGGCGAGCCGATCATCGCGCCGCACCTCAAGGCCATCCGTCCCTTCCTCGCGCGCGGCGATTTCGCGCCGGGCAGCTGGGGCCAGGCCACGGTGGACGAGCTGCAGCCGATCGACGTGATGGTCGAAAAGGTTGCCTACTCGGCGTTCTACATGAGCCGGCTGGAATGGGTGCTGCGCAAGCTCGGCATCACCCGCCTGCTCGTCGCCGGCATCGTCACCAATGGCGGCGTCGCCTCCACCGTGCGCGACGCCCATGTGCGCGACATCGATGCCATCGTGCTCGAGGATGGCTGCGCCGCCTTCACGCCGGAGGTGCACCGCACCGCCATCGACGCGCTGCGCCCGGTGGGCCGCGTCGCCACCGTGGCCGAGATGCTGGCGGAGGTGAACGCGGCATGAGCGCCCCTCGCACCCTGTTCGACAAGCTGTGGGACAGCCACGTCGTCGCCGAACGCGAGGATGGCGAAGCGCTGCTGTGGATCGACCGCCACTTCGTGCATGAAGGCTCCCACCACGCCTTCCGCGCCGTGGCCGCCCGCAACGCTGGGCTCGCCGAACCCGGCCTCACCTTCGGGGTTGCCGACCACTACGTGCCCACGCGCGGCCGCCCGGCCATCGCCGATGCAGGAATTGCAGGCATGGTCACGCAATTGTCGGACAACGCCGCCCGCCACGGCTTCCGCCTGTTTGGGCTCGATGATCCCGCCCAGGGCATCGTGCACGTGGTGGGGCCGGAACAGGGCCTCACCCTGCCCGGCCTGTCCGTGGTCTGCGGCGACAGCCACACCTCCACCCACGGCGCCTTCGGGGCGTTGGCCTTCGGCATCGGTGCCTCCGAGGTGGCGCATGTGCTGATGACGCAGACGCTGTGGCAGAAGAAGCCGAAGCGCATGCGCATTGCCGTGCATGGTCCCCTCGGCCCGCACGTCACCGCCAAGGATCTCGCGCTGCATGTGATCGCCACCGTCGGCGCCAACGGGGCGCATGGCCACGCGGTGGAATACCAGGGCGAGGCGATCCGCGCGCTGTCGATGGAATCCCGGCTCACGCTCTGCAACATGTCGATCGAGGCCGGCGCCCGCAGCGCGCTGATCGCGCCAGACGACACCACCTTCGCCTATCTCGCCGGCCGCCCCCATGCCCCGAGCGGCGCCGATCTCAACCGCGCCATCGCCCTGTGGCGCACCCTGGCCACGGACGAAGGTGCCAGCTTCGACCGCGAGGTGGAGATCGACGCCGCCGCCATCGCCCCCACCGTCACCTTCGGCACCAGCCCGGAAGACGCCCTGCCCATCACCGCCCGCGTGCCGGATGCACCCGCCCTGGCCGACGCGCTCGCCTATATGGGCCTCGCGCCGGGCCAGCGCCTGGTCGGCATTCCCGTGGACCGCGTCTTCATCGGCTCCTGCACCAACGGCCGGCTGGAGGATCTGCGCGCCGCCGCCGCCGTGCTGCGCGGCCGCCGCGCCGCCGTGCCGGGCCTGGTCTCGCCAGGCTCCACCCTGATCAAGCAGGCCGCCGAAGCCGAAGGCCTGCACACGGTCTTTCTCGATGCCGGGCTGGAATGGGCGGATTCCGGCTGCTCCATGTGCGTGGGCATGAACGGCGACCTCATCGCCTCCGGCCAGCGCTGCGCCTCCACCACCAACCGCAACTTCCGCGGCCGCCAGGGCCAGGGCGCGCGCACCCACCTCATGTCCCCCGCCATGGCCGCCGCCGCCGCCATCGCCGGCCATCTCGCCGATGTGCGGGACTACCCCCCGCTGGAGCGCTGAGCCATGGACCGCTTCACCACCCTCTCCGCCCCCGCCGCCCCGCTGGCGCTCGACAATGTCGATACGGATCAGATCATCCCCGCCCGTTTCATGAAGCGCTCCCGCGCCGAGGGCTACGGGCCGGTGCTGCTGCACGATCTGCGCTTCGACGAAGCCGGCGCCCCACGCCCGGATTTCGTCCTCAACACCGCGCGCCATGCCGGGGCAAAGGTGCTGGTGGCCGGCCGCAACTTCGGCTCCGGCTCCTCGCGCGAGGCGGCCGTGTATGCGCTGTGGGATTACGGCATACGCTGCGTGATCGCGCCCAGCTTCGGCGACATCTTCGCCTCCAACGCCGTCAAGAACGGCCTGCTCCCCGCCCGTGTCAGCGAGGAAGATGCCGCCACCCTGCAGGCCTGGCTCAACTCGGCCAACGACACGCAGCTCCAGGTCGATCTCGAATCCTGCACCATCACCGCCGGCGGCCAGACCATCCCGTTCAGCATCGACCCGGTCCGCCGCACCCAGCTCCTCAACGGCTGGGACGATATCGACCTCACCCGCGAACGCGCCGCCGCCATCGCCAGCTTCCGCACCGCGCGCGCCCAGGCCGAACCCTGGGCGATGGCCCCACCCGCCGCCTGATCGGCTTCGGCTTCGCTTGCACAAGCAGCCCGGCTTGCCGACAGTGGCAGCGTTGAATGCCGCAGCACCGGGAGCCACGCCATGCGCCGCCGATCCTTCCTCGCCAGTGCCGCCGCCATCGCCGCCGCGCCCAGCCTTGCGCGCGCCGCCAGCGCCACCACCATTCGCTTCACGCCGGAAGCCGACCTCGCGGTGCTCGATCCCGTCTGGACCACCGCCTCCCAATCCGCGCAGCACGCCGCCCTGGTCTACGACACGCTGTTCGGCCAGGACGCCGAATACAAGCCACAGCTGCAGATGCTGGAAGGCTACACCGTGGAGGAGGACGGCCGCCGCTGGGTGATGCAGCTGCGCGAGGGCCTCGCCTTCCACGATGGCGAGCGCGTGCTGGCGCGGGATTGCGTGGCCTCGCTGCGCCGGTGGATGGCACGCGACCCCTTCGGCCAGGCCCTCGCCGCTGCCACGGATGATCTGGCCGCCACCGATGACCGCACGATCGTGCTGCGCCTCAAATCCCGCTTCCCGGTCCTGGCTGCGCTCGCGCGCAATTCCGGCGTGCCCTGCGTGATCATGCCGGAGCGCCTGGCCAAGACCGACCCGTTCACGCAGGTAACGGACACCACGGGCTCCGGCCCCTACATCTACAAGGCCGATGAGCGCATCGCCGGCGCACGGGTGGTCTATGCCCGCAACCCGCGCTACGTGCCGCGCAAGGATGGCCCGCTCGGCGGCACCGCGGGGCCCAAGCTGGCGCATTTCGAGCGCGTGGAATGGGCCATCCTGCCCGACCCCACCACCGCCTCCGCCGCCCTGCAGCGCGGCGAGATCGACTGGCTGCTGACGCCGAATGCCGATCTGGTGGATTCGCTGCGCAAATCCCCCGGCGTTACGGTGCGCGTCGCATTCCCGCTCGGCTCCGTCTCCTGCCTGCGCTTCAACTGGCTGCAGCCGCCCTTCGACCGGGCCGAGATCCGCCGCGCCGTGCTGCCGGCGATCATCCAGGCGGACTACATGACAGCGATGAACGGCGAGGACCGCACCCGCTGGCGCGACAATGTCGGCTATTTCTGCCCTGGCATGCCGATGGCCAACGATGCCGGGCTCGATGCGCTCACCGGCCCGCGCTCCCTGGAGGCGGCCCGGCGCAATCTGGCGGCCGCCGGCTACAAGGGCGAGCGCGTGGTGCTGCTGGCGCCGGGCGACGTGCCCTATGCCAAGATCCTCGCCGAGGTGACGGCCGACCTGCTGAAGCGGACCGGCTTCAACGTGGACTTGCAGGCGATGGACTGGGGCACGCTGGTGCAACGCCGCGCCAAGCAGGACCCGCTGGACAAGGGCGGCTGGTCCGTCTTCCACACCAACTGGACCGGCGCGGACCAGGGCACCCCGGCCACCCATGTCTTCCTGCGCGGCAACGGCCGCGCCGCCGCACCCGGCTGGCCCGACATTCCCCGCATGGAGCAACTGCGCGACGCCTGGCTCGGCGCGGCAGACCCCGGCACCCAGCTCGGCATCGCGCGGGAGATGCAGGCACTGGCCTTCCAGGAGATTCCCTACATTCCCCTGGGCCAGATGATCTCCGCCACCGCGCACCGCTCCGACCTCGTCGGCATGGTGCCGAACCAGGTGGCGTTCTGGAACGTGCGCCGCGCCTGAACGGCACGCCCGGCCCGACTTGGCTGGGCGCTTGCCCGCACCACATCACCCATGCGGTGCATGCGCATGAGAGGAGAGACCACGATGACCCCAGCGCTTCAGGCTCGCCGCTCCCTCCTCACCGCCGGTGCCGCAACGGCCGGCGTCGCACTCGCAACCCGTGCCTTCGGTCTGCTCGCACCTGTGCAAGCCCAAGGCCTCGCCGCGACGCCGACGATGCGCGGCGGCGCCAACAACTACCTGCCGGGTGCCACGATTGTGCCGCGCATCGGCGGTGGCGGGTTCTGGCTCACCGGCACGGTGCGCCGCGCCGGCGACGGGGCGCCGCTGCCCGGCATCCGCATCCAGATGTGGGCGCATACGACAGAGGGGCACGAGCGCGATCCCCACAGCCACGGCGCCACGCTGACCGACGCGAACGGCGTGTTCCGCATGGACATGCCGCAGATCGTGCCGGCCTTCGGGCAGGCGCATGCGCACCTGGCCTATGACCCGGAGCACGATGGCAACGGCTTTGAGACAGTCTTTCTCCGCCCCTTGCTGCGCAGCGCGCGGGACAAGAGCCTGACCGCGGATTTCGTGCTGCAGAAGGCGTGACTGGCCTGGGGCGAGTGCGCCCTGCCCTGGTCTGGGCGGCCGTCGTCGCCGCCATCGCCATCCCGGGGCTGGAGGCGGCGACGAGCCCGCTGCTGGCCTGGCGCGATCCGATCTACATCATCGGCTGCTTCGCCGGGGTTGCGGCTCTGGCGTTCCTGCTCGTGCAACCCCTGCTGGCCGGCGGCTATCTGCCGGGCCTGCGCCTGCGGCGCGGGCGGCGTGTGCATGGCTGGGTCGGGGGCGCACTCGTAGCTGCTGTCGTGGTGCATGTCGCGGCACTCTGGCTGACCAGCCCGCCCGACGTGATCGACGCCCTGCTGTTCCGGTCGCCCACGGCGTTTTCGGTGTGGGGCGTGGTGGCGATGTGGGCGGTGTTCGCAACCGCACTTCTGGCGGCACTGCGCCGGTCGCAGCTTTTGTGGCGGCTTGGCCATATCGGGCTGGGCGTGGCGATTGCCGTGGCCACCGTGGTTCATGCGTGGCTGATCGACGGCACCATGGGCACGGTCTCGAAGGCAGTGCTGTGCGCCCTGGTCCTGGCCGCCACCGCCAAGGTGGTGCTGGACGCACGCCTGCCGGCCGCCTTCCGCCGGCTCGCGCGCGGAAGGCGGCCCCTATAGCGCGTCAGCCCGGCAGCGTCGGGTCCGGCGCCACGCGCACCAGGGTCTTGCCGAAATTCTCGCCGGTGAGCATCTCGCTGAAGGCGGCAGGAATGTTCTCGAACCCCTCGCGGATGTATTCGCGGTAGCGGACCTCGCCGGAGGCGACCCAGGGGGCCATCTCGGCCAGGAAGGCGTCGTGCCACTCGGCCACGTATTCGCCCACGGAGAGGTTGCGCACGGTCACGCCACGGGCTTCGGCGCGGGCGCGCACCACGGCCCTGGCATCCTCGGCGGGATCATCGCCGTAATGCGCGATCAGGCCGCAGATTGTCATGCGCGCGCCTTGGTTGAACAGCGGCAGCACCGTGTCGAACACCGGCCCGCCGACATTCTCGAAATACACGTCGATGCCGTTCGGGCAGGCAGCCTTCAACTCCTCGGCGAAGGTGGGGGAGGTGCGGGAGATGCAGGCGTCGAAGCCCAGCTGCTCCACCACATAGCGGCACTTTTCCGCGTGCCCCGCGATGCCCACCACGCGGCAGCCCTTCAACCGCGCGATCTGGCCGGCGATCTGGCCCACGCCGCCGGAAGCCGCGGACACAACCGCCGTATCACCCGGCTTCGGCTCGCATTGCAGCACCAGCCCGGCATAGGCGGTGAGGCCGAGCATGCCGAGCACGCCCACGGCGTGGCTGATCCGGCCCTGGGCCGGGTCGAGCTTGCGCGGGATCATGTAGGAGGGCCGGGCGACGCCTTCGCCCATCAGGCCGTACTCGGCCCAGCCATTGGTGCAGAACACGAAATCGCCCGGCACGATGCCGTCGATCCGGCTTTCCACCACCTGGGCCACGGTGCGGGCATGGCAGGGCAGCCCCTCCGGCTCCACGCCACGGCGCTTGTAGCCCCACTGGTAGGGGTCGAGGGAGACGTAGATCGTGCGGGTCAGCGCCTGGCCGGGGCCAGGGGACGGAAGCGGGGCCTCCTTCAGCGCAAAGGTGCCGTCATCGGGCCAGGGCGGCGGGGGCCGTTTGGCCAGGGTCCAGTAGCGCGTGTTCATGGTGCCCTCCCAAGGCGATGGCTGGGTTGCGGGAGCCCGGGCGGAACAGTCTCCCCTCGGGCCCGCGCGAAACGCGGCCTTGCCGCACTCTATGCCGGGGCATCACGGGGGGGAACCGGCCGCAATCAGGTGGCGCCCGTACTGGGCCCGCACTTCCGCATCGCGGAAGGCCACGCGCGTTACGGTTACACTGACGCGGTGGCTTGGCACCAACGCCACCAGGCGCGACACGACCAGCCGCGCCTCCTCCGTGCGGCCCGCCGCCGCCAGCGCGGCGGCAGTCAGTGCCAGGTTCGACGTGTACTCACCGTTGCTCCGCATCGACCGCAGGCCCCACTCGGCCGCCTCATCCCAGGCGCCCCGTGCGTAGTGCGCGATGCCCAGGAAATGCTGATAGCGGAACAGCAGGGGGTCTTCGGGCGAAAGGCGGATGGCCCGCTCGGCGCCGCGCACCGCCTCCTCTGCCCGGCCGGTATATGCCAGGGTCGGGCTGGCCCAGAGGCTGGTCTCGGCGTCATTCGGCGCCATCTCCTGCGCGCGGTCGAGCAGGTCCTGCGCCCTCGCATAGTCCCGGTGCAGGATGGCGCAGTTATGGCCGAGCAGCGCCAGGGCCCGGGCATGGTTGCCGTCCAGTTCCAGCGCCTGGCGCACCTCGGCCTCCAGCGCCCGCGCCTCGGCGGCCGGATCGTCCGACCAGCGCTGGCCGATGCGCAGGCTGTGCCAGTTGGCCAAGGCGGCATGCGGCGCAGCGAAGCCCGGGTCCAGCGCCGCGGCCTGGCGCAGCATGTCGCCCGCCGCGTCGAAGCTGGCGCGCTCCAGCCGGAACATCCGGCGTTGGCCCTCCAGCATCAGGTGGTAGGCGCCGAGATCGTGCTGCCGCCGCAGCGCGGTGCCCAGCTCCGCTTCGCGCAGCCGCGGCAGCACGGCATAGGCGATGGTCGTCGCCAACTCGTCCGGCGCCGCCAGCAGGCCCTCCACCGTCAGGTCGAAGGCCCGATGCCAGATCACGGCGCCCTGTGACGCTTCCGCCACTTCCATCGACAGGCGCACATGCGCGCCAAGCCGCCGCATGCTGCCAGAGGCGAGGTAGTCCGCGCCCACCCGGCGGGCGAGCACCGGCACCGGCTCGGGCGAGCCCGCCAGGTTCCGGGTGGAGTTGGCGGAGATCACGATTGGCTCGCGCAGCCCGGCCAGCGCGCCCACCACCGCGTCGAGCAGGATATCGGCGAATTCGGCCAGCTGGCGGTCATCACCAGACGGCAGCCGGAGCGGCAACAGGGCGAGCACCGGGGTGCCGCGCTGGGCCCGAGGCGCGGCGGGCAGCGCGGCGGGCGACGCGATGTCGAGCAGGTAGCCGCGGCGCGGCAGGGTGCGGAGCAGCGCCTCATCCGGGCCGAGGGCGCGGCGGATTTCCGCCACGCATTGCGTGAGGCCGTTCTCGGTAACGTAGACGCCGGGCCAAACCGTCTCGATCAGTTCGTCACGCGCCACCACCTGCCCGCACCGCTCGGCCAGGTAGGACAACACCTGCGCCGTCTTCGGGCGAAGCGCCACCTCCACCCCGCCCGGCCCACGCAGGACGCCGCGGCGCGGTTCGAAGTGCCACTCCCCGATGGCGTAGCCCGGACCCTTCACGCGCCACCCTTCCGCTGCAAAGCCTCTCCGCTGCCTGTCCCATAGCACGGCCGGCAATGGCCGCAGGCGGTTTTGAACCATCTGTCACAGCCGTGAATTTCACCGCGGCATCATCTCGATTTCACCTCGGCTTCAGGCACATGCCGCCGGTGCGGACCAGGGTTGCGGTTCACAGAACACTGGAACCATCGCCGTGCTGGGTCATCTCAAGCGCGCACCGGCCGCAGGCCTCAGCTTCGCGATGAGGGCTGGAAGCCCCGTGCGGCCCATCGCACCGCGCCTGCCGTGGCGGCTGCCATGACGGCCGTGACAGCCGGCGACATCCGCCCACGGCCGGGGCGACGTGCCGTCCGCGCCGCCCTTATTGCCCTCGCGGCCGCGTTGGCGGTGGCGAGCTATGCCGCCCTGGCGGCGCGGGCGCTCGACGTCTCGGCGCTCGGCGCGGTGAGCGTTTTCGCCGCGGCAACGCTTTCCAGCATCGGCGGCTTCGCCTTCTCGGCGCTGTGCGCGCCGCTTCTGGCGCAGCTGGACATGGCGCCGGTCAGGATGGTTCAGACCATGGCGCTGTGCAGCATCGCGATCCAGGGCTGGAGCGTGTGGATGGCGCGGCGGGACATCGACCTGGCCGCGCTGGCACCGTTGCTGGCCGGCGGGCTCTGCGCGCTTCCGGCCGGCGTTACCGTGCTGACGCAGCTGCCGACCGGCGGATACGGCGCCCCGGTTGGGGTTCTGGTGGCTGGCTACGGAGCATGGGCGCTGCTCCGCCCGCCCATCGCGCGCAGCCCGCGCCCGGGGTGGTGGGCCATCGCCCTGATCGGGGCCACGGGCGGATTTACCGGGGGCCTGGCGGCGTTTCCGGGGGCGGTCGTCGCCGCGTGGTGCGGCGTGCGCGATTGGCCCAAGGAGCGGCAGCGCGCGGTGACCCAGGCCTATATCCTCGTCATGCAGATCGCGCTTCTCGGCGTGATCGCCGCCATGGCGCCGGGCGGTGCCCTGGGTTCACTGCCTGACCTGGGCCAGCTCGCCTATGTCCCGGCCGCGTTGATCGGGGCTGCGTGCGGGCTGCGCCTGTTCCGCGGCTTGACCGACCGGCAGTTCGGCCAGGCCGTGAACATCCTGCTGATCGCTGCGGGGATGGGCATGCTGGTGTGAGGGATCGGCGGCGATCCCGTGATGTTGGCTGGGGCGGGAGGGATCGAACCTCCGCATGGCGGAATCAAAATCCGCTGCCTTACCGCTTGGCGACGCCCCAATCCGGCGCGGTATTAGAGCAAAGCGGCCGGCAAGGAAATCACCCTTCGTGCCCGGCGCCGCCCCATATCCACCAGCCCGGTTGATTAAGGCGGGCGGCGGCTTCGGTGGCCATGGCTGGCGTGTCGAACAGGGCGAAGCAGGTGGCGCCGCTGCCGCTCATGCGGGCGAGGCGGCAGCCCGGCAGGGTGGCGAGGGCAGCGAGCACATCGGCGATCACCGGGCAGAGGGCGATGGCGGCCTCGGCGAGGTCGTTGGTGGTGGCGGCGAGGTCGGTGGCCATGGCGGCGGCGGTCGGCCAGGCATCAGGAAGGGTGGCAGGGGGCGTGAAGCCGGCGCCGGTGGCGGCGCGTTGGCGGAAGACGGCGGGGGTGGGCACGGCGAGGCCGGGATTGGCGAGCACCATGCCGAAAGCAGGCAGGCGCGGGGCGGGCACCAGGATTTCCCCCACGCCCTGCATGCGGGCGGGGGATTGGGCGAGGCAGACCGGCACGTCCGCGCCCAGGGCGAGGGCGAGGCCTTCGGGGATGGGCACGTTCCAAAGGCGGGCGAGCAGGCGCAGGGCGGCGGCGGCATCGGCACTGCCGCCGCCGATGCCGCTGGCGATCGGCAGCACCTTGTGCAGCACGAGGCGGGCACTGGCGCGAAGGCCGTGGGCTTCGGCGAGGCGGGTGGCGGCGCGCAGGACGAGGTTGTCCTGCTCCCCTGCCAGGGCGGCGGCGAAGGGGCCTTCGACAGTGAGGGTCAGGTCGTCCGCTTGGGTGGCGGAGAGGCGGTCCGCCACGGCGGGGAAGACGGCGAGGCTGTCCAGCAGGTGGTAGCCATCGGCGCGGCGGCCGGTGACGTGGAGGTGGAGGTTGACCTTGGCGTGGGCGGTCTCGGCCGGCGCGGCACTCATCGGCGAAGCGTCAGGGCGTGATGCCGAGTTGCTGCTCGGCGGGGCGCAGACGGTTTTCGAGGCGTTCCTTCTCGTCCGCCTCGGGCTTGAGGTTCAGCGCGCGGCGCCACTGGTAGATGGCTTCCAGGCGGCGCCCGGCTTCCCAATAGGCATCGCCGAGATGGCCGTTGATGGTGGCGTCGCCGGGTTCCAGCTCCACGGCGCGTTCCAGCAGGCGCACGGCTTCGGGGATATTGCCCATGCGCATGGCGACCCAGCCGAGGCTATCCACCATGGCGCCATCGTTGGGGCGCTGCTGGACGGCCTTCTCGATCATTTCCTTGGCCAGTTCCAGGTTGCGGCCCTGCTCGGTCCAGGAATAGCCGAGATAGTTCAGCACATGCGGCTGATCGGGGGCGAAGCGCAGGGCCTGGAGGAAATCGGCCTCCGCCTTTTCCCACTGGCGGGAGCGTTCCAGCGCGATGCCGCGATCGTAGTAGAGCGGCCAGTGGCCGGGATGGGGCGGGCCGGCCAGCGCGATGGCACGATCGTAGGCCACCACCGCATCGGCAAAGCGGCGCTTGATGCGCAGGATGTCGCCGGTGAGGCCGAGCGGCTCCGGGCGGCTGGGGTAGTCGCGCGCGATCTCGTCCAGCAGGCTCAGCGCATCGTCGCTGCGTTCCAGGCGCTGCAGCATGCGGGCGCGGCGCATCTGCACGGTGGCGTGCAGCGGGTCGTCGGTGCGGATGGCGGCCAGCAGGTCCAGCGCCAGCTCCGGCCGCTTGCCGTTGCCGAGGATGTCCGCGGCGATGAGACGGGCGGTGGCGTGATCCGGGCGCAGCTGCAGGGCCAGGCGAACGAGGGCCAGGGCGAAGTCGCTGGTATCCTGCCCGCGGAGCATGCTGGCGAGGACGACATAGGTTTCGGCCAGGCCATCGAGCGCGTTGCGCACGGGCATGGTGGCGGCATCGGCCTGCAGGCGGGGCAGCGCCATCATCAGGTCGTCGTTGCCCTCTGCCACCGCGCGCAGGGCGGCTTCGGCTTCCGCCGTGTTGCCCTGGCGGGCTTCCCAGCTGGCGATGGCGCGGCCGAGCTGGAGGTGGGCGGTGCCGCCGAACTCGGTCTGGGCGGTGCGGTAGAGGCGGGCGGCGAGGCCCTTGCGGTCTGACAGGTCGGCGATCAGGGCGCCGTGCAGGGCGTAGAAGGCGCGGAAGGCGCGGTTGTCGATCAGCGGTTGCAGCGTGGCCAGGGCGGCATCGGGCTGGCCGCGGCCGAGCTGGGCCCAGGCGACGAGCATCGGGCGCATGATTTCGGCGGCACCCTCGCGCGGGAGGGAGGCGAAGCGGGCTTCGGCCTGGGCCCAAGCGCCGGCCTTGGCATCGCGCCCGGCGAGGAGGAGCTGGGCGGCCTGGTTGCGGCCGAGCAGGCCGGCGAGGCGTTCGGCTTCCGGGCGGCCGGCCATGAGGCTGGTGAGGAAGGCCTTCTGGCGCAGTTCCTCGTTGTCCATGTCGGCAGCCAGGGCGCGCTGGAAGGCCAGGGCGGCGGTATCGAGGTCGCCCTGGCTGCTGGCGAAGCGGCCGGTGAGCATGGCGGCGGAGCCGGGCGGGATCGGTGCGCGGCGGCGCGGCGCGGGCGGCGGGGCGGCCTGCGCGGTGGACACCGTGGCATCGCTGCCGCTGGCGGCGGCCGGGGGCGATTGGGCCGCGCCGCACGCTGTCAGCAGGGACAGCAGCAGCAGGAGCGAACGCCGGAGAGGGCGGGTCGGGTGCATGGCGGCGACCTTATCAGGGAGACGGGCCCGGCGCCATGTGCGCAAGGAACGGATGTCAGGCCAGGCTGCCCTTGTGTTCCAGCCGGTCGCCGGGGCTGAGGCCGGCGCCGCGGAAGAGGAGGGCGGCGGCGGCGGCGTCGCCCTGGAGGGTGGCGCGCAGGAACAGCACGGCGAGGCGGGCGGTGCGGCCGTGGAAGTGCGGGTCGTTCCAGCGCGGGCCGGCGCCGGGTTCGCCGGCGAAGGCGGCGTGGGTGGCGCCGTTCAGCACCGCGAGCACGCCGGGGGCGGCGATGGCGCGGAAGGGGGTTTCGCGATCCTGCGGCGTGGCGGCCTCTATGGTGCCGCGATCCTGGGTGCCGGTGATGTGCAGGATGGGGGCGCGGATGCGGTCGTAGGCTTCCATCGCCGCGATCCCCATGGGCGGGACGGGGGAGAGGGCGATGCCGGCGCGCAGGCGGGGGTCTGGCAGGGTGATGCCGAGTTGCTGTTCGACGAAGATGCCGCCGGGGAGGCGTTGGCCGAGCATGTGGGTGACGGTCCAGGCGCCGTAGGAATGGCCGGCGATGGCGATGCGGGCGGGGTCGATGCGGCCCTGCAGGCCGGGCTGGCGGGGCAGTTGGTCCAGCGCGAAGGCGATGTCCTGCAGGCGATCGATGGCGCGGCGGAGATCCAGTACGGCGGCGGCCATGCCGATGGAGGGGTCGGCCATGTTGCGCCAGACCGTGCTGTCGGTGCCCGGGTGCTGGAGGTGCAGGGCGGCGAAGCCGGCTTCGGCCAGGGCGATGCCGAGATAGGCCAGGCCATCGCGCGAGCCGCCGAGACCGTGGGAGAGGATGACCAGCGGCGCGCGGGCACTGTCGGCATGGGGCAGGCGCAGGCGGATGGGCAGGGCGCGGCGGCGGGCGGGGTCGGTCCAGGTTTCCAGCCGGTCGGCGGCGTGGGCGGTGCGGGGCGCGAGGGCGATGGCAGGCAGGGCGCCGAGAAGCGCGCGGCGGGTGGGCGGGAGGCGCAGGGCGGCTCTCCTGGTTGGGCGGCTTTCTTGGATTTGGCGGTGCGGGCGGTGGGGTGCAAGGCGGGCTGGCGGGATTGTTATTTTGATAACGGAACATTTAGGGCGTGCGGAGGCGATGCGGGCGGGAGGCTCGATACTGGAGGGGCGCGTGGGCCGGCGCGGGCATGGGGCGGCTGGCGGAACAGGCGCGGGCGCGTGGCGATGGGGCGGCGCGTGGAGGTGGGGCGGGGAAACGTGGCGTGGCGGCGCGGGGGTGCCGTGAGCATGCGCCAGCATTCGGCCGCGCGGCGGCGGGCCTGGCGGGAGGGGCGGAAGGGGTTCTGGCGCGCCGGGAGGGCGTGGACCGGGCGCAGGGCGCGCAGGTCCCGCAGGGCGCGGCGGTGCTGGGCCGGGGTGGCGGCGCCGGCGCGCGGGCGGGCCCAGGCGCGCAGCAGGGCGGCGAAGAGGAAGGCGAGGGCGGCGAGGAAGGCGTCGACCGCGGCGGAGTCCGGGCGCGCGTTTCCAGCCGCCTTTCGGGCGGGTCTGGCAGGCGCTGCGCTGGCCGGGTTTCTGTGCATGGGTTGTTTTTATAACTGACGTTGATGGATGGCAAGGAAAAATATCTTGGTATCATGAAAAATGTGAGTGGCCTTGCCGGGCGGGGGGATTCATCCCGTGTTCAGGCTTGCCGGGGCAGGCTGGCGTGGTGTGGCGGAGGGATGCGGGATGGCGATGGCACCGGCGACACGGGCCCTGATTGCGCGGGCACTGCGGCAACGCGAGGCGGTGGGGCGCGCGGGCGTGGCCGCGGCGGACCAGACGCGGGCGGACCGCGAGGCGGCCGAGCTGCTTCTGGCCGAGGAGATGGTGCGCGAGCGGGCATTCACCGCCGCGCGCCGCGACGACACGGCGCTGTTCGGGACACTGGATGCGGCCTGGCGCGAGGCCGCGGCCATGCGCCAGGAAGCGGCACGGCGCGAAACGCTGCGGGCCGAGGGCGCCTGCGACCTGGCGCGGGACGTGCTGGCCGAGACAGCGCGCACGGCCAAGGGGTTCAGCCTGCTGATGGAGCGCCAGGATGCCGAGCGGGCCAGCCGTGGGGCCCGGCGCGACACGCTGGGGCAGGTGATGCTGCTGAACCGGGAGACGCCGGGCTGATCCCGAAAAGATAAACGATATGTGACTTTCGGTTGCTTGCGTCATCGCACCCCGGCCTTCAGGATATTGCTGTTTCATGCATGTTCCGGATTGCCTTGGAGATTGGGGTCGATGATTTCAGCGCGCTCTTTGTTGGTGCCCGCCATTCTGGCGATTCTGGCCGGCGGGAGTGCCCAGGCCGCGCAGGTGCGGGTGGACGTGACCGCGCAGGATACGATCGTGGGCAACGGCTTCTCGTTCCCGATCATCACCTTCGCCAACCTCTCGGACGCGGGATACCTGGTGTCTGCGGCGGCCATCACGAACGGGTTCATCGATTGGGTGGGCGGCGCCGGAACCTTCCTGCCGCCCTCCGGCGGGAGCGCCACGGCCACGGGCGGCACGCAATTGATCCCGAGCGGTGATCCGAATGACGGGTGCACGCCGGTGCAGTTCTCCCTGACCGGGTTCAACCCCGGGAACAGCTTCTCCTTCGGAGCCGATCCGGAAAGCGATTCATGCGGCAGCTTGGTCTATGACTGGCGGCAGCGGCTGGACCCCGATGCGGTGGGGGCCAACGTGCTGGTGGAGGGGCCGGGGATCGCGGGATCGCTGAGCCTGTCCGGCACGGATTGGGTGAAGGAGCTGATCGACCCGCAGGGGGCTGATGTTTCGGACAACCAGCGCTACCGGATGACCCTGACCGCCACGATCGCAGAGACACCGGTGGCGACGCCGGAGCCTGCCGCCCTGGCCATTCTGGCGCTGGGGCTGACCGGGCTTGGGCTGGCGCGGCGGCGCCGCTGAGCCGGGGCGCCGCATGATGCGGGCCGCCCTTCTCGCCGTGCTGCTGGCCTGGAGCGTGCCTGCCGCGGCGCAGACCGGCGGGTGGGGCAAGACGGACTCCGGCTGCCAGGTGTGGAACCCGTGGGAGGCCGGCGGCACGCTGGGCTGGACCGGCGCATGCACTGGCGGCAAGGCGAGCGGCAAGGGGACGCTGCTGCGCGGCAGCGGTGCCCAAGGCCGGGTGTTCGACGGCACGCTGCGCGAGGGCAAGGCCGAAGGGCAAGGCAAGATCGCCTGGGCAGACGGCAGCACCTACGATGGCTTCTGGCGCGGCGGGCAGCGCAGCGGGCGCGGCGTGCAGGTTTTCGCCAGCGGCAACCGCCATGACGGCGAATGGCGGGCCGACCTGCCGCACGGGCGCGGCACGCTGACCACCACCAGCGGCCTGCGCTACGAAGGCGACTGGAAGGACGGGCAACGCACCGGACAAGGCGTGTTCACCATGCGCGACGGCACCCGCTACTCCGGCGGCTTCGTGAACGGGAAACCCGAAGGACAGGGCACCCAAGTGTTCGCCAACGGCAGCCGCTACGAAGGCATGTGGAAAAACGGACTGCCGAACGGGCCCGGCACCGGATACGGGGCAGTGACCGGACGAGAGTTCCGGGGGGTGTTCGTGAATGGGTGTCTTCGGACGGCGGAGTATGTGGCGGCGTTCGGCGTGCCGCACGAGGCGTGCCAGTAGAGGGTTGGAATCGGACTCTAACCGAACCTATTTTTATTTTTGAATTTGGAATGGAAATATATTCTTTTTGGACGAGCCTTGGAGCGGTTTGGGTTTCGCTTAGATTTTCTGAGTTGTGTTTGATTTATTGATTCACTCAGAAAACCTACGTGAAACCTAACACACATTAGGATTTTGTGCGTTATTCGTTGCAATGGTTAAAAACACGGTTCACATTTCAAAATACCTGGTTTTATTAGGTTTTTGATGTGTTTAATTAAAAACCTACGTAACGAACTAACCTTGGGTCTTACATATTTTTGCTGAGATTGGTGCAAGGCTTTGAAATCATTGGATAT
>CANHKG010000035.1 GCA_947460455.1 Rhodospirillales bacterium | reverse complement strand
GCGCGGTGCTGGGCGAAGGCGACCTGCCGGCCGACCCGGACGACGAGCCCACCTCCCCCTTCGCCGCCCTGGCGCGGCGCGCGCGGCCGGGGTAGGATGGTCGTCATGTCGCGCCATCACTTGCGGGGGCTTCGCACCTCTGCTAGTGGGCGCCCCTCGTGTTTTTGCCTTACTGTGATCGTATCCGCCGGAGCGGTTAGGTTCTGGTGCCGGGTTCCGCCCGCCACTGTTGCCTTGCCTGACCGAACCGACCGGATCGTCACGCTGCCCGGAGTTGCGTGGTCCCATGGCCGTACCGAAGAAGAAGTCCTCCCCGTCTCGCATCGGCATGCGGCGCAGCCACCACGCGCTGACAACGTCCGCCCATGCGGAATGCTCCAACTGCGGCGAGCTGAAGCGCCCGCACCACGTGTGCAGCCATTGCGGCCATTACGACGGTCGCGAAGTGGCCACGGCCGGCAAGGCCCTGAAGGGCGCTGTCCGCGCCTGAGCCCGGCGCGGGCGTCGTCGCGCACTGGGAACATCATGTCGGGCCAATGCCCGCATGCCAGGCCTGCCGCCCAGTGGCAATTTGTCCATTGGCAGGCCGCCAGGACCAGACTGGATAGCGGCGCGTGAGCAGCGAATACACCTTGGCCGTGGATGCCATGGGGGGCGATGCCGCCCCTGACGTGGTTGTCCGCGGCCTTGAAATCGTGGCCGAGCGCCATCCTGGCGCGCGTTTCCTGTTGGTTGGCGATGAGGCCCGCGTGGCCCCGTTGCTGGCACAACACAAGCGCGCGGCGGCTATTTGCACCCTGCGCCATGCGCCGGATGTGATTTCTGGCGACATGAAGCCCACCGCGGCCCTGCGCCTGCGGACCGCCTCCATGCGGGTGGCCATCGATGCGGTGGCGGCGCGTGAGGCGGCGGGTGTTGTTTCCGCCGGCAACACCGGCGCGCTGCTGGCGCTGGCCAAGATCGTCATCAAGACCCTGCCGGGAATCGACCGCCCCGCCATGGCCGCCCTCGGCCCTTCGGCGCGTGGCGACGTGGTGATGCTCGATCTCGGCGCCAACGTGGCGTGCGACACGCGCAACCTGGTGGAATTCGCCCTGATGGGCGATGTGTTCGCCCGCACCGTGCTCGGTCTCACCGCCCCCACGATCGGCCTGCTGAACGTGGGCTCCGAGGAGCTGAAGGGCAGCGAAACGCTGCGCCTGGCCGCCGAGATGCTGCGCCAATCCCATCTTGGGCCGCAGTTTCACGGATTCGTCGAAGGCCACGACATCGCCGCCGGCACCACGGATGTAATCGTGACGGACGGGTTCACCGGCAATGTCGCGCTCAAGACCGGCGAAGGCGCGCTGAAGCTGGTCGGCCAGATGCTGCGCCAGGTCTTCTCCGCCTCCATCGCCTCCAAGATCGGCTACCTGCTGGTGCGCCCGCAGCTGGAGCGGCTGCGCGAATGGCTGGACCCGCGGCGCTACAACGGCGCCGTCATGCTTGGCCTGTCCGGCGTGGTGGTGAAATCGCATGGCGGAACCGACGCCGAGGGCTTCGCGCATGCCGTGGACGTCGCTATGGACATGGTGGTGCATCGCTTCAACGACGGGATTCGCGAGGGGCTCGGCCGCATTGCCGCGCTGACCCCCGCCCCCGGTTCCGCCACGACAGGAAACGGATCTGGACATGGACCAGCAGACCCCGCCGGCGGATCACGCCTCGCCACGGCGCGCTGACATGGCCTCCGGCGGCACCAGGCCGCGCACGCAGTTGGCCGGCATCGGGTCCTACCTTCCGGCCCGGATCGTGACCAACGCGGAACTCGCCCAGCGGGTGGACACGTCTGACGACTGGATTCGCGAGCGCACCGGCATCCGCCAGCGCCATCTCGCCGCGCCCCACGAAACCTGCGCCTTCATGGCCACGGAGGCGGCGCGCGCCGCGCTGGCCGATGCCGGCGTGGATGCGGCCGAGGTGGACGGCATCATCGTGGCCACCGCCACGCCCGACCAGGCCTTTCCGGCCGCGGCGGTGCGGGTGCAGGCCGCGTTGGGGGCAGGGGGCTTCGGCTTCGACCTCTCGGCGGCGTGCAGCGGCTTCATCTATGCGCTTTCGGTGGCGGACGGGATGATGCGCGCGGGCCAGGCGCGCTGCATGCTGGTGATTGGCTCCGAGGTCTATTCGCGGATCATGAACTGGGAAGACCGCGGCACCTGCGTGCTGTTCGGCGATGGCGCCGGCGCAGTGCTGCTGCGCGCGGGCCATGGCAGTGGTGCGGCCAGCGAGCCCGGCATCCTTTCCACCCACCTGCATGCCCAGGGCGATCTCGGCGACATCCTGTATGTGGATGGCGCGGTCGGCCAGCCGGACAAGCCCGGCCATCTCGTGATGAAGGGCAACGAGGTCTTCCGCCACGCCGTGGCCAAGCTCGCCGGCGCGGTGACGGAGGCGCTGGAGGCCAACGGGCTTGCCCCGTCCGACGTGGACTGGCTGGTGCCGCACCAGGCCAACATGCGGATCATCGATGCCATCGGCAAGCGCCTGTCGCTGCCGGCGGAGCGCGTGGTGGTGACGGTGGATCGCCACGCCAACACCTCGGCCGCCTCGATCCCGCTGGCGCTGTCCGAAGCCTATCGCGACGGGCGGGTGAAGCGCGGCGACCTCGTGCTGATGGAAGCGCTGGGCGGCGGCCTCACCTGGGGCAGCGCGCTGGTGCGGCTGTAGCCGCCGAGGCTCTTGCGGGCTTGGACCCGCCGGACCCAAGGGGTTGATTACAGAGTATTCTTGACGCCGGGGCGGCATGTGCATAGCGTGCCCTGATGAACACTGTCACCCGCGCCCACCTGACCGAGACCATCTACACCCAGGTGGGCCTCTCCCGGAACGAATCGGCCGACCTGCTGGAGGTTGTGCTGGCCAGGATGGCGGCGGCGCTGGAGGCGGGGGAATCCGTCAAGATCAGTGGGTTCGGAACGTTTTCGGTGCGCCAGAAGGGCCGCCGAATCGGCCGCAACCCCAAGACCGGGGTGGAAGTGCCGATCCTGCCGCGCCGGGTTCTGGTGTTCCGCCCCAGCCAGGTGCTGCGCGCGCACGTGAACCACATGGCGCCGCCGGTTGGCGGAGACGATGAATGAGCGGCCGCGTGGCGCTGGCCGCCGCCCCGGCCGGGCCCGCCAACGGGGCGGACGCCGATGATGGCGATGGCCGCGGCAAGCCCAAGAAGGCGCCCAACGCGTTCCGCACCATCAGCGAGGTGGCGGATGAGCTTCACATCCCGCAGCACGTTCTGCGGTTCTGGGAAACCAAGTTCCCACAGGTGAAGCCGCTGAAGCGCGGCGGTGGCCGGCGCTACTACCGTCCGGATGACATCGCCCTGCTGCGCCGCGTGTCCGACCTGCTCTACATCCAAGGCTACACGATCAAGGGCGTGCAGCGCCTTCTGCGCGAAGGTGGCGGCAAGCTCTCCGATGACATTCCGCCCCCCTCCCCGGAGGAGCGCGAGGACCAGGAGGCCCAGGCCGCCGCCATGCCGCCGATCGATGCGCCCGAACTGCCCATGCCGGGCCTTACGCCTGCCGCACCGGCCCCCGCCGCGCCGGGCACCGCGAAGCGCCCGGCCGCCCGAGCCGCCGCCAAGGAGGATGCGCCGGCACCCGATGCCTCAGCCGCGGAAGCCGCGCGCCTGCGCCTCGTGCTGTCGCACACGCTGCGGGAACTCGAAGCGTTGCGCGCCCTGCTGCCCTGAGCATCTCGCAGTTCGTGCCGCATTGCGCAGTGCCCTGGGCACTGCTACACGGTGCGTCCCCGACGGTCGGAGCGTAGCGCAGCCTGGTAGCGCATCAGTCTGGGGGACTGAGGGTCGTGGGTTCGAATCCCGCCGCTCCGACCAATTCCGCCGCTTCACGGCACCTCCCAGCCTTGCCACACTGCCGCCGATCGACAGGAGGCAGCGATGGTGTCACGCAGTGAATTGAAGGGCCGTATCCAGACGGTTCGTGGGCTGATCGAGCCCGGCGAACTCGGTGCGACCCTGATGCACGAGCATCTGCTCTGCGACATCACGCCCCCCAAGCTCGCCGCGCTGAACCAGCCCTGGCCCGAGATCACGCTCGAGAACTACCACGAGATCGTCTATGGCCGCGTGCCGCATGCCGGCAAATACAAGCTGGTCGTGCCGGAGATGATCACGGACGAGGTGGCGAAGATGCGCGCTGCCGGCGGCAAATCCATCGTGGAACTCACCTGCGAGGGGCTGAAGCCCAATCCCGCCGGGCTGCGCGCCATCGCGGAGGCGACCGACACGCATATCGTGATGGGCTGCGGCTTCTACGTGGATGAATACCAGGCGCCCGCCACTTATGGCCGCGGGGTCGATTCCTATGCCGCCGAGATGATTTCCCAGCTCACCGAGGGCGCCTGGGGCACGGATGTGCGCAGCGGCATCATCGGCGAGGTCGGCTGCCAGTCGCCCTGGACCGACCATGAGAAGCAGGTGATGGAGGCGGCGATCATCGCCCAGCAGCACACCGGGGCGGCGATCAACGTTCATCCTGGCCGGCATGACGACCAGCCGCAGGAGGTGGCGGATTTCCTCAAGGCCCGCGGCGTGGATCTTGGGCGGGTGGTGATCAGCCATATCGACCGCACCATCTTCGACTCGGAGCGCTTGCTGCGCCTGGCCGATACCGGGGTGATCGTGGAGTTCGACCTGTTCGGGCAGGAGACGACCTATTACGGCGCGTCGGACATCGACATGCCGAATGACGGGATGCGGCTGCAGATGATCCGGCTGCTGATCCAGTATGGGCATCTGGAGCGCATCGCGATCAGCCACGACATTTGCTACTGCACCCGCCTGACCAAGCTCGGCGGGCATGGCTACACGCATATCTACAAGAACATCCTGCCGCTGATGCGCGAGCGCGGGTTCAGCGAGGCGGAGATCGACCAGATCATGGTCCACACGCCGGCACTGGTGCTGACGTTCGTCTGAGAAAGGGCTGGCGCCTGACATGGGCGGCCCCTTGCGCAGTATGCGGGCGGGGGCGAAAACCAGCGGCATCAAAACGGGGAGAAGAACGATGGGCGTGAAGATCTATGGCGTATTGCGGTCGCGCGCGACGCGGCCGGTTTGGGCTGCGAAGGAACTGGGCATCGCCTATGAGCAGATCCCGGTGATCCAGGTGTATCGTCTGCCGGACCCCAATGCCCCCGGCGCGCCGATGCACACGGCGAGCCCGGCCTTCCTGGCCGTGAATCCGGCTGGCCAGGTGCCGACCATGGATGATGACGGCTTCGTGCTGCACGAGAGCCTCGCCATCGCCCTGTATCTGGCCCGCAAGGCCGGCGGCCCGCTGGCGCCGAAGGATGAGCGCGAGAATGCCGCGATGGTGCAGTGGGCGCTGTGGGCCGCCACCTCGGCCGAGCCCAAGACGCTGGCGATCATGCAGAACCCCGCCGGGTCCGACGCGCGCCAGGCGTCGATCGACGGGCTGGCGCGGCCCTTCGCGGCGCTGGACAAGGCGCTGGCGGCCGGTGGCGGCTGGCTGGTGGGCGGGCGCTTCACGGTGGCCGACATCAACGTGGCGGAGGTGATCCGCTACGCCCAGCCGGCCACGGCGCTGATCGATGCGTATCCCAACATCAAGGCCTGGATCGGCGCCTGCCAGGCTCGCCCGGCCTTCAAGGAAATGATGGCGGAGCGCGACCAGGAACCGGCGTAAGGCTGGGTAACGGCCGTTCGGGTGGAAACGCCCGGACGGCCACTGTTCCAGGCATGAGTCATCGCCGCGGGACGCGGGGTTTCAGCGACGAATTCGGGGATATTTCGGGCGCGTTTGCGCCGTGGGGGCGCGCGGGCGGCATAAGTCGGGCATGGCGCGGGCGCACGCTGGCCGGACAGGGCCATGCCCTCGGCGCGGTCGCAGCGCATCAGCCAGCCGAGCCGGGCGCGCCGGCGAAAAAGCCGGCGCAGGACGTACGGGTCCCAGTCGGAGTTCGGGTCTTCGCTGGTGTCGGTGGTGATGGAGAGGAACCAATCCTTGTGCGGGCGGCGCAGCGCGCGGCCAGGGACGCCCGCCGCGGAAAAGGCGGCCAGCAGGGCCAGCAGCAGCAGCTTCAGCGCCACCGGCAAATGGGCGTGCAGGATCGCCCGCGCCCAGGGGCGCGGTGCGTCGGCTTCGCTCGGTGCGTTGGAAGGATGTGGCATCACCGGGAAAGGTCGCACACGCAACACCGGTGGACAAGGTAAAAAATCCCGTACGTACTAAAAATGTTATTATAATTGCATGAAGCCTCGTGGACTCGACCTGAGGCCAGCCAGGCCAGGGCTTTGCCCTGGACCCACCAAAGGCCGGCGGCCTTTGGAAGCCATTTCTTTTTAGAAAGATGAGGTCGAGGGGCTCGGCCCCTGGTGGGGTGTGGGGCGAAGCTCAGCCTTTACGCCCGCCAGAAGGTTACCCCAGCGCCAGCACCCGCGTCGGCGACAGCAGGAAGGGCGGCAGGTAGGCTGGGATGTTGCTGAACGGCAGCACCTCCGGCTTCAGGCGGATGCCCAGCACATCGGCCATGAAGGCGCGGCGGCGTTCGATGCGGCGCCAGGCTTCCGGGTAGCGCGCTGCAAAGGCTTCGCGCAGGGCGGCGTCGGCCAGGGCGATGCCGTCTTCGATATTGGTGGTGAACCAGGGCGAGTGGGTGGCCGGGATCACATCCACCTGGATGGCCATGCCGGAGGCCAGCGGGATGGTGCTGCCGGCGAAGACCGGGGAGTGCAGCCATTCATCCAGGTGCAGCAGGTGGCCGGGGTTGAGGCCCACGCCGAAGAACGGGTCGCCCAAATGCTTGGCGATGATGGCGTGCAGGGTGCCGCCGGTGACGCCGATGCCGACTTCGCCGTACCATTCGGCCACGGCGCGGAAATAGGGGACCACGAGCTTGTCGGCATAGTCGCGGATGCCCGCCGGCAGTTCGCTGGGGTCGTGCACCAGGAAGCCGGCGCGCGCCGAGAGCCCGCCCTGCAGCCCGCAGGCCATGGTGAACGGGTCGCCATGGCCCAGCACGCGTGCGGAGGGGCTGGGCAGGCCGCGCGAGGCGCGCTCGCCGGCCGACAGCATCAGATGGGCGGAGAAGGGGATGCCGGGGACGGCCATCAGCCGGGCTGCCTGGAATTCCGTCATGCCCGGGCGCACGCCGAACAGCACGTTGCGCAGGCCCTGGCTGGCATAGGTGGCGGCGAATTCGAACGCGGCCAGCTGGTCGACGTCGTTGATCACGCGCAGGCCGTCGGTGGGGTTGATGAACAGGTCGGTGGCGTTCACCACGCGGCCGGTTTCGCCCGCCACTTCCCGCACCGCGCGGGCGATGAATTCCGGCAGGTCGAGCCAGGTTTCGTCCGCGCCGGGGTCGCCGGGGCCGAAGGATTTCCAGCCGACGGCGCCCACCGTCATGCCGCCCTTCAGCCCGGCTTCGGCCAGCAGGCGCACCAGCGGCTTCTGGCGGTCGCGCGGCTGGCCGGGCAGGGAGAAGCTTTGGCACAGCACCCGCTCGAAGCTACCCAGCGACAGTTCGGCATAGCTCCAGCCCTCATTGCCCACGAACAGGCTGGCCGGTTGGCGCGGCCAGGCGGCGGTGGGGGCCACCAGCAGCGCCTCCTCGAAGCGGGGGTCGTATCCCGTGAGGTGGGCGATGCCGGCGCTGTGCTCGCGGTCGCCATAGACCACCAGCGCATCCATCCCGGCCGCCTTGGCGCGTGCCAGCGCCGCCTGCATCCGCGCGGCGTAGGTGGTGCCGGGCACCTCCGGCTGCACGGTCGGCTCGCCGAAGATCGGCAGCTCGGTTTCGATCAGGCGTACGCTGGCCATGGGATGGTCCTCGGCTAGTTCGACAGGGTCAGGTTTTCAGGCCGCCACAGCCCGTCTGGCCGACCCTTGAAGCCCTGCACCTTCTGCGACAGGCCCCACAGCATCGACCAGTGGTACAGGATCACGTGCGGCTGGTCCTGCAGGAAGATCTCGGTCGCCTGCCGGTAGAACGGCAGCCGCTCCGCCGTGGTGGTGGCGGAGGCGCCCTGGGTGTAGAGCTCGTCGATCTTGGGGTTCAGATATTGGCCCCAGTTGGTGAAGCCCTTGCTGGTGAGCCAGATCGGCGCGTTGCCATCGGGGTCGGCACGGCCCGACCACAGCAACATGGAGGCCTCGAAATCGCCGCTGCGGGTGGCGGATACGAGGGCCGCGGAATCCTGGATCACGATCTTCATGTCGAACCCGGCCTCGGCCACCATCGACTGCACGATCTGCGCCACCTGGGCATCCAGCGGATCAGTGCCGATGCGCAGGGTGAAGCTGACGCGGCTGACGCCGGCTTCGGCCAGCAGCTTCCTGGCCGCGGCCACGTCGCGCTTCGGCACCGGGAAGCCCGGGTGGAAGAAGGTGCTGCCCGGCGCCTCGAACTGGTTGCTGGGCACGTATTGCCCGTCGAATGCCACCTGGTTCAGTGCCTCGCGGTCGATCGCCAGCGAAAACGCGCGGCGCACGCGGGCATCGCGGCCCAGCGGGGTGTCGGCGGCCTTGCCGTTGCCGACGTTGAACTCGATCGGCACGAAGCCCAGGGAGGGGCTTTTCGCCAGGCGCAGCTTGGGGTTGGCGGCGATGGAGCCGGCATCGGTGGGCGAGATCTTCTGCGCGATCTCCAGCCCGCCGCCCATCAGGTCCACCTTGCGGATGTTGCTGTCCGTCACGGTGCGGAACACCACGCCGGGCAGCTTGATCGCCTGGGCGTTCCAGTAGCCGGGGAAGCGCTCCAGCGTGATGTTGTCCTGCGCCAGGCGGGACTTGAAGCTGAACGGCCCGGCGCAGACCGGCTTGGCCTCGATCTCGCCGCGCGGCAGGTCGATGATCTTGGGCGAGTAGGGCGTGCCGACGCGGTTGGCGAGCAGCATCACCAGCGGCGCGAAGGGGCGGCTGAGGGAGATGCGCAGCGTCAGCGGGTCGATCACCTCGGCGCCGGTGATGGCCGCCATTTCCGCCTTGCGGATGGAGTAGGCGACGTTCTTGTAGCGCATGATGTTGGCCACCATGCCGGCGGCATCGAAGGGCGTGCCGTCCTGGAAATTCACGCCGGGGCGCAGCTTCACGGTCAGCGAGAGCTTGTCGGCACTCCATTCCCAGCTGGTGGCGAGCTGCGGCACGAATTGCAGGTCGGGCGTGAGGTCGATCAGGCTGTCGCACATCACGGTGGTGACGACGCGGTTGGTGTAGCTGCCGTCGGTGGCGGGATCGAGCGGCGCGGGGTCGAATTCCAGCGCCACGCGCAGGGGTTGCGCCGCGAGCGGAGCTGCGATGGCAAGCGGGGCAGCGGCAAGGCAGGCGGTTGCCAGCCAGCGGGCGAGGCGCATCGCGATACTCCTGTTGGGCCCATGGCCCAGGTTGTTCTTCTTGCGGTGCAGCATGCCGTGCTGGCGCCGCGGCTGGCAACTCACCCGCGGACGATTCGCGCCGAAAGCCCGACGATTGCGGCCAACACCGCGAGGCCTGCGAAGGCCAGGGGCAGGGTGGTGGCCTGGGCGATCCATCCCACCGCCACCGGCCCGGCCAGCAGCCCGGCATAGCCCGGCGTGGCGGCGGCGGCGATGGCGGCACTTGGCGCCATGTCGGGCATGCGCCCGGCGGCGCTGAACAGCACCGGTACCATGTTGGCCACGCCCAGGCCCACCAGCGCGCACCCGGCCAGGAACAGCGCCAGGGGGTAGCCGGGCAGGGCAGGGGCCGCCGCGGCCAGCGCGAAGCCGAGTGCCGCCAGTGCGCCGCCGCCGGCCATCACCAGCACCGGGCCCAGCCGGCGCACCACGGCATCGCCGGTCAGCCGTCCCAGCGTCATCGCCACGGCCAGCGCCGCGAAGCCCAGCCCGGCGCGGGAGGCGGCCTGGCCGAGTTCGAAGCGGAGATACACGCCGGACCAGTCCAGGATCGTGCCTTCCATCAGGAAGGCGGCGAAGCACAGCGCGCCCAGTGCGGCCAGCCGCCCGCGCGGCAGCACCAGGCGTGGCGCTTCCGCATCGTGTGCGCGCGGGATCAGCGTGCCGGCGCGGATCGCCAGCGCCAGCGCGCAGGCGGCCCCCAGCAGCGCCGCGCAGGCCACCGGCGACATGCCCGCGGCCAGCAGGCCGGTCATCGCCAGGCTGCCCACCAGCGCGCCCAGGCTGTAGGCGCCGTGGAAGCCGCTCATCAGCGTGCGGCCGGTGGCCTTTTCCACCAGCACGGCCTGGGCGTTCATCGCCACGTCCACGCAGGCCGTGGCGGCGCCGAACAGGGCCAGCAGCGCGGCCAGCGCCAAGGGCGTGGGCGCCAGCGCCAGGGCCGGCATCAACGCGCAGAAGGCCAGACCCGTGCCCAGGATCACCCAGCGCGGGCCGCGCGACTGCACCAGCGGGCCGGCGAAGGGCAGGGCGGCGAGCGAGCCCACGCCGAGGCCCAGCAGCAGCGTGCCAAGGGCTGCGTCATCCAGCCCCAGCCGCGCCTTGGCATCCGGCACCAGCGGCGCCCAGACGGCGAAGCCGATGCCGACCATGAAGAACACCAGCCGGGTAGAGAGCGCCACGGCCGGTGCCGCGGCATCCCCCGACGAAAAAGGCCCGCCTTGCGGCGGGCCTTTCGTCTCGAAGTCTGGCGGCAAGGATCAGGCCTTGGCCATCGCCTTGCCCAGGTTCTCGTCGATCTTGGCGAGGAAGGCCTGGGTGTTCAGCCAGGGCTGGTCCTTGCCGATCAGCACCGCGAGGTCCTTGGTCATCGCGCCGCTTTCCACCGTCTCGATGCACACGCGCTCCAGCGTTTCGGCGAAGGCCGTCACGTCGGGCGTGTTGTCGAAGCGGCCGCGATAGATCAGGCCGCGCGTCCAGGCGAACACGGAGGCGATCGGGTTGGTGCTGGTCTCGCGACCCTTCTGGTGCTCGCGGTAGTGGCGCGTCACGGTGCCGTGCGCCGCCTCGCTCTCCACCGTGTTGCCATCGGGGCTGAGCAGCACGGAGGTCATCAGGCCCAGCGAGCCGAAGCCCTGGGCCACGATGTCGCTCTGCACGTCGCCGTCGTAGTTCTTGCAGGCCCACACATAGCCGCCTTCCCACTTGATCGCGCAGGCGACCATGTCGTCGATCAGGCGGTGCTCGTAGGTCAGGCCGGCTTCCTTGAACTTCCCGGCGAACTCGCGGTCGAAGATGTCCTGGAAGATGTCCTTGAAGGTGCCGTCATAGGCCTTGAGGATGGTGTTCTTGGTGGACAGGTACACCGGATACTTGCGCGCGAGGCCATAGTTGAAGGTGGCGCGCGCGAAGCCGGTGATGGAGGCCGAGGTGTTGTGCATGCCCATTGCAACGCCGGGGCCCTTGAAGTCGTGCACGTCCATCACTTGCGCCGGGGAACCATCGGCGGGCTGGTAGGTGAGGGTCACCTTGCCGGGGCCGGGGATCTTGGTTTCGGTGGCGCGGTAGATGTCGCCATAGGCATGGCGGCCGATCACGATCGGCTGGGTCCAGTGCGGCACCAGGCGCGGCACGTTCTGGCAGATGATCGGCTCGCGGAAGATCGTGCCATCGAGGATGTTGCGGATGGTGCCGTTCGGCGACCGCCACATCTTCTTCAGCTTGAACTCCTCCACCCGCTGCTCGTCCGGCGTGATGGTGGCGCACTTGACGCCCACGCCGTACTGCTTGATGGCATTGGCCGCGTCGACGGTGACCTGGTCGTCGGTCTGGTCGCGATACTCGATGCCGAGGTCGTAGTACTTCAGATCGACGTCGAGGTAGGGCAGGATGAGCTTGTCCTTGATGAAGCCCCAGATGATCCGGGTCATCTCATCCCCGTCCAGCTCCACGACCGGGGTCTTCACCTTGATCTTCGCCATGCCGTCCTCATCTCATGCAGCGTCAGCCGCCCGTTGCGGCCTGTGCGGAATCAGGGGCTTTCAATGGCACCGCGGGCGCCCCGCCGCAAGCCCGTGCGCGCCGGCATGAGCGCGCTCGACCTGATCGAGCTGCTGGCGCTCCCGGCGGCGCTGCTGCTTGGGGCCATTGCCTGGCTCGCCCAGCGCCTTTCCCGCCTGCGCCGCGAGGCGGCCCGCCTTGCCCAGGCACGGCATGAGGAAGCCTCGGCCCGCCTGCGCGCGGCGTCGCGCGCTGCCTGGCTCGATGCGGCGCTGGAGGCGCTGGAGGAGGGCATCCTGATCGCTGATCGCGACCTGCGGGTGATCCATTGGAACCAGCGCTTCGCCGCCCTGTCCGGCCTGCCGGAGGACATGCCGCGCGAAGGCGCCACGCTCGCCTCCCTGCTGCGCCTCGTCGCCGAGGCCGGCGAGTTCGGGCTGGTCGATGTCGACCAGGAGATCACCCGCCAACTCGCCCTGCTGGAGCGCGGGCCGGCCGCCTTCCCCCAGCTGCGCCACCGGCCGGATGGCGCGATCGTGGAGGTGGGGCTGCAGGCCCTGCCGGGCGGCGCGCTGCTGCTGCGCTGCACCGATGTCACCACCCGCCATCGGCCGCCCGCACCGCCCGCTACCCAGCCGCAACCCGCGCCCTTGGTGCAGGCGGCCGCAGCACCTGTGCTCGCTGCCAGCCGCCCGCGCCGCAACCTGGTGCTGCTGGTGGAGGACATGAAGGTGAACCAGATGGTCACCGCCACCCAGCTGCGCCGCGAAGGCCATCGCGTGGATGTCGCGTCTTCCGGCCCGGAGGCGCTCGCCCTGGCCGCGCGCACGCCGTACGACCTCGTGCTGATGGACCTGATGATGCCGGAGATGAGCGGCTACGACGCCGCCCGCCGGATGCGCGCCCTGCCGGGCCATGCCGGGCGCGTGCCGATCTACGCGCTGACCGCCAACACCGGGGAGGAAGACCGCGCCCGCTGCCTGGCTGCCGGCATGCAGGGCATGCTGAGCAAGCCGGTGCCCGCCGCCGCGCTGCGCGACGTGCTGCAGCAGGGTGCCGCCCGCCTCCTGCCCGCCGCCCCATCGGTGCCTGCCCCACCGATGCCAAGCCTGCTGAACACCGCCCGGCTGGAGGAGCTGCGCCGCGACCTGCCGCCCGCCGTGCTGGGCACGCTGTGCCGCCAATGCCTGGACGACATGGAGGAACGCCTCGCCGCCCTGCGATCTGCCTTCGCGAACGCCGACCCGGCCGAGGTGGAGCATGAGGCCCACGCCCTGGCCGGCATGGCCGGCAGCTACGGCCTGGCCCAGGTGGAGCGGGAGGCCCGCGCCACCCTCACCGCCGCGCGCCAGCAGGATGCCGCCATCACCCGCGCCGCCGCCGCTTCCCTGCCCGAGACCTTCGCGCGCAGCCGTGCGGCGCTGCTCGCCTGGCTTCCCGCCACCTGACCACCACTCGGCACTTCTGTTGCGCCGCCTGCCAGGGCAACATGCGCCCATGCGCGTCTATCTCGCCGGCCCCGACGTGTTCCTGCCCGATCCGCTGGCCCGTGCCGCGGCGCTGAAGGCGATCTGCGCCCGCCATGGCCTGATCGGCGTCTCGCCGCTGGACGATCTCGCCGGCGGCGACCCGCCGGACTGGGGCGGGCTGCCGGAGGCCTACCGCATCGCCCGCCGCAACGAGGCGCACATCGGCGGCTGCGCCGCGCTGGTGGCCAATCTCACCCCGTTCCGCGGCCCCAGCGCCGATGCCGGCACGGTGTTCGAGCTCGGCTTCATGCGCGCGCTCGGCCGCCCGGTCTTCGGCTGGTCCAACGCCGCCGCCCCCTTCGCCGCCCGCACCCGCGCGGCCTTCGCCACCACGCAGGCAGCCGACGGCACCTGGCACGACCATGAAGGCCTGCTGGTGGAGGATTTCGCACCGCTGCACGACAACCTGATGATCGACGGCGCGATCGCGGCATCGGGCGGGGTGCTCGTGGCCCGCGACCTGCCGCGCGGCGCGGCCTGGACCAGCCTCGAGGCGTTCGAGGCCTGCATCCAAGCCGCCGCGCGAACCCTGATCGGGTAGGGCGGGGCGCCTCAGTTCGGCGGGTGGAGCCCCAGCGCCCGCGCGGTATCCACGATGCTCTGCCAGGTATCCACCTGCAGCGGCACGCCATTTGCCAGCCGGTCCGCCCGCGCGCGGGCCTCGGGCTCGCCGGGCACCAGCACCTCGTCCACCCCTTCGGCCAGGCGCGAGGCCTTGACGTAGTTGGCGTATTCGCGCGCCTCGGCGACGAAGTTGCTGGAGCCGAAGCGGTTCGGGTCCAGGTAGATCGAGAACATGCCGTTGGCGATGCGGCGCCGCGTGCGATCGGGATCCACCGGCCCGGAGGTGCCGCCCCCGGTGAGCACGCCGGCCAGGATCTCGCACATGAAGGCGATGCCGCTGCCCTTGTGGTCGCCGAAGGCGCGGATCGCGCCCGGCCCGTTGCCGGCGCTGCGCGGCCCGCCGGGCGTGAGCGGCCCATAGAGCACCGCGGGATCATCGGACATCTTGCCATCCGGCCCGATCAGCGCATCGCCCGGCAGGGGCTTGCCGCCGTTGGAGGCCACCAGCACCTTGCCTTCCGCCACCACGGAGGTGGCGAAATCCAGCAGCAGCGGCGGCTGGCCGTTCTCCATCGGGATCGCGATGCACACGGGGTTGGTGGAGAAGCGCCGATCCACGCCGCCGAACGGCGCCACCAGCTGGCCCTGGTAGACGTTCACGAAATGCAGCGAGACCAGACCCTGCTCCGCCGCACGCTCGCCCCAGTCGCCGATGCGCCCGATATGGCCGGAGGCGCGCAGCGCGATGATGCACATGCCGGCCTGCTTCGCCTTGGCGATGCCGAAATCCACCGCCTGCGGCCCCACCGTCTGGCCGAAGCCCATGTTGCCGTCGATCACCGCATGGGTTGGGCCTTCGGTCACGATGGTGATCTTGGCATCCGCCGTGACGTCGCCGTCCTTGAGGTTCTGCACGTAGCGCGGCACGCGGATCACGCCATGGCTGTCATGCCCCGTGAGGTTGGCGCCGATCAGGTGATAGGCAATCCGGTCGCCCTCGGCGCGGCCGGTGCCGGCGGCAACGAAGATGTCGCCGACGAAGCGCTGCAGCGTGTCGACGGCAATCAGATGGGTGGGCAGGTCGGCCATGGTCGTTTCCCTGGTTCTATCCCTGGGCGCGTGCCGGTCCCCCGGCACGTGCACCAGCAAACAAAAGTTTTTTGGTTCTTTTTTTCAAAAAAGAACCGCTTCCTTCCCTACGTGCGCGCCGCAATCGCCGTCGCATCGGCACGATAGAAATTATTGTCCGTCGGCACGATCGTCAGCTCGCTCACGCAGCTGCGCGGCGGCAGGGTGCAGGCGAACAGCACCGCCGCGGCCACGTCCTCGGGCTGCACCATCAGCGCGCGCGCCTCGGCCGAGGGCGGCTGCGGGCGCTTGTCCATGATCGGCGTTTCCACCTCGCCGGGGTTGATGCACACGGCGCGGATGCCGTGAATGCCTTCCTCGGCGTTCAGCGAAAGGCTCATCGCCCGCGCGGCGTGCTTGGTGGCGGTGTAGGACACGCCCGAGACCATGAAGATGCCGGTGGCCGCCAGGGAGGCCACGTTCACCACCACCCCGTCGCGCTGGGTGCGCATCGCGGGCAGCACCTTCATCGTGCACAGGAACGGCCCGGTGAGGTTCGCGCCCACCATCTGCTGCACGATCTCCGGCGTCAGTTGCTTCCAGGCGCGGCTCGGCGTGTTCCAGCCGGCATTGTTCACCAGGATATCGATGTCGCCGAACTCGGCCACCACCGCGTTCCAGGCCGCATCCACCTGCCCGGCATGGCCCACATCGCAGGTGGCGATGGTGCAGATGCCGCCCTCGCTGCGGATCGCCGCCGCCGTTTCGTCCAGCGTGCCGCGCGTGCGGCCGGAGAGCCCCACCTTGCAGCCGGCGCGGGCCAACTCCACCGCGATCGCGCGGCCGATGCCGGTTCCCGCGCCGGTGACCCAAGCTGTTTTGCCATTCAATGCGGGCATTGCCGTTCCTCCTCGTGATGGGCCGCAAACGCAAAGCGGCCGACCGGACGGTGGCGTCCGATCGGCCGCGATGCAAGAGGGCAGGGTGCCCGATCAGACCACGCGGTTGGTCGCGTCCTCGATCAGGTGCATGTTGTTCATGTCGATCGCCAGCGGCAGGATTTCGCCCGGGCCGGTGTGCACGTTCGGGTCGATGCGCGAGCATACCGCCACGCCGTCCACGAAGTGGTGCACCAGGGTTTCCATGCCCATCGGCTCCACCACGTCCACCTTGGCGTTCATGATCTGCACGCCGGGCTTCTCGCTGTCGTGGGTCTCGGTCATGTGCTCCGGGCGGATGCCCAGGGTCATCTTCTTGCCCTTGTAGGGGCCGTAGCGATCCACGCGTGCGGCGGGAATGGCCATCTTGGTGCCATCGGCCAGCTGCACCTTCAGCCCGCCGTCATCCACCACCTGGCAGGGCAGGAAGTTCATGGCCGGGGAGCCGATGAAGCCTGCCACGAAGCGGGTGGCGGGGTGATGGTACAGCTCCTGCGGGGCGCCGACCTGCTCGATCACGCCGTGGTTCATCACCACCACGCGGTCGGCCAGCGTCATCGCCTCGATCTGGTCGTGCGTCACGTACACCGTGGTGGTGGGCACCAGCTGGTGCAGCTTCTTGATCTCGGTGCGCATCTGCACGCGCAGCTTGGCATCCAGGTTCGACAGCGGCTCGTCGAACAGGAACACCTTGGGGTTGCGCACCACGGCGCGGCCCATGGCCACGCGCTGGCGCTGGCCGCCGGAGAGCGCCTTCGGCTTGCGGTCCAGCAGCATCTGGATGTCCAGCATCGTGGCTGCCTCGTCCACCCGGCGCTTGATTTCCTCCTTGGGAAACTTCCGCAGCTTCAGGCCGAAGGCCATGTTGTCGAACACGCTCATGTGCGGGTACAGCGCGTAGTTCTGGAACACCATCGCGATGTCGCGGTCGCGCGGCGGCACGTCGTTCACCACGTCGCCCCCGATCCAGATCTCGCCGGCGGTGATCTCCTCCAGCCCCGCGATCATGCGCAGCGTGGTGGACTTGCCGCAGCCCGAAGGCCCCACCAGCACGACGAACTCGTGGTCGATGATCTCCAGGTCGATGCCCTTCACCGCCTGCACGTCGCCCTCGTAGGCCTTCACCACCTTGCGGATCGACACGTTCGCCATTGCCGTCACTTCTCCTCGTTGAGCCGCAGCACCGCGCGGCTATCGTTTGGTCCAAACCCGCGGTGCGCGGTCAACCCTTCGTGGCGCCGGCGGTCAGGCCGGCAATGTAGTAGTCCATCAGGAACGTGTAGATGATGATCGGCGGTGCGGCGGCCATGGCGCAAGCGGCCATGATCATGCCCCAGGCGAACACGTCGCCCTTGATCAGCTCACGCACGATGCCCACCGTCAGCGTCGCCTGGTCCGCACTGTAGAGATAGGCGAGCGGATACAGGAAGGCCCCCCAGGCAACCGTGAAGGCGAAGATCGTCGCCGCGATGATGCCGGGCAGCGCCACCGGGATGAAGATCTGGATCAGGATCTGCGGATAGCTCGCCCCGTCGATCAGCGCCGCTTCGTCCAGCTCCTTCGGGATCGAGCTGAAGTAGCCGATCATGATCCAGGTGCAGAACGGCACCGCCAGAGTGGGGAACAGCAGCACCAGCGCCCAGGTGGAGTTGATCAGCCCCAGCCAGCCCAGGATCTGGAACAGCGGGATGAACAGCAGCGACGGCGGCACGAGGTAGGTGAGGAACACGCCGGTCGACAGCACCTGGCTGCCCTTGAACCCCATGCGCGAGAGGCTGAACGCCGCCAGGATGGCGATCGTCATGCTCAGCGTCACGGTCACGGCCGTGACCCAGACGGAGTTGATGAAATACCGCTGGAAGGCGGCGTTGGTCATCAGCTCCCAGTAGTTGTCGAAGGTCGGGTTCTGCACGATCCACGGATTGCCCGCCTGGGCCGAGATCTCGGCCGAGGTCTTCAGGCTGGTGATGATCATGTAGAAGGGCGGGATCAGGAAGATGATCACGAAGAAGGTCAGCGCGATGTAGCTGGCCCACAGCGCCATGCGGCGCTGCTTCTCCATGCTGCCGACCTTGGCCTTCGGGGCCGGCATGTTGCCGGCGGTGGCGGAAGCGCTCATCACGCCATCTCCTTGTTGCGCTTCATCACGTCGCGCAGCACGAAGAACGCGAGCGCGGCCAGGATCGGGAACATGAACAGGCTCACCGTGGCGCCACGCGGGATGTTGCCGGACTGGATGCCCACAACGAAGGCGTAGGTGGCGAACAGGTGCGTGCCGTCCTGCGGTCCGCCATTGGTCAGGATGCGCACGATGTCGAAGTCGGCGAAGGTCACGATCAGGCTGTAGAGCACCGTGATCAGGATGATGTTACGCATCATCGGGATGGTGATGAAGAACAGCCGCTGCACCGCGGTGGCGCCATCGATCGAGGCCGCCTCGTAAAGCTGCTCGGGCACCGACTTCAGCGCCGCCAGATACATGATCATGAAGAAGGGCGCGCCGAACCACACGTTCACCGCGATCACCGAGAGGCGCGCGTTCCACACCGTGCCGAGGAACGCGATATCCTCGAAGCCCAGCATGTTCAGCGTCCAGTTGAACGCGGAGTAGGAGGGGTCGAACAGCCACCACCAGGTGAGCGTGGAGAGCGAGAGCGGAATCACCCACGGCACCAGCAGCAGCCCGCGCCACACGCGCTCATTGCGGCCGCGGATGTTGTGCATCAGGTGGGCCAGCACAAAGCCCAGGAAGGCCTTCAGGATCACCGCCGTCACCGCGAACAGGACAGACTGGAAGATCACCAGCTGGAAGCTCGGCCGGCTGATCATGAAGGCGAAATTGTCGAACCCGACGAAGTTGTTCATCTTCCGGTCGAGCATGCTCAGGAAGACGGCGTAGAAGGTCGGGTAGATCTTCAGGCAGACGATCAGCAGGATCAGCGGCGAACACAATGCCAGCGCGGCCAGGGAGCGGCGGCGCGCGAGCTGCTTCATGCTGCCGGCCTGGCGCGGACCTGGCGACGTTGCCGCCGGCGCCCCGACCACCATGGTGCTACCGTCTGCCATGAAGGGGTCTCCATCAAGCGGATGCGGCACAAAGCCCCCAAAGGAGCGTTCACGCCGTCGGGAAAGGGAAACCCTGCCGGCGCCCGTTTCCGGGCACCGGCAGGGCCAAGCATCGAGGCTTACAGGAAGCCTTCCAGCTCGCGATTGCCCCAGGTGAGCACCTGTTCGATCGTCTCGCCGGCCTTCAGCTTCGCCAGCATCGTCGGGAAGGTGCCGCGGTTATAGATCTGCACCGCGATTTCCGCCGGGGCCGGGGCGTGCGCCACGTGGGTCTTGGCGCCGTGCCAGCTGCGCACGGGGTAGTTGTACACGGTGCCCTTCGGCGGCCCGATGTCGTCCCATGCCTTGGACTGGGTCATCTTCTCGTACGGCGGCAGGTCATAGCCCATGGAGGCGATGCAGCGCGCATCCACCAGCTCGTCCTGCATCAGGTACTCGATCAGGTCCTTCGCAGCGGTCTTGTTCTGCGCGAACTGCCAGATGCCCCAGAAGTTGATGTTGTGCGGAACGAAGCGCCCCTTCGGACCAGCCGGGGGAGCCAGGTGCCACACATCCTGCGCCACGGCCGGCGCATCGCGGGTCGCAACCGCCCAGGCCGACGGCGGGTTGTAGATGAACGACGACGCGCCAGAGATCAGCGCGCGGTTGTTCGAGCTGTCGTCCCAGCTCTGCGCATCGGCCGGCAGGAAGCGGATCAGCTTCTGGCAGTACTCGATCGCCTGGCGCATCGCCGCCGAGCGGATCTGGATCTTGCCGCTGGAATCCACCATCTCGGCGCCGAACGAGGCCAGGATGGAGCCCCAGGTGTCCACGCTGTCCGCCGTGGTGCCCATGCCGATGCCAAACGGCTTGCCGGCCTTGAACATGGCCTCCGCCGCCTTCAGCATCGTGTCCATCGTCCATTCCTTGGACTCCGGGGTCTCGGTCGGCGTGGTCGGGTACATCTTCTGCAGGTCGAGGCCGGCATGCTCCTTGAACAGGGAGATGCGCCCGGCCGGGCCCTTGTTCTGCGAGCCCCAGGAGGAGGGAACCGCCAGCCACTTGCCCTTCTCGCGGCCGAAGTAGTTCGCTACTTCGTTGGTGGCGCCGTGCTTGGCGATCAGGCGGCCGACGATATCGTCCACCGGCTCCATCTTGTCCGCGTGGTCGCGCACGTTCCAGTTGGCGATGGTGATGATGTCATGCCCGCGCCGGGCCTGCGCCTGCGCGTTGATGGTCAGCAGCGTCTGGTTGCCCTGCGAGGTGATGAAGTCGAGCTTCACTTCCACCTTGTTGCGCTCGGCCCAGGCCGCGATCTGCTGGCGGGCGGTGGCGTTCGTCGCCGGCACCCAGTGATCCCACAGGAAGATGGAGAGCGTGCCGGCCGCCTTGGCGGAGCGCACGTGCACCCACGGAAGAACCGATGCGGCCGCACCGAACTTGAGCACCTTGCGGCGCGTGGCTTCCCGCTTGGACAGAATGTTCCTGGTCATCAGGATATCAAGCCTCCCGTCTGCGCGCCGTGCTTTCCGCCGGCTGCTGGTTGCGATTTAGACAAGGCCCCAACGGGGGCCGTGCTGATCCAATCCTAGGCACAATGCCCCAGAAGGGCAACGCATTGATGCCTGTAGAGGCATTCGCGCGCAATTCTAGATTGCGATCACCCCCTTCGCGCGCAAGAGTACCCTATCCACGAAGGCGCCGGCGCTGCCCAGATAGGCCGCGGGGTCCACCAGCCGCGCAATCGCATCCCCGTCCAGCCGGGCTGTTACGGTCGAGTCGCGCCCCAGCGCCTCGGCCAGTCCGATCCGCTCAGACAGCGCGAGGTCGCAGGCATGCTTCACCACGTGGTGCGCCGCCTCCCGCCCCAGCACCGGCCCCAGCCCCATCATCACCGCCTCGGCAACGATCTGCCCGCCGGTGAGGTCGAGGTTGGTGCGCATCCGTGCCGTGTCGACCACCATGCCCTCGGCGATCTGGCGCGCATGGCACAGCGCGCCGTGGGTCAGCACGAAGGCCTGACCGATCGCCAGCGGCTCCGCCTGCCACGGCCCCGTCGCCCGTTCGTGGTCCTGCGCCATCGCCCCCTGCATCAGCGGCACCATCGCCTGCACCGCGCGGGCGGAGGCCAGGATGTATTCGCTGGCAATCGGGTTGCGCTTCTGCGGCATGGTGGAGCTTTGCCCGCGCCCGTGCACATACGGCTCGGTCAGCTCCGCCACCTCGCTCTGCGCCATCAGGATCACGTCGGTGGCGATCTTGGAAAGGCTGCCGCACAGCAGCCCCAGGAACGACACCGCCTCCGCCAGCCCATCCCGCCCCACGTGCCAGGGCGCATCCGGCACGCCGAGCCCCAGCGCCACCGCGAGCCCTTCCATCACCCCAATCCCGTCCTCGCCCAGCGAGGCCAGCGTGCCGGCCGCGCCGCCGAACTGCACCACGCAGGCGCGCGGCCGCAGCTGGTCCAGCCGCTCCACATGCGCCAGCAGCGGCGCCAGCCAGGTGGCCAGCTTCAGCCCGAAGGTCACCGGCAGCGCGTGCTGCAGGTGGGTCCGCCCCGCCATCAGCGTATCGCGATGCAGGGCCGCCTGCTTCGCCAGTGCAACGGCCACCGCCACCAGCTCTGCCCGCACCAGGGCCAGCCCATCGCGCACCTGAAGTGCGGTGGCGGAATCCATGATGTCCTGGGTCGTCGCTCCCCAATGCGTCCAGCGGCCATGGGCGCCGGCGGCCTCCGACAGCCCGGCCACCAGCCCCACCACGGGGTAGCCGACATTGGCGGCACTCGCCGCCATCCGCGCGATATCAAGGTGCTCCACCCGCGCCGCCGCGCTGATCGCCGCGGCCGCCTCGGCCGGGATGATCCCCATGCGCCCCTGCACGCGGGCCAAAGCGGCCTCCACATCCAGCATGCGCTGCAGGAAGGTGCGGTCATCGAACACGGCGCGCATGGCGTCGCTGCCGTACAGTGTTCCGAACACCGGGCTGTCGGCGAAATTCACGGGCATGGGTACGTCCTCCGGGGCTTTTCCCCGGCGTGCCCCAGCCTCAGGCCGCGCGCAAGGGTCCGGCGGAAAGAAGTGCCCGGGCCTTGGCCGCCACGATCTCCGGCGTGTCGCCGGGCTTGTAGATCGAACTGCCGATCCCGAACCCCGCCGCCCCGGCCGCGCGCCAGGCCGGGATGTTGCCCGCGTCGATCCCGCCTACCGGCAGCACCACCGTGTTCGGCGGCAAAACCGCGCGCATCGCCTTCAGCACCGCGGGGCTGGCCGCCTCGGCCGGGAACAGCTTCAGCCCGTCCGCCCCGGCCGCCAGCATCGCGAAGGCCTCGGTGGGCGTGAAGAAGCCCGGCACCGCCACCATCCCGCGCGCCTTGGCCGCGCGCACCACCGCCTCGCTGGCATGCGGCAGCACCACCAGCCGCCCGCCGGCATCGGCCACCGTGGCCACCTGGGCCGCGCTCATCACCGTGCCTGCCCCCACCAGCAGCTGGTCGCCGAATCGTGCGGCCAGGCGCCTGATGCTCTCGATCGGCCGCGGCGAGTTCAGTGGCACCTCCAGCACGGCGATCCCGGCCTCGGCCAGCGCCTCGCCGATCGGCACCACCTCTTCCGGTGTCACCCCGCGCAGGATCGCGACCAGGTCGCAGCGTTGCAGCCAATCCCTCAAAGCCATCCGGCCTGCCTCCCGATCACCGCGAGGCCCAGGGCCGCCGCATCCTCATCCACCACCACCGCATGCCCGCCGCAGGAAGCGATCGCGGTGGCATAGAGCCCCACCAGCACCTCGTCCCCCAGCAGCCGCACCTGGCTTACGCCCTGCATGGCCGCGCGCACCTCGTGCCCGATCATCAAGCCGCTGAGGAACCCCGCCGCCTGCGCCTCCGGCAATTCGCCGAACAGCCCCAACGCCCGCACGCCGAACAGATGGTGCAGCAGGTGCCCCGCCTCGCCGGAGCGCGCCACGCCGCGCCGGAACCCCTCGGCATCCGTCTCCTGGCCCATCATCCGGCCCAGGATCGTGTGCCCGCGCAGGGCCGCGAAGGCCTCGCCGGTGAAATAGGTCGCGAACCCTTCGATCCGCCCGCCCGCGATCCGCGCCCACTTGGTGTGGCTGCCGGGCATGCACACCACGCCCTCGCCCCCCAGGGACGCCATCAGCCCCACGAGCTTGGTCTCCTCCCCGCGCATCACCTCCGGCACGCCAGAGGCATCGCGGCCGGAAAGCCCCGGCACCAGCCGAACCTCGGCCGCCTCGAACGGCACCGCCACCAGCGCCTGCGCGATCGCCCGGGGATCGGCGGGGCAGGGCAGGTAGGGCGCTTCCACCCAGCCCTGCCGGCTGCCGATCATGCCGCACATCAGCACGTGCCGCTCGCCGTCCTGCAGCCAGGCTCCCACCGTTTCCTGCAGCACGGCCGCGAAGGCGCCGCCTTCCACCTTGGTGATCCCGCGCGGGGAGGCGGCATGGTCCACCACCTGCCCCGCGGCATCGAACCGGTAGGCGCGCAGGTTGCTCGTGCCCCAATCCACCCCGATCATGCGGCTCCTCCCCTGGGATGCGCCCAGTGGCGGCGTTTCAGCCACCGATCGCACAAGACCGCAAGACCGCCCGCCGTTCCCCGTCTCCGCCGCCGCTCAGATCGGCAGGTTTGCCAGCATCGTCACCAGCCGCCCGCCCAGCCCGGTGAACGCCATCGAAATCGCCGCCGCGAGCGTGCCGATCACCACGGCATACTCCACCGCCACCGTCCCGCGCGTATCCAGGGCCGTTCCCGGCCAGCAGGAAGAAAAAAAGGTCAATGCAGTGCTTTCGGAATATGGCGTGAATGACAATCGCTGTAGCCGTATGGATACAATCTGCCACGAACTTGCTACATTAATCTTTCAATCGAAGGCCCGCTCTCGCCCAGTTGTCCGCACGGGGGGCTGGTGCCGAGGGCCCCGATGCGCCATATGCTCACCCTCGGCGCTTTTCGTTCTGGGCTGAACGCCTCGCAAGTCCCGCCTTCTGGTTGTCTTCGCACTGGTTCTCCCTGCCTCGAAAATCAATACCGGCCCGCCAAACAGCGCGGGGCGCCGGAGACGAAGGAGACTCGCGATGACGACAGGAACGGTTAAGTGGTTCAACACCACCAAGGGCTACGGCTTCATTCAGCCTGACGACGGCTCCAAGGATGTGTTCGTGCACATTTCCGCCGTGGAGCGTGCCGGCATGAGCCTGAAGGAAGGCCAGAAGGTCGGCTACGACCTGGAGCGTGGCCAGCAGGGCAAGATGTCCGCCGTCAACCTCAAGAACGCCTAAAGCGGAGAAAGGGCGCGGGCGCTTGCCCCCGCCCACCCGCAAATTCGCCGTCGGCGACCGGGTGGAACTCTCCCCCGGTCGGTCCGACCCCCCACGCTTCAGCGCGTCAAATGTCGTGGCCGGCACCTACACGATCGTGGGCCTCATGCCGTGGCAAGGCACCGACTACCAGTACCGCGTGAAGCATGCCCGCGACCAGCACGAACGCGTGGTCAGCGAGACCGAGCTTCGCCGCGGATGAACAGGGGCTGCAATGGTTTTCAAGGTTAACTACAACCAGCAGCGCAATGAGCGCGATCGCGCCAAGCAGGCGAAGAAAGACGCCAAGCTGCGCGAGAAGGAGGCGGAAGTCGCCCGCCGCCGCAACACCCGCGACGAGTCCCCCAACCCCGAAAATCCGGTACAGGAGGACGAACAGAATGGCCCCACCTAGGCGCCGCATCGAAACCAGCTTCATCGCCTTCGACGTGACCTATGTCGACGGCACCCAAACCTCCAACCGCCGCGTCCCCGCCACCGCCCTAACCGGCCTCGAAGGCGACGCGGCCGCACAGCCCATCATCGAGCAGCAGGATCGCGAAATCGGCCAGGCCTCCGGCCGCCCCCGCCCCGCCATCCGCTCCCTCGCCCGCAGCCCTGCGAAGGGCTAGTGTCCTGCCCGCGGAGTTCGCCCGGCTTCGGACGGACGTAGCGGATGAGCAGGCCACGGAACACTAGGCTTCGTTGCGTTCGTAGTACACGAAGCCGTGCAGCCGCCCCGCGAAGGGGCGGCTGTAGCCACGAGTGACCACCCAGCCCGCCCGCTCATAGAAGCGCCGCGCCGGCCCGTTGGCCCGGAAGCACTCCAGGCTGCACACCCCCCGCGAAACCGCCTCCGCCAGCAAGGCCCGCCCCGCGCCCGTGCCCTGCACCGCCGGGTCGATGAACAGCATGTCCAGATGCGTGCCGGTCACCAGCGAGAACCCCACCACCCGGCCACCGGCCTCCGCCACGCGCAGGCGATCCAGGCATTCGGTGAACCGCGCCACGAAACTCCCCGGCGTGCGCCGCGTCAGTTCCTCCGCATCCAGGATCGGCGCGAAGGCGGCGCGGTAGGAGGCGCTGGCCACCGCGGTCGCCGCCGGCACATCCCCGGGCATGGCGGGGCGGACGATCAATGCCCGCCCCGCAGCCGCGGATCCAGCGTATCCCGCAGCGCATCCCCCAGCAGGTTCAGCCCGAACGCCAGCAGCAGGATCGCCACGCCCGAGAACACCGCTGGCCACGGCGCCAGCATCAGGAAGTTCCGCCCCTCCGACAGCATCAACCCCAAGGAGGGCGTCGGCGGCTGCGTCCCGAGCCCCAGGAACGACAGCGATGCCTCCACCAGGATCGCCGCCGACAGCAGCAGGGAGGTCTGCACCAGCACCACGCTGGCCAGGTTCGGAAGCACGTGCAGGAAGATGATGCGCCCATCGGTCGCACCCGCCGCCCGCGCGCCGGTCACGTAGTCGCTCTCGCAGATCACCAGCGCCGGCCCGCGCAGCAGGCGGGCGAAGATCGGCGTGTACACCACGGCAATGGCCACGGCGGCGGTTTCCTGCCGCGGCCCCAGCACCGCCACCACCCCGATCGCGAGCAGCATCACGGGGAAGGCGAACAGCACGTCCATCGCCCGCATCACGATCCGGTCCGTCCAGCCGCGGTAATAGGCCGCCACCAGCCCCAGCGTTCCGCCCGCCAGCAATGCCACGCCCACCGCCAGCGCGGAGACGAACAGCGAGGTCCGGCTGCCATGGATGATCCGGCTCAACACATCGCGCCCGAACTGGTCGGTCCCCAGCCAATGCGCCGCAGTGGGCCCCTTCATCCGCGCCATGATGTCCTGCGCCACGGGATCATACGGCGCCACCCATTCCGCGAACCCGGCCACCAGCACCTGCAGCACCACCAGCGCCACCGCGAACCACAGCAGGCGGCGGCCCTTCACGCCCGCACCCGCGGATCGATGGCGAGGTACAGCAAATCCACCACGAAGTTCACCACCACGAAGCCCAGCGTCACCATCAGGATCGTCGCCTGCAGCAGCGGATAGTTGCGCTCGGCAATGGCCCCCAGGATCAGCCGCCCGAGCCCGGGGATGGCGAACACCTGCTCCACCACGATCGCACCGCCCAGCAGATACCCGGTCATGATCCCCACCGAGGTCACGAACGGGATCAACGCGTTGCGCAGCGCATGGCGATACACCACGCTCCGCTCCGGCACCCCCTTGGCCCGCGCCGTGCGGATATAGTCCTGCCCCAGCGCATCCAGCATCGCCGAGCGCACCAGCCGCGACAGGTTCGCCAAAATCGGCAGCCCGAGCGCGAAGGCCGGCAACGCCAGCCGCGTGATGTTTCCAATGGGATCAACGCTGAACGGCACGTAGCCCAGCAACTGCAGCGAAGGTGCAACCGTCGCCAGCACCAGGATCATCACGATCCCCAGCCAGAAACTCGGGATCGTCAGCCCCGCCACGGTCGCCACCCGCATTGCCGCATCGGCGGCACCACCGCGCCAGCGCGCCATCAGGCACCCGGCCGGCACCGCCAGCCCCGCGCCCAGCACCAGCGCCAGCACGGTCAGCTGCACCGTGGGCCACACATGCACCAGGATCTCGCCAGCCACCGGCTTGCCGGTCCATAGCGAGGTGCCAAGGTCGCCCTGCAACACCTTGGACATCCAGCCGAAATACTGAACGTAAATCGGCTGGTCCAACCCGATCTGCGCCCGCAGGGCCGCGATCGCCGCCGGCGTCACCTCCGTATTCGCGCCCAGCATGATCGCCACGGCATCGCCGGGGATCAGCCGGATCATCGCGAACACGATCACCGAAACGGCGGCCAGCACCACGGCCAGGTCCACCAGCCTTGCCGCCAGCAGCCGCCTCAGCATCCCAGGTGGCCCGCCTGCGTCACTTCGCCACGGCGGTATCGGCCAGCGTGCTCAAGGACCGGTTGGCGATGATCTCGAACCCGCCCACATTCGCCCGCATCGCGGTGAACAGCTGGCCATAGGCGATGTGCATGATCGGCCCATCGCAGGCCAGGATCGCCTGCGCCTTGTCATAGGCCGCCTTGCGCGCCGCCTGGTCCTGCAGGGTCCGCGCCCCATCCAGCAGCCCGTCCAGCGTGGTGTCGGAATACTTGAACACGTTGGTGGAGCCGCCGGTGCGGAAGGTGCGGAAGAAATAGTCGTCCGGATCGGGGCTGCCGGCGTTGGTGCTGGCGAACATGTCGAAATTGCTGTTGCGCCAATCCTGGATGAACTGGCCCAGCTCCTGGTTCTTCAGCTCCACCTTGAACCCGGCCTTGTTCAGCTGCGCCTGCACCACCTGCGCCATGTCGCGGATATCCTGCCGCGGCAGCACGTTGATGGTGATCGCCACCGGCGCCGTGTGCCCGGCCTCCTTCAGCAGCGCCTGCGCCTTGGCGGGATCATGCTTGTAGCAGGCGAACTGATCCACCGGCGTCGCCCAGTCCTTCAGCGCCGGCGAGAGCGGCCCGCCCGGCACCCCGGCCCCGAACAGCGCGGCGGCAATCACCTCCTGCCGGTTCAGCGCGTAGTTCACCGCCTGGCGCACGCGGGCGTCGTTGAAGGGCGGCTTGGAGGCATTCACGCCCACGAACATGTAGGCCAGCTCCAAGGTCTCCGCGAGCTTCACCCCCGGCTTGCCCTTCAGCTGCATGGCGGTGGCCGCATCGATATTCGGCAGCATGGAATACTGCCCGCTGGAAAGCCCCACCTGCCGCGTGGCGCTCTCCGGCACGATGTTGAACTTGATCCCATCGAGCTTCGGCGCACCCGCCCGCCAGTAGCCGGCATGCTTTTCCAGCGCCACGAACCCGTTGGCCTGCCATTCCTTGAACTTGAACGGCCCGGTGCCGACCGGCGCGCGCTGCAGCGCATCCTTCTCCGCCTCCATGCTGCGCGGCACGATGGCGATGGTGGCGATGGACGCCAGCAGCGGTGCCGTCGGCTCCTTCAGCGCCAGCACCACCGTGCCGGCATCCGGCGCCGTCGCGGCCTCCAGCGTCGCCAGGCGCGAGGCGAGCGGCGAGGCGATCTCCTTGCTCAGCACCCGGTTGATGGTGGCCACAACGTCAGAGGCTTCCACCTTGCTGCCGTCATGGAAGGTCATGCCGCTGCGCAGCTTGAAGGTGTAGGTCTTGCCATCCGCCGAGACGGTCCAACTCTCCGCCAGGCCCGGCTTCACGCGCAGATCCTTGTCGATCGCGGTCAGCCCTTCGTAGATCGTGCCGTTGATCATCTGGAAGGTGGAGAACGCCGTCGCCCGATGCGGGTCGAGCCCCACCGGCGAGGCATCGACGGCCACTTCCAGCACCTGTGCCGAGGCAACGCCAGACGCCAGCACGCCT
>CANHKG010000034.1 GCA_947460455.1 Rhodospirillales bacterium | reverse complement strand
TTTGCCAGGCCTCTCAGGCTCTCTTGACTATGCTGGATCGCACGACGAACCGCCTCTGTCGTCGTGGCGCTGCCGTCGAGAACCTCGCCCATAGCGCATCCTTCCATGCCTGCGTGAAGGGTGCACCATCAAAGCCTGGGATCAAACATCTAGTGGCCTTGGGGAACGAGGGCCGCCGTGCGGCGCAGCGCCAGCGCGATCGGGCGGACATGATCGACGTAGCGGATGATGGTCCGATAACGACCGGTGGCGATCCGATCCTCGCCGAAGCGTTCATAGGCCGGCACCTTGGTCGGCACGGCGGGCCAATCATGCCCGGCCGGCACCAGGCGCTCATCATGCAGGGCTTGCGGATGGCTGCTCAGGAGCGCGGCGGCCTCGTCTGCCAGCGGCGAATATGCCGCGAGTGCCGCGCGCTTGGCAGCGACCGTCGCCTCGTCCAATGCCGATGGTGCGCCCGGCAGCGGCAGGGTCAGCGCGAAGGTCTCGCGCCGCCCACCAATCTGCGCGGCCACACGGTCGGCCACGGCTGCCGTCAGGTCATGCATCGGATTATAGCCCTCGACCGGATCGGCCACGACCACCGCTCCCGCAGGCGCAACCCGCGCGATCCGGTCCGCCGCATCGAGAAAGGGCACTGGATTGCCCGCGAGGATATCGGCGTACCAGTCACGATCCGAGCGCTGGCCGAAGACCGGGCCGCGGGCCGCGCCGCATGCCGACGCAAGTGCAGCCGAGTATTGCAGCCGCGCCTGTGTGCCGCCACCGGAGCCGTCGGTCAGAATACACAATAAAATCTTATTCTGCCGCATCCAGCCAAACAGGCGCAATTCATGCCCCGGATGGGCAACAATCAGAACTCGGTCATGCATCCGGGTGTATGGCGCCATATTCAGATAATGGTCAATATGTCTATTTCTGAATTAGCGAGCGCACCGATGATGTACTCCGTTATGATTACGAATATATTACTTTCTGGGCGCAGCGGCACCGAGGTAGTAACCGAACAACTCGCCGATGCGTTGCGCGATCGTGGCCATGAGGTGTTCCTGTTTGCGCCGCATCTCGGGGCGCTCGCGGCACAGCTGCGCGCCCGCGGCCATGTCGTGGTCGATCGGCCCGGGGACCTGCCGCGGCGGCCGGACCTGATTCACGCCCATCACACCGCGCCGGCGATGGCCGCGCTCGCCAGCTTCCCCGGCGTGCCCGCCCTCTATGTCTGCCACGACGCCACCGCGCCGTTTGACGCGTTGCCGCCACATCCCGGCATTCACCGCGTGCTGGCGGTCGATGAACGCTGCCGGGCGCGCATGCAGGCCGAGGGCGCCGGGGCGGTGACCCTGCTGCCCAACGCCGTGGACCTCGCGCGCATTCCACGCCGCCAGGCGCCGCTGCCGGCGCGCCCGCGCCGTGCGGTGGTGGCAACCAAGCATGCTGGCATCCTGGCCGCGGTCCGGGCTGCCTGCGCCAGCGCCGGCATCGCGCTGGTGGAAATCGGCCGCGGCACCAGCCACACGCTCGACCATCCCGAGGTTGCCTTCGCCGGGGCCGATCTCGTCTTTGCCAGCGCCCGCACCGCGCTGGAGGCGGCCGCGGCGGGCGCCGGCGTTGTTGTCTGCGATGGCCGCGGCCTTGCCGGTTTTCTTACCCACGCGCGCGCCGAGGCCTGGCTGCCATGGAATCTTGGCGCCCAGGTGCTTGTTCACCCCGTCGAATCCGGCCCATTGGCCGAGGCCATCGCGGCTTGGTCGCCCAGCGAGGCGGCCGCGGCATCGGCGCTTGTGCGCGAGAAGCGGGACCTGGCGCGCATCATCGCCGATGTTGAAACCCTGCATGCCGGCCTGCTGACCGACACGGTGCGGCCAAGCCCGGAGAGGGAGGCCGCCGCGGTTGGCGCCTTCATCGCACGCTGGGTTCCCGGTGCCGATCCGGCCGGGCCGTGGTACGACATCGCCGAGGAGTTCGCCCACCTTCCAGCCAACCGGTTCGCGGCGCAACTCAACCGGATCGAGCAGAGCCTGCGCAACACGCCGCTGCGCCTGGCCTGGCGGACGGTGGTGCCAGAGGCCGTGCGGCGAGCGCTGCGGCAGAGGTGGTGACCGGAACGCCGTTGGCCGTGGCACTATCCCCCACGGGGGGTCGTCAGGCTTGCCATCGCCCCGTGCCGCCCGCGGTGGCGGCCAGCACTATCGGCGGCATCGCGACCTTTGAGAGGGCGCCCAGCCTCACTCCCACTCAATCGTCCCGGGCGGCTTGCTGGTGATGTCGTAGGTGACGCGGTTGATGCCGCGCACCTCGTTGACGATCCGGTTCGCCACCCGGCCGAGGAAGCCCATGTCGAAGGGGTAGAACTCCGCCGTCATGCCGTCTGTGCTCGTTACCGCGCGCAGGGCGCAGGCCATGTCGTAGGTGCGGCCATCGCCCATCACGCCCACGGTGCGCACCGGCAGCAGCACGGCGAAGGCCTGCCAGATCACGTCGTAGAGCCCGGCGGTGCGGATTTCCTCCAGGTAGATGGTGTCTACCTTGCGCAGCAGGTCGGCCTTCTCGCGCGTCACCTCGCCGGGGATGCGGATGGCCAGGCCCGGCCCGGGGAAGGGGTGGCGGCCCACGATAATCTCCGGGATCTCAAGCTCGCGGCCGAGCACCCGCACCTCGTCCTTGAACAGCTCGCGCAGCGGCTCCACCAGCTGCATGCGCATCCGCTCCGGCAGGCCGCCCACGTTGTGGTGGCTCTTGATGGTCACGCTGGGGCCGCCGGTGAAGCTGACGCTTTCGATCACATCCGGATACAGCGTGCCTTGGGCGAGGAAATCGGCGCCGCCGATCTTGGCCGCTTCCTCCTCGAACACCTCGATGAACAGGCGGCCGATGGTCTTGCGCTTCACCTCGGGGTCCGTGACGCCGGCGAGCTGGCCCAGGAACAGGTCGCTGGCATCGCGGTGCACCAGCTTGATGTTGAAGCGGTCGCGGAAGGTGCGCACCACGTCCTCGCTCTCGCCGGCGCGCATCAGGCCGTGATCGACATAGATGCAGGTGAGCTGGTCGCCGATCGCCTCATGGATCAGCACGGCGGCCACGCTGGAATCGACGCCACCCGAGAGGCCGCAGATCACCCGGCCGGTGCCGACCTGGGCGCGGATCTTGGCGATCTGCGTGTCCTTGAAGCCGGCCATGGTCCAGCCGCCGGTGCAGCCGGCCACCTTCAGCACGAAGTTGCGCAGGAGTTGGGTGCCGTGCGGGGTGTGCACCACCTCGGGGTGGAACTGCACGCCGTAGAAATGCCTGTCGTCGTCGGCGATGGCGGCGAAGGGGGCGCCCTCGCTGGTGCCCACGGCGCGGAAGCCCGGCGGCAGCCGGGTCACCCGGTCGCCATGGCTCATCCATACCTGCTCGCGCGCGCCCTGGGCCCAGACGCCGTCGAACAGCGCGCACGGCCCGGCCACGTCCACGAAGGCACGGCCGAATTCGCGATGGTCGCTGCCCAGCACCTCGCCGCCCAGCTGGGCGCACATGGTCTGCTGGCCGTAGCAGATGCCGAGCACCGGCACCCCGGCCTCGAACACCATCTGCGGCGCGCGCGGCGAATCGCCTTCCGTGACGCTGGCGGGCCCGCCCGAGAGGATGATGGCGCGCGGGTTGTAGGCGGTGATGCGCGCGGGATCGGTGCTGAACGGCCAGATCTCGCAATATACGCCCGCCTCGCGCAGCCGGCGCGCGATCAACTGGGTCACCTGGCTGCCGAAATCCAGGATCAGCACGCGGTCAGTGGTTTGGGGCATGGGGGGGCACCTGCTTGCTGCGAGTGCGCGCCCTTCGACCACGCCGGGGGCTGCGCCGCAAGGGATTAAGACCAGCGCGTGATCGTCGGAGGCGGAATCACACGCTCAAGAAAGACCATCCCGCAGCTTGCGCTACGGCGTGGCCTGCGTGGCTTGCACCAGCTTCTCCAGCGGTGCCCAGGCATAGGCCACCTGCGGCACCGCCTGCCCGCCCACTTCCACCAGGGACTCCATGGTGGGCTTGCCGTGCAGCCGTTCGTAGAACCAGCGGTTGGGGTTTTCGCGCAGCACCCACAGGAAGGCGCTGGCGCAGCCGATCGCCGCCAGGTGCCCGGCCGCGGCGCGCATCAGCCGGCGGCCGATGCCGCGGTCGCGCCAGTCATCCAGCACATAGAGCGTCTCGATCTCGCCCTGGCCGAGCAGTTCGGCCGATTGCGGCGTGCGGGTTGGCCCGCAGGTGGAGAAGCCGACCACCCGCGGCGGCCCGCCATCGGCGCCCAGGTCGATGCCGGAGGCGGTGGCCACATGCACCCCCACGCCAGCGCGGATCGCCCGCTCGTAATGCCCCGCCTGGCGCGGGACCGACAGCCGCGCGAGGTAGCCGTCCGGCAGGATGCCGGGATAGGTGCTGCGCCACGCCGCCACGTGCACGGCGGCGATCGGCACCGAATCGCTCAGCCGCGCCCGCCGGATGGTGATCATGTCGCCCGTTCCAGCACCGCGGTGAAGAACCCGTCCGTGCCATGGCGCCGTGGTGTGAGGGACAGGTACGGGCCCGCCCCCGGCGCATCGCCAACATTGCCCCCTTGGCCCGCCCAGGCCTCGGCCAGCGGAACCACGCGGAAGTCGGAATGCGCCTCCAGGAAGCCCTGCACCTGCGCCTCGTTCTCGTCCAGCAGCACGGAGCAGGTAGCGTAGACCAGACGGCCGCCCGTGCGAACCAGCCGCGAGGCGGCTTCGAGGATGGCGGCCTGCTTCGGCACCAGCTCCTCCAGGTCGCGCGGCACCAGGCGCAGCCGTGCATCCGGGTTGCGCCGCCAGGTGCCCGTGCCGGTGCAGGGGGCATCCACCAGCACCCGGTCGAAACTCTCCGCCCGGCGCTTGGCCCATTTGTCGCCGGGGACGATCAGGTGGCGCTCCACGTTGTGCACCCCGGCCCGGCGCAGCCGCTGCACCGCCCCCTCCAGCCGCTTGTCGTGCACGTCGCAGGCGACCACCTGGCCGCGATTCTCCATGCCCATGGCCAGCGCCAGCGTCTTGCCGCCGGCGCCCGCGCACCAATCGGCTACGCGCATGCCGGGTGCCGCGCCCACCATCAGGGCGACCAGCTGGCTGCCCTCGTCCTGGATTTCCACCAGCCCGCTCTGGAACGCCGCGCCTGATGTGACGGGCCGGCGCCCTTCCACCCGGAGCCCCCAGGGGGAGAGCACGGTCGGCACCGCCGCGATCCCCTCCAGGGCCAGGGCGCGGATCGCCTCGTCGCGCGTGCCCTTCAGCAGGTTCACCCGTAGGTCGAGCGGTGCTTCGGTGCCCATCGCGGCCATCTCGGCCGGCAGCGCATCGCCGAATCGCGCCCGCAGATGCGGCAGCACCCAATCGGGCACCTCCAGCCGCACCGCCTCCGGCATGTCGGGGTGATCGAAGGTATGGCCTTCCACACGGCGCAGCGCGGCGGATTCGGCCCCGCCCAGCGGCGTGGGCGCGAACTGCCCGCCGGAGAAGGCCTGCTTCACGCCATCCAGCGCCCAGCCTTCCAGCATCAGGGAAGCCGCCACCAGCAGCCGCGGCGTGACCGTCACGCCCTCATGCTCCAGCAACCAGGCCAGCCGCCGGCGGGTGCGCATCACGCCCCACACCCGCTCCGACACGGCGCGCCGGTCGCCGGAGCCGATGAAGCGCCGGTCGCGGAAGAACGCATTCGCCACGGCATCGGCCGGCTTGCGGGAAGCGGCCTCCACCATCGACAGCAACTCGATCGCCGCCGCGATCCGGGCGGAGGGGGTCATCGGGCGCCCATTCCGGCGAGGTTCAGCGGCACGGGCCGTGCCATCCTAGTCCTGCCGATAGTTGGGCGCTTCGCGGGTGATCGCCACGTCGTGAACGTGGCTCTCGCGCAGGCCGGCATTGGTGATGCGGCGGAAGCGGGCCTTGGTCTGCAGGTCCACAATGGTGGCGCTGCCGGTGTAGCCCATGCCCGCGCGCAGGCCGCCCACCATCTGATGCACCACGGCGGCGACAGGGCCCTTGTAGGCCACCCGGCCCTCGATCCCTTCCGGCACCAGCTTCAGCGTGTCCTTGATGTCCTGCTGGAAGTAGCGGTCGGCGGAGCCGCGGGCCATGGCCCCCATGCTTCCCATGCCGCGGTAGGATTTGTAGCTACGGCCTTGATACAGAAACACTTCGCCCGGCGCCTCATCGGTGCCGGCGAGCACGCTGCCCATCATCACCGCATCCGCCCCGGCGCCGATTGCCTTCACGATGTCACCCGAGGTGCGAATGCCGCCATCGGCGATCGCCGGCACGCCGGCCGCGCGGCACACCTCGGCGGTTTCCAGCACGGCGGTGAACTGCGGCACGCCCACGCCGGCCACCACGCGGGTGGTGCAGATGGAGCCCGGGCCGATGCCGATCTTCACCGCATCGGCGCCCGCGTCGATCAGCGCCTGCGCGCCTTCGGGCGTGGCCACGTTGCCGGCGATCACCTGCACGACGTTGGAGAGCTTCTTGATCCGCTCCACCGCGGCCAGCACGCCGCTGGAATGGCCATGGGCGGTGTCGATCACCACCACATCCACCCCGGCGGCGATCAGCGCCTCGCTGCGGGCGAAGCCTTCCTCGCCCACGCCGGAGGCCGCGGCCACGCGCAGCCGGCCCAGCTCGTCCTTGTTGGCCAGCGGATGCGCCTGGGCCTTGTCCATATCCTTCACGGTGATCAGGCCGATACAGCGATACTGGTCGTCCACCACCAGCAGCTTCTCGATGCGATGCTTGTGCAGCAGCCCGCGCGCCTGCTCGGCGACGTCCTCGGCGCGCACCGTCACCAGGTTCTCCCGCGTCATCAGCTCGTACACGCGCAGGTTCGGGTCGGTGGCGAAGCGCACGTCGCGATGGGTCAGGATGCCCACCAGGCGGCCGGTTTCACGCTCCGTCACCGGGAAGCCGCTGATGTTGTGCATCGCCATCAGCGCGCGGGTCTCGGCCAGGCTCATGTCCGGGTGGATGGCGATCGGGTTCACCACCATGCCGGATTCGAACTTCTTCACCCGCCGCACCTGGGCGGCCTGCTCGTCCACTTCCAGGTTCTTGTGGATCACGCCGATGCCGCCGTGCTGGGCCATGGCGATGGCCATGCCGCTTTCGGTCACGGTATCCATCGCCGAGGAGACGAGCGGGATGTTCAGCGAGATCGTGCGCGTGAGCTTGGAGTGCGTCTTCACCAACGTGGGCAGCACCTCGGAATAGCCGGGCACCAGCAACACGTCGTCGAACGCCAGCGCCTCCGCGATGCGAGAGGCTACACCCATGCCAACGGCAGGGGCGGTAGAAGCATGGGAATCAGGGGGTGCCATGGCCGGACCTTTCCGCAACCTTGGCGGCCCTCCTTAGTCTCATGAACTGGACGAAGCAAGCGGAGTCGCGCATCACCTCCGTGACGGTTCCAGGCACCTCCCGTGCAGGCGGGGCAAGGCTCAGTCCTCGCGGGCGCCGCCGCGGAACCCGGTGGCCACCACATACAGCTCGCTGCTCTCCTTGCGGCTTGCCGGCGGCTTGGCGTGGCGCACATTGGCGAACAGCAGCTTCATCGGCGCCAGCATCTGCTTCTCGGACCCGCCCTGGAACACCTTGGCCACGAAGGCCCCGCCCGGGGCCAGCACCTTCACCGCGAAATCCAGCGCCAGTTCCGCCAGCGCGATGATGCGCAGATGGTCGGTGGCGTTGTGGCCGGTGGTGTTGGGCGCCATGTCCGACAGCACGATATCCGCCTTGCCGCCCAGCGCCGCTTCCAGCCGGGCCGGCATGTCCTCGTCGTTGAAATCGCCCTGCAGCATGGTCACGCCCACGATCGGGTCCACCGGCAGCAGATCCAGCGCCACCACCGGCCCCGCGCCGCGCTTGCGCGCCACCTGGCACCAGCCGCCCGGCGCCGCCCCAAGATCCAGCACGCGCATGCCGGGCTTGATCAGCTCGTAGCGGTCATCCATCTCGATCAGCTTGAACGCGGCGCGGGAGCGCCAGCCCTGCGCCTGGGCCGCGGCCACGTAGGGGTCGTTGAGCTGGCGCTTCAGCCATTGTTGGCTCGCCGTGGTGCGGCCGCGCCCGGTGCGCACCATCACCGTCAGCCCGCGCTTGGCGCCGGAGGGTTTCTTCTTGCCGGCGGGGGCCTTGCCCGGTGTCAGCTTCACGGCCGACGTGGCGGGCTTGGGCGCCCCCTTGGCAGGGGCGGACTTGGCCGGGGCGAGCTTGGCGGCCGCCCGCTTTGCCGCGGCAGCCGGGCGCGTCGGCGCCTTGGCCGCGGTCGCCCGCCCGCCGGATGGCTTGGCTGCGGGCGGCTTGCCACCCGCGGGCTTGCGGCCGGAAGGCTTGGCGCCAGAAGGCTTGGCGGTTGTTGTCTTGCGGGGTGTCGTGGCCTTGCGCGGCGCGCCGGGGCGGGGAGGTTGCTTTGCCATGCCGGCCCCCTACGCCGGTTGGGCCGCGCCCGCCAGCCCCGTGTGTGGCTGCGTGCCCACCCGGCCGCCCCGGCGTGGCGCGCGCATCAGCCGCAGCAGCATGCCCTCGCGCAGCCCGCGATCGGCCACCACCACCTGCGGCGCCGGCCACAAACGGTGAATGGCGGCGAACACGGCGCAGCCCGGCAGCACGAATTCCGCCCGGTCCGGCCCCACGCAGGGGTGCCGCTCCAGCCCGGCGCGGCCCATCGCCTGCAGCGCCGCAAGTGCTGCCCGCGCCTCCTCGGCCTGCAGCACGGTGCCGTCCACGGCCGCACGGGAATAGCGCGGCAGGCCCAGCGCGATGCCGGCCAGCGTGGTAACGGTGCCGGAGGTGCCCAGCAGCACCACGCCGCCCTGGCGAACCTCCTGCCCGATGCGGTGCACCGCCTCGAACGGCATCAGCTGGCGTGTCACCTCCGCCACCATCGCCTCGAAGCCTTCCTCGCTATCGGCGGCATCGGGCCACTGCTCGGCCAGCGTTACGACGCCAAGCGGCATGGAGATGGTGCCCGAAAGCCGCGGCGAGGCCTCGCCCAGCCGCACCCAGCCCAGCTCGGTGGATCCGCCGCCGATATCGAACAGCAGCGCGCGGCGCGCCCGCCCGGCCAGCAGGGGCGCACAGGATTCCAGCGCCAGCTCCGCCTCCTCCCGGGTGGTGATCACCTCGATCGGCAGGCCGGTCTCGGCCCGGGCACGCGCCAGGAAGGCGGCGCCGTTCTCGGCCCGGCGGCAGGCCTCCGTGGCCACGGCCCGCAGCGCGCGGATCGGCCGGCGCCCCAGCCGCTGCACGCAGCCCTGCAGCGCGGCAATGGCACGGTCCATCGCCGCCTCGCCCAGCCGCCCGGTTTCCTGCAGGCCCTCGCCGAGGCGCACGGTGCGGCTGAAGCTGTCCAGCACGCGAAAGCCATCGCCGGCCGGCGCGCCAACGAGCAGCCGGCAATTGTTGGTTCCCAGGTCAATGGCCGCGAAAGCGCGCGCGGGCGCCCCCGTCCGCGGAGCCGCGTCATCGCGGTCCACGGAACGCAGGACCTCCGGCACGGAAGGGTGAAAATCCACCATTTGGAAACCAGATAAGGGCGCGCATTGTTCCCTGCCGCCCCCCCGCAGGGCAAGCCCGGAATGCGTCTTGCGCGCACATTGCCATCGCCTGCCTGGTTGCGCCCCCCCAGCCCCCATGCTATTCGGCCGGCCTCCGCTGATTGGGGGATAGTTTAGCGGTAAAACTCCCGGCTCTGACCCGGGCATCCTTGGTTCGAATCCAGGTCCCCCAGCCACCCCACCCGGAAGGGCAGCGGTGTCAATGGCTTCTAGCAAATCAAAGGGTTACGCATCGCCGAGTGATACGGCGAGGTGTCCATTGGCCCTACCCACGATCCGCCCAACCAGCCATCCGAAGTCGGGGGTCTACCGGCTTCGGTTGACCCTGCCGGCTGCCCTCCGAGAGACGGCAGCGCGCCTCTATGGGGTCCGGGCCGAGATAATCGAGAATCTGAAGACGAAGGACCCACGGGAGGCATCTCGCCTAGCTCCTGAGGCCCTGGCGCGCCTTTACGCCAAGCTGGACGCTATCCAGAGGGCAGCGGACGGCAAGGCCCATGTCCCTAGCGACCGAGAAATCGCGTTGATCGGCGCAGAGGCCTACCGGTGGAGGGTCGAGGCGCAGGGGGACGACGCGGGGACTGTATCGGACTGGTTGTTGCACCTTGAGGCCCTGAACGACCAGCTGAGCGACCCCGATGAAATGACGGGAGAGAGGGAGGCCGATCCGACCCGCAAGGACCGGGAGGAGGCCGAGGGCGCACTACGGGATCGCGGCTGGGCCGATGACGGAGCGACCGTAGGGCGGGCGTCTCAGGCCGTCTTCAAGGCACGCTATCGGTTTGTCCTGGCGATGCTGCGGAGGGCGCGGGGCGATTGGTCTGCCGACACTACCCCCGCCCTGTATCCTACGGAGGCCACTCAGCCACCACCCGCTCTCCCCCAGGCCACCCTCCCCGCCGTCTCCCCCGGCGCTGCCGTTGCGCTGGATATCACGGAACTCCTGAGGGGCTGGGCGATGGACCGGGGGAAGGACATCGACGCCAAGCCGATCAATCGGGCGGTCTATGACCGTGTGCGGACGGTGGAGCGGGTGGCCGTCTTCCTGGGGCACCGGGATGCCTGCCGGGTGACCCGCGCTGACGCCGTCCGCCTCAAGGAGGAGATGCAGCGGCGGGGCCGGAAGGCTGCGACCATCCGCAACGACCTGTCCGAGTTGCGGAAGGTGTGGGCCTGGGGCATCGACAGTGGCAAGGTCTCCGAGCCGAACCCCTTCGCGATCCCACTGCCCGCCAAGCCCAAGAGGGGGGACACAAAGAAGGTCCGCGGCTACACCCTGGAGGAGCGGAAGGCCATCCTTCTGGCAGCGAGGGAACGCACCGGCATCATCAGGTGGGCGCCTTGGGTCTGCATGTTCACCGGGGCGAGGATCGGGGAGATTGCCCAGGCAAGCCGAGACGATCTCGTGCAAGAGGAAGGGGTATGGGGTCTGCGCCTGCATGCAGAGGGCGAGGGCGAGGAGCGTAGTCTGAAGAACGGGCAGTCAGAACGCACCGTCCCCCTACACCCGGCGCTGATCGCCGAGGGGTTCGTGGCCTACGTCCAATCCATCCGGGCGGGCGAGACGCTCTGGCCGGAGGTGGCCATATCGATGTTCGGAAGGCGTCATGACGAGGGCGCGCGGAAGGTTCGGAGGTGGTTGCGCGAGGTGGTAGAGATCACGGACCCCGCCGTCAGCCCCAATCATTCCTGGCGCCACACCTTCCACACCCTCGCCCGGCAGGCAGGCATCCCGCCCCACATCGTGAACGCCATCACGGGGCACGCCGGGGAAACAGCCATCAGTGCCGGCTACGGCGACAGCGTGCAGTCCATGCCTGCGATCCTGGCGCCCTACTTGGAGCGCATCCCCTCGCCTCTGAATGCCCCCTAGACCCACCCCTAGGCTTTCCCCCTTACCCTGCCCCCGGTTCCGGTTCTAGGCGGGGCGCCCCGGCTTCCTGTGGACCCACCGGGGAACTCCCCCCGCCCCCGGTGCCGGTTCTCGCAGAGACGCCCCGGCTTCCGGCAGACCCGCCGGGGGGGGGGGGCCCCGCCCCCTTGGAGGGACCCTAGACCCGTGTGACGGCCGGCCTACTCTGGAGAACAGGGCGCCACTCCCCAACGGCCAACAACAGCTTTACCGCGATCTTTGAAGTCGATCTGAGCGAACCCCTAGGGGGGTCGATGGGACCCCTATTCGCATGCGGTCCGGCAGCCTCCGCATGGGAGGACAGGGGAACGGCGGAACTCAGCGGGCGGGGGCGGGCGCCTCCTCCCCTTGGCTGGTCTGGCGGGGCGTGGAGAGGGCAGAAGGAGAACCAGGGGGAGACGTCGCGCCTCCATTCCGGCCCCACATCGCCCCCACAACGCCGCCTAGCGCCGCCCCGTCAGGCGGGGAGCCGTGCCAGGACGGCCGCGACGGCATCAGCCGACCACGCGCCGCCTCGGGCAGTCCTGACGCCCCTCTCAGTCAGGGCCGCCCCGATCTGCCGCAGGCTCGCCCCGCTGGCCCGGAGTGGCGCCACGATGCCCGCCAGGGAGACCGCGAAAGCGTCTGCCTGTTGCTGCCGGGCCTTGGTGCCTGCCGCCGTGTCAACCTTCGGGCCTCCCCGCCATCCCCCCAGCTTGGCGCCCCGAGCCTTCGCAGCGGCCAAGGCGGCGCGGGTCCGTTGGGCAATCAGGCCCGCCTCCAGTTCCGCAACCGCCGCCATCTGCGTCACGAGGAACCGACCCACAGGCCCGGCGGGAACGGTCGGAAGGTCACAGAACACCACGCCCCCTTCCCCGGCGCCCTCGAGGACCGACAGGAGGAACCGAGCGTCCCTGGCAAGCCTGTCGAGCTTGGCAACCACGAGGACCGCGCCAGTCAGACGGCAGGCGGCAAGGGCCTCCGCTAGCTGGGGACGGTCCGCCTTCCGTCCGCTCTCCACCTCCACGAACTCCCCCGCCAGACGCCACCCGGCAGAGGCGAGGTGGGACGCCACGGCTTCCCGCTGGGCCTCCAGGCCGAGACCCGAGCGGCCCTGAGCCTGAGTGGAGACGCGAAGGTAGGCGATTGCGGCCTTGGGCATGGTGTGGATTTCCTGACTACGTCCGTTGTCGGGGAACCTACAGAGGGGCGGAGGGGGCGAGGCGAGTCCTTCCGGAATCCCTGATGAGTCCGGGGCGCATGGCTGGGGGCAGACCCGCAGGAGAACTTCAAGCATCACCAAGGCATTGCACCAGATCTCACAGTTCTACTGAGAGACCAGGCGCAAATATATCCGCTTCCCGCATCGCTTTCATTGTGTCTCCGTGGTGTCGCTACTGCATGTTCATCACGAAGGATCGCACTCTATGACCCAGACCCCGACCCCCAATGCTTCTGCCCTCCTAACCGGCGCCCCGATGGACCGGAAGGACCGCGCCGCCCTCAGAGCCTTCCGTGCCGCAGGAGGAGCGGGTCGGGGCGCACGCCTGTCCTTCGCCCACGACCATGACCGCTACCCCGAGCTGGCCGAGGTAGCCCGGCAGGGGCGTATCGTCCTCATGGCGTATCGCGAGGCTGCGACCGGCGCCGCCGTGGTGGTCTGCGGGGACGGCCACGAGATCGGGCGAGGGGCGAGCATGGGGGAGGCCTTGGAACTGGCAGGGGCGGCGGGGGCCTGACGCCCTCGTAGAGACTCCTGGGAGGGCCGCCAGAGGGTTCTAGGCGGCCCCTCCTCCCGGCCACTCGCCCCAACTCCCGCTGGGGCCTAGCAGGGCCTCTGAGGGGCGTAGAGCGACGACGCACCATCCGACGCTACTGCAAGCTTTCGCCCCGGCCTGCCGAGGACCTCCAGGGGTCAACGACGCACCGTCCTACGCTCTTGAAGGAGGCGGACCCATCGCCCCCACCACGAAGCCCCCAGGCAATCCCGCCGGGGGCTTTTCGCGTCTTATGAAAGGACCTTGAACCAATGAACGCCGCAACATTCACCTTCCGACTTGGCGACCCAGAACGCGCCGCTATCTCCCAGCTTGTGGCCGCCGAGCGGGCCGCCGGGCGCCATACGACCCCAAGTGGCGCCGTCAGGATGGCGCTAAGGGCCGTGGCGGGCCGCATGCGGGGGGACGTCCTCGCAACCCAGACGGGCACCGCAGTGGCACCCAGCGTCGCCCAAGAGGGGGCGCGCTGATGGCTAAGCGAACCTTTCGGACCCCGGCGGCAGCGGCGCGGGTCTTGGCGGTGCAACAGGCGAACCTTCTGAAGGCGCGGGCCGAGAATAAGATGACCCGAGTTGGCGTCCCCAACGGCTGGACCAAAGAGCGAGCCGAGGACGAACGGCGTAACAGCATGACCGAGGCCGAACGGCTCCTGCCGCTGATCGCCCCAGAGGACCCCGAGGATACCGGGTGGCACGCCAAGGAGGGACGGGAAGCTCTGTTGTGGACGCTGGCCTACGCCCTGGCCGAGACGACCCACCCACGGCAGCGCCTGTCGGCCAGCAAGACCGTCCTCATGTATTCCGCAGTGCCTCCTCCCGCCGGGGCCCGGCAGTGGACGGGGCGAAGCTCTGTGGAGTGGCTTAGAGCGCTGACCGGGTCCGATACGGGCAACCAGAAGCGACCAAATGTTGCGCGGGAGGGGGCTCTTTAAAGAACAAAAAGCCACTGTAGACACCTACCCCGACCCGCACCACCGATGAACCTGAAGACCCCTGCCCGGCACTAGCTGGGCGGGGCGTCGACGCATGGAAAGACCGCAAGATGGCAGCACGAACGAAGGCAGCACGCCGCACCACCTACACGCTGGGGGAACTCCTGGTGATGGACCTCCCGGAACGCGAGGACCTCCTTGGACCGTGGTTGCGGCAAGGGGAGAGCGCCATGCTGTGGGCGGCCCCAGGGACCGGGAAGACCCTCCTAGTCCTGACCATGGCGCTGGCCGTCGCAGGCGGCGGTAACTTCCTGGGGTGGACCGCCCCGAAGCCCCGGAAGGTCCTTCTGGTGGACGGAGAGATGGCCGTTGAGGACCTACAGGAACGACTAGAGATGCTTGCCCAAACCGTCGCCGGATACGACCCTGCACAAGGCAAGAAGAATCTGACGATCTACAGCAGGACCCTCCAGAAGCCGGAAGCGGGCTTTCCGGACCTGGGGGAACGGGAAGGCCAAGGCGTTGAACCGGCAGGGCAAGATGACATCATGGCGAAAGCCCGGGAGTGCGGCGCCGAGTTGATCCTACTGGATAACTTCTCGACCCTGGCAGAGGTGTCCGACGAGAACGACGCCGCGGCCATGTCCCCCACCCTGGCCTTCCTAATGAGACTCAAACAGGCCCGGATCGGATGCGTCCTTGTCCACCATTCGGGCAAGGGGAAGAACGCCACGACCTACCGGGGAAGCTCAAAGCTAGCGACAACCTTTGAGGTCATCATAGGCCTAGGAGAACTGCAAGGGCACGACCCAACGGACGGCGCAGGGTTTAACCTGTTCTTTGAGAAATACCGACGGCGCCGAAGTGAGGCCACGCGGGACCGCTCGGTGCGTCTGATGGGGACCGGCGCGGCCTCTGAATGGATCGGGGAGATCAGTGAGACAGATGACATGGGGCGGCTATTGGCAGCTGTTCAGACCTGTCAATATGCAACCCAGAAGGCCCTAGCGGCACACATGAAGGAGACCTTCGGGCCGAACTGGCAGGAAAGCCGCGTGACGACCCTCAAGGGCCGCCTAATCGCGTCGGGGCGATGCACGAGTGCCGATTGGGCCACCTACCTATCCACGGCACGCGAAGCCCAGGAGGAGGCCGACGGGAAACCCGCAGCCTTCTGACGGCAGCGGACTCCGGAGGGTGAAACCCGGAGTAGGGAAAACGGCCAATTCGATATTCGGTCTTCCTATAGGCGGTCGAATGTCGAATTGAGCCGAGAACCCCACCGGGCGCCTCTAGACAGGCAATTGCACCACCTCCAACTAGGGCCATGGCGCCGCCTCGGTGTCGCCCCGAAGTAGACCCCAAGTGTCGCCGCCTCAGGGAACCCGCCCCGGACTCAGTGATACGAACGATGACGTGTGCCCGTTCCCCCTTCGGGAACAGCGGTAGAAATTCTCCCTCTGCGCGACGCACGGGGGGACTTCGTTGTCCGAGGCGTAGTCGGAGAGGTCGCGGGCATTTAACCGGTCCCTAAGCCCCCCCCCTCCTTCATGCCCCGCAGGTCCCACAGAAGGCGCCTGCCGACTCTCTGCGCAGTAGCGGCCACAAGGGGGGGAGCGGCCAGTTCTGACAGGGCCTAAAGGCGACTTCTAGAGTCCGTGGCGATGTGGTGCATATGGATCCCGAGGCGTCACCCCTTTGCCGGCCGCAACGCGAGGTAGAGGTTGAACGCCGCTCCTCCAGCGCCCGCCAGCACCCAGGACTCGGCCCGTCCGTCCGCAATCCAGTAGATCGTCAGGAGAGTCGCAAGGACCGTGACTCCCCAATACCAAGCACGATTGTCCGTCATCGTTCCATACCTACAAACATTGATGACTGTCGCAGCAAACACGACCATGGCCAAGGCCTCCCGCTGCCCTTTCGGACGCGCATTCGACGCCTAACCTTCCACATGTGGCACCGCAGAGCATTGCGAGGTGTCCTGTATGGTGATACGGGAGGCTTCCCCGCGGCGGTGTTAACTCTCTGATTTTGCTTACTCGGGGACCTGAATATTCGTCTCCAGGTCCCCCAGCCAACGCGGCGCGAAGCCAACCCAGATCCGCCCGCCTTCCAGCCGGCCCGGCGCCAGACCGGCCGGGCCCTGGGCCCGGCCGGTCGCCACGGCTACGCCTTGGAGACACCCCAGAACCACGGCAGCGGCCCCGGCACGATGCCGGAGACATTGGACCGCCAAGCCTGGTAGGCGCGGTAGAAGCCCGTCGGCGTAAAGGGCTGGCTGATCATCGCGGCGCGATTGATCTCTTCGCACGCCGCCTTCTCCTGCGCGGCGCTGGTGGCGGCGAACCACTTGTTGCGGCCCTCCTCGATCGCCGGGTCGTCCGGCCAGCCGAACCAAGCCTGGGCCCCGTGCGCGCGCAGGCCCAGATAGCTGGCGGGGTTCGTGCAGTCGGCGCCGGCGAACCACGTGAAGAAGATGTTCCACCCGCCGCGCTCCCGCGGCTCGCGCGAGGCGCGGCGCGAGCCCACCGTGCCCCAGTCGGTCGCGATGAAGTCCACGTTCATCCCGATCGAGCGCAGCAGAGCGTCCGCCACCTGGCCGTGCGCGTTCAGCACCGCGATGTCCTGGCCCACCAGCATCGTCACCGGCTCGCCGCGATAGCCCGCTTCCTGCAGCAGGCGGCGCGCCATGGCGGCATCGCGCGGCCGGCTCAGGATCTCGCTGCCGGCCTCGGTGTAGTTCGGCGTCTCCGGCGTGAAGAAGCTGTTCATCTTCTGCCACAGCGCGTCCTCGTTGCCGACCACGGCGCGCATGAAGTCGGCCTGGTCCAGCGCCCAGGCCACCGCCTGGCGCGCCCGCGCGTCGTTGAACGGCGGGTGCAGGTGGTTGAAGCGCAGGCAGCCCACATTGCCCAGCGGGTCAGCCACGTCGATGCGGATATTGCGGTTACGCTGGAACAACGGGATCAGGTCGTTCAGCGGCGTCTCCCACCAGTCGATCTCGCCGGACTGCAGCGCCGCGCCGGCGGTCCCGGCGTCGGGCTGGATGATCCACTCGATCCGGTCCACCAGCATGCGCTTGCCGCCCGAAAGCCAGTTCGGCGCCTCGTCGCGCGACACGTAGGCCTCGTTGCGCGAGAAGGTGGCGCGCGCACCCGGCACCCATTCGGTGCGGTTGAAGCGCATCGGGCCGGAGCCGACATACTCCGTGATCTGCTGGAAGGGATCGGTCTTCGCGATCCGCTCCGGCATCATGAAGGCGATCGGCGTGTTGTTCTTGCCCAGCGCCAGCAGCATCTTCGGGTAGGGCGAGGAGAGGCGCAGGCGGAACGTGCGGTCGTCCACCGCCACCAGTTCCTGGCGCAGGGCGCGGATCATCTGGCCCATGCCGTCGCGCACCATCCAGCGCTCCAGGCTGGCCACGCAATCCTGAGCGCGCACCGGCTCGCCATCGTGCCAGCGCAGGCCGGCGCGCAGGCGGAAGATCCAGGTCAGGCCGTCCTGGCTCACCTCCTCGGCCTCCACCATCTGGCGGCGCGGGGTGAAGGTGTTGTCGATGCCATACAGCGTGTCCCACACCATCATCGAGGCGTTGCGGACCACGAACTGGGTGCCCCAGATCGGGTCGAAATTGGCTAGGTTCGCCTGCGGCACGAAGCGCAGCACGCGGTTCGCAGCCTGGCTGTAGGCGGGCGCCGCAAGCCCCCCACTGGCAGCCACGGCGCCGGCAGCGATGCCGGCCTTCAGCAACGACCTACGATCCATCGAATTCGCTTTCCTTGTTTGCGTTACGATATGGTTCAGGCGCGGGCGGGTTGCACCAAAACTGGGCAACCTGCACTTTCCGTCGGCGCAGCAAAGGGCCCGCCCCCGATGGGAAGCGGGCCCGCCTGCATGCCAGTGTTGGTTCAGCACATTCCGTGCCAGCCCGGCCCGCTCGGGCGCCGGGTAGGCTCCGGCTAGGCGGCGCGCTTGCGCCGCAGCCCGGCCGGCGGCGGCGTCTCCGGCGGGCCGGCGAAGCATTGCGCCAGCGCCATCCAGGCCCGCGCCGCCTCGCCTTCCACCACCAGCGCCGTGTCAGCCACGTTGCGGGTCTGCGCCACCACCTGGCAGAACGGGATCGCCTCGCCCATCACACGCCCGCCCTCGCCGGGCCACACCCAGTCATCGCCAAATGGCGTGGCCAGCCGCACCTCGGGCTGCGGGCCCGGCGGCTCCTGCTCGCGGTTGCGGAAGGTCCAGCCATAGGTGCGCACGCCGATCTCGGCGATGTTGCGCAGGCGTGGGGAGGCCGCCGGGCGATCGATGCCCAGCAGGTCGTAGATCGCCTGGCCGTGCGACCAGGTTTCCATCTGCCGGGCGGTGGCAAACATGCGCAGGCCCATCCCGGGCCCGGCCCAGGGCATGCGCGTCTCAGGCGCCAGCACCGAGAGGCGCTCACACAGGCGATGCGCGGTGGAATGCCAGGTCTCCAGCAGCGCGGGCCCGCCGAGGTCGCCCAGCATCTGCCGCATGGCCTGCACGTTGGTCATGCCGCCCGCGCGCAGCGCCTGGGTGCGGGCACGGAAGGCCGTGAAGGCTTCCACCCCGTCGGCCGAGGCCATGGCCATCAGGTCGCTGTGGTGCAGGTGCTGCACCACATCATCCGGCGTCCAGGCCTTGAAGCCGGTCGGCGCCGTCCAGGCCTCGGCCGGCATGGCGGCAAGTGCCGCGCGCAGTTCCTCCACCTCGTCCTGGAAATCCGTGATCTGCTGCACGCTCATCGCGGCCACCCCCTCACTGCGAGAAATCCACCATCGATCGGCAGCATCACCCCGGTCACCCAGCGCGCCTCGTCGCTGGCGAGATAGACCGCGGCGTGGCCGACATCCCAGCCCGTGCCTTCCACCTGCAACGGCACGCCCTTGCGGCGACGCTCCCGCGCCTCCTCGCCCAGATGCGCCACCATCGGCGTGTTCACCGTGCCGACGATGATGCAGTTGGCGCGCACGCCACGCGCCGCGTAGTCCGCCGCCACCGACAGGGTGAAGCCCTGCAGCCCCGCCTTGGTGGTGGTGTAGGCCACCGCCCCCGGCGAGCCCGACAGCCCCGTCATCCCCGCGATGGAGGAGACATTGATGATGGAGCCACCGCCCTGCGCCTTCATCGCCGGCAGCACGGCACGGCAGCACAGCAGCGCGGAGGTGAGGTTGGTGCGGAACACATTCTCCCACGTCTCCAGCTTCACCGTCTCCGGCGTGCCGGTGCCGCCGATGCCGACATTGTTGTGCAGGATATCGATGCGGCCATAGGCATCGAGCGCCGCCTGCGCCATGCGCGCGGTATCCTCCTCCCGCGTCACGTCCGCCGCCACCGCCAGCGCAATGCCGCCCTCGGCGCGGATGCTCTCCGCCAGGGCCTCGCCGCGTTCGGCGGAGCGGTTGGCGAGCACCACCTTCGCCCCTTCGCGCGCGAACAGGATCGCCGCGGCGGCGCCATTGCCCACACCCTCCCCGCGCGAGGCCGCGCCGGTCACGATCGCCACCTTGCCTGCAAGCCGCCCCATGCCGGTTCCCTCCGTTTGGGGGATCATGGCGCAGGCGGGGGCTCCAGCGCCAGCCGGGCCTCCATGATGTCGGCATCATCCTTGCAGCGCTTCACCTGGAAGCCGAGCCGGCGGATGAAAGCGAGCATCGGGGCGTTGTCGGCCAGGATCTGGCCCACCACCTCGCGCACGCCCTTGCTGCGGCCCCAATCGAGCAACTGGCGCATCAGCGCGCTGGCGACGCCGGCGCCCTTGGCGTCGCCCTGCACCACCACGGCGAACTCCGCCTCGCCGCTGTCCATCTCGCGGACCAGGCGGGCGACGCCCACCGTCTCCCCCACCAGCGCGCCGGGGGCGGTGGGGCGCACGGCGAGGAGGGCCATCTCGCGCTCGTAGTCCACCTGGGTCAGGCGGCCGATCTGTTCGGCCGAGAGGGCGCGGATGGCGCTGAAGAAGCGGTAGCGCACATCCTCCGGCGAGAGGCGGGCGAAGAAGGCTTCATGCGCCTCAGCGTCCTCCGGGCGCACCGGGCGGATCACGATGGGCTGCCCGCTTGCGTCGTGGTGGCGGATCCATTCGGTGGGATAGGGCGGAATCGCCAGCGGCCCGCGACCGGGATGGTGCAGGGTGATGCGGGCGGCGCCCACGCGCAGGCCGGCGGCATCGAGATGGATCGGGTCCAGCTCCAGCGCCGCCACATGGGGCTGCTCCACGGCCAGCTGGCTCACGCGCACCAGCAGGTCCGCCACCGCGTCGGCGCCGCCGGGGATGGTGGCGATCTCGGCGGCGACGCCGGTCTGCGCCACCAGGCCGCGGGCCAGCGCCGGGTTCAGCGGCGGCAGGTCCACGGCGAGATCGTGCCGCAGCCCGCCGGCCGGGCCGCCCTGGCCGAAGGCGAGCACGGGGCCGAACATCGCATCCTCCGCCAGCGCCACCCGCAGCGCCACGGCGCCTTGGGTGGTGCCCATGGGGATGCCATAGGCGGCCAGCAGCGGCGCCGGGTCCCCCTGCCCTGCCCCCTCCAACGCGCGGGCGGCAGCGGTGCTGTCGATGGCGAGGTTGGGCACCGCGCTGTTCGGCAGCTCGCGCGCGGCGGCGCGGATGCGGCGGTGCTGCACCAGGTGGCGGAAGCCGCGCACCGCCTCTTCTGGCGTCGCGAAAGCGGGCACGCCGGCTTCGACGAGGGTGCGGCGATGCGCCTCCCCGGTGGATTGGCCCATGGCACACACCAGCAGCGGCACCTTCATCGCGCCGGCGGCGGCGCCCAAGGCTGCCATCGCGGCGGCGTCGCCGGGGCCGGTGGGGGCGTGCACCAGCAGCACCCCGCCCACCTCCGGCGCACCGGCCAGCAGGGCGGCGAGTTCGGCCAGGCCCAGCGATTCATCGGGGCCGGCATAGGCTATGTGGCGCGAGCCGGGCACCGCATCGGCGGCGCGGGTGCCGAAGGCGCCTGGGAAGGTCAGCTCCACCACGGCGCGCGTCTCGGGCGCGAGGTCGGCGAGTGTCAGGCCATCGCGCAGCACCGCATCGGCGGCCAACTGCGCGGGCCCGATGGCGTTGGTGACGATGGCAAGCGCCTCGCCGCGCGCCGGGCGGGCGCGGGTGAGGGTTTCGGCGGCGGCGAGCAGGTCGGCCAGGCTATCCACCCCCAGCACGCCGCAACGGCGCAGCACGGCCTCGAATGTCGCCCCCATCAGCCCGTCGGGGTCGGCGAGGCGGCTGCCGGCATGGAGTGCGACGATCGGGCGCAGCCGGGCGGCGGCGCGGGCGGCGGAGATGAAGCGGCGGGGGTCGCGCAGGTGGCGGATGTCCAGCAACACCGCGCCGGTATCGGCATCGCGGGAGAGCCAATCCAGCACCAGGCCGAAGCCCACATCGGCATTCCCGCCAATGCCGGCGATGGTGGAGAAGCCCACGCCGTTCGGCGCCGCCCAATCCAGCACCACGCGGCACAAGGCGGCGGATTGGGAGACCAGGGCGAGCCGACCCGGCGGCGGGGCGATATGGGCGCGGGAGAGGTTCAGCTTCCATTTCGGCACCACCACGCCGAACGAGCCGGGGCCGAGGGCGCGGATGCCGGTGGCGCGCGCCGCTTCCCCCACCCCATCGGCCATGCAGGCCACCGCCACGCCGCGCGTACCGAGCGCGGCCAAGGCCTGGAACACCGGCAGCACCGGCCCATCGAGGGCGGCGAGCACGGCGAGGTCGGGCGGCGCCGAAAGCTCCGCCACGGTCTCCACCGCCTGCAGCGTGCCTTCGAAGCCGCCCTGTTCCAGGTTGGCGCGCAGCTGCCGGCCGGTGGGCGAGCCGGCGCCGAGGATGGCGATGGAGCGCGGGCGGAACATCTGCTCCGGCCGGAATTTTCCCCCTGTCGGGGCGCGATACTCGGGCATAGGCGGACTCTACACCATGCGACGGGTTTGCACGCGGCGCTTCCGCGGCGATGATGGCGGTGAAGGAGAATTGCCGCCATGTCCGATACGTCACGCTGGGACCCCGAGATGCTCGCCGCGCGGGCGCGGATGGATGAGGAGGCGGCGAAGTATCCGCCGGTGCAGGCCAAGGAGCCGTTCGAGGTGGGCCGCGAGGTGACGGAGCGGCTGGGCATGGTGTTCGGCAGCGGCGGGCCGACCATGGCGCTATCTGAGGATCGCTGGGTTTACGCGCGTGGGCGCCGGGTGTTCACCCGGTTCCATCACCCGGCGCCAGGCGAGCAGCGCCCGGTGCTGATCTGGTTCCATGGCGGCGGCTGGGTGTGGAGCAGCGTGGACACGCACGATCGCATGGTGCGCGAGATCGCCAGCGCGGCCGGGTATGCGGCGATCAACGTGGATTACAGCCTTTCCCCGGAAGCGAAGTTCCCCACCGCCCTGCTGGAATGCGCCGAGGTGGTGCGCTGCATCGCGGAGACGGCGGAGGAGTGGGATATCGATCCGCGCTACATCGTGGTGGGCGGCGACAGCGCCGGCGGCAACCTCGCGGCGGGCGTGGCGATCGCGCTGCGCGACATGGGCGGGCCGGCGCTGGCCGGGATGCACCTGGTGTATCCCGTCACCGATGCGCGGTTCGACACCAAGTCCTACGAGGAGTTCGCCGAGGGCTATGGGCTCACCCGGGCGGGGATGATGGCGTATTGGGATCTCTACACCCGCGATCCCGGCGACCGGCTGAACCCGCTGGCCGCCCCGCTGCGCGACCATTGCCGGGCGCTGCCGCCGGCGCTGGTGCAGCTGGCGGAGCTGGACGTTCTGCGGAGCGAAGGCGGGCTGTTCGCCAGCAAGCTGCAGATCGGCGGCGTGCGGGTGGCGGAGATCACCTACGAAGGCATGCTGCACGGGTTCATGCGCTACACCGAGGTGGTGGGCAAGGCGCGCGAGGCGGTGGCCCATGCCGGCGAGTGGCTGAAGGAAGTGGGCGGGATGTTGCCGCCGGAGGAGATGGAGGGATAGGCCGGGCAGGTTCGGCGGGCGGGCCCAGGTCCGCCCATCGTTCTTTAAACGGCAACATTATTCTGCCACCGCGTCTGCCGCTGCAAACGATCCAAGGTGCCTCATGGCGGTTGTGAACGACTACACGGCGCTTCTGTCTGGGCTCTACTGGTACGCCGGCCCGCCGGCCGGGCGGGCGGCGGTGCTGACCTATTCGTTCTCCTCCACCATGGAGCAGGCCCTTGTGGGCCGGGCCGACCCGGTGGCCGTGGGCTTTCAGCCGCTGGACGAGGCCGCCCGCACCATCGTGCGCCAGGCGCTGGCCCAATGGTCCGCCATCAGCGGCGTGACCTTCCTGGAGATGAGCGGCAGCGAAGGCGACATGACCTTCGGGCTCTATGATCTGGCAGCCCTTGGGGACCCGACGGCGGCGGGGACCGGCGGCTATCCGAATTCCGGCGCGTTCATCGGGTTGGATGGCAAGCTGCAGGTGTATTCCGGCGAGCAGACCGCCGGCGGCGATATCCATATCGATGCCGGCTACCGCGCCACGACCACCGATACCGACCTGCTGCATGTGCTGCTGCACGAGATCGGGCACACGCTGGGGCTGAAGCACCCGCATGAGGACGACCCCACGCTGGGGGTGGATAACGGCAACCTGACGGTGATGAGCTACCAGTTGCCGCGCAATGCCGTGCTGGGCCCGTACGATGTCTCGGCCATCCAGGCCGTGTATGGGTCGCCCACCGGCGCGCTGCGGCTGGAGACCTGGTCCTGGAATGCCGCCACCGAGACCTACACGGCCAGCATTCCCGGCGATGGGCGCTACATGCGCGGCACGGCGGCCAAGGATGTTCTGACGGCGCTGGGCAGTGGCGTGGCGATCGTGACCATGCAGGGCGACGACGTGGTCAATATCGGCAGCGGCGCGGCGGAGGTGAATGCCGGGTCGGGCCGCGACGTGGTGAATGTGGGGATGGCGTTCCGCCAGGATCTGTCGATGTCCATCGGCGGGGATGCCACGTTCTCCTATCTCTTCAACGGCCCAACGGTCCTGCAGAAGTACCTCGGGGTGGAGGTACTGAACTTCACCAATGGCAGCTATGACTATGCCAATTCGCGCTTCAGCTTCGCCTTGCCGGCGCCGGATGCACCGGTGTTCCGCGAATGGTGGGTGGATGCGGCGGGCGCGCTGACCATTGCCGGCACGGCGGCGGCGGGCAGCGAGGTGCGGTTCAGCTTCGTGGCCGGCAGTGCCACGGTGGCGGCCGATGGCAGCTGGGCGATGGCGCTGCCGGCGAATGCCGGCTTCCAGACATTGTCGGCGATCACCAACCGGCAGGGCCAGGATTCCGCGACGGCCGCGTTCGGCGTGCGCTACGAGGGCACCGCCGAGGGCAACAATCCCGGCGTGTTCGATGCGGTGCGCGGCTTTCTCTCCGGCGGCAACGGCGACGACAACCTGTTTGGCGGGGTGGGCGACGACCTGCTGTATGGCGGCGCGGGCAGCGATACGGCGCATATCGACGCCCTGCGCACCCAGACGCGGGTGGGCGTGGCGGGCGATACCATGGTGCTGCGCGGGCCCGAGGGCATGGATACGCTGGTGGGCGTGGAGCAGGTGTGGTTCAGCACCGGTGGCCCGGTCTCGATCGCGACATTGTCCGCCGGGGCCGAGCCGTTGATGAGCAGGCAGTTCGGTGGCCTGCCGAAATACCTGCTGGCCGATCTGTATGCCGGCGCCGTGGCGGGGCTCACCTACCAGTTCACCGGCGACGGCACCGCCGAGACAGTGGGCGGCACGACGGCCAGCGACATGATCGACATGGGCGGCGGCAATGACACCGTTAACGGGTTCGGCGGCAACGACCTGCTGGTGGGCGGCGGTGGCGACGATGCGATCAATGGCGGCGAAGGCACGGACACCGCGGTATATGCCGGCACTCGCGCCCAGTACCGCATCGGCGTTTCAGGCAGCGAGATCCGGGTGCAGGGGCCGGACGGACGCGACGCGCTGAGCGGCGTGGAACAGGTGCAGTTCGCCGACACCGCCGCGATCACCCTGGCAACCCTGCTGGGCAGCCCGGGGACCGAGGAGCTGATGTCCCTGCTGGTGGATGGCACGCTGCGGCTGCAGTTGCCGGATGTGTATTCGGGGCCGCTCGACCTGCGCTACCTGTTCACCGGCACCAATGGCAGCGATGTCGCCGCCGGGACATCGCAGAACGATTTCGCCAATCTGGGCGATGGCAACGATGCGGCATCGATGAATGCCGGGGACGACATTGTTGATGGCGGCGGCGGCAACAACTTCCTGACCGGCGGGCCAGGGCGCGATGTGTTTTTCATCGACGGGCGGTTCTTCGTTCCCGTGTGGTCTTGCGTGACCGACTGGGAGGTGGGCGAGCAGCTTGCCATCTGGGGCTGGCAGGAAGGCGTGAGCAGCTACACCTGGGGCGAGAATGACGGGCTGACGGGGTATCTCGGTGCCACGTTCTACGGCGACTTCGACGGCAACGGGCTGGTGGAAACCGCCGTAACCGTGACGGGGCGCAGCGTGGACGAGATACCCGCGGTCAACAAGCTGGTTGTGAGCGGGCTTGGGCTGCTGACGTTCGGGTGAGGCCGGAGAAGTGGGTCGGATCGTGATGTCGACATGAACCTGCTGTTCAATCAGGCGGACGCGAACCGGCTTTCGAGCGGTTCCCAACGTGCCAGAGTGATGAGTGAGGCATGGGTCGAAGGAAACCTTTACTGCGTCGGCTGTTCCGCGGTTCGCCTCCAACGGCTTGGGGCCAACACCAAGGCCCGTGACTTCATTTGTCAGGAATGCGGCGAGGCTTTCGAACTCAAGGCAACCAAGTCAAAGCTCGCCAACCGGATCGTCGGTGGTGCTTATGCCGCAATGGCAGAGCGCATAGCAGCACAACAGGCCCCCAACCTTCTACTTCTCAGCTATCAGCCGCCTCAGTATGCGGTTAGGGACCTTGTAGTTGTCCCCAAGCATTTCCTTACCCTGGATAGCCTGTATCGTCGCAACCCACTTGGCCCGCAAGCGCGGCGTGCCGGATGGGTCGGATGCGTCATATTGCTGGACCGTATTCCTGCATCCGGTCACCTTTATCTGGTACGTGACGGGCTGCACGAAGCACCAATCAAGGCCCGAGAACACTGGAACCGTATGCTGTTTCTACGCAAGGAAGCACAGGACCGATCGTGGCTAATCGCCGTGCTTTCGTGTGTCGAGCGCCTCCCTGCCGAATTCACCTTGGCACAGGCATATGCATTTGAAGACGAACTTCAGAGGCGCTTTCCCAAAAACACACATGTCCGCCCGAAGATTAGGCAGCAGCTTCAACGCCTCCGCGACTCCAATCAATTGGCTTTTCTCGGCGGAGGGAGATACCGCCAGTTAGGTTGACTGCTAAACTGGCTTGTCCCCCAGGACAGTGACGCGGTTGCCGCTGCGGGTGTGGGGCCAGTAGTCCCACATGGCGCGGTGCTGGGCGCAGCGATTGTCCCAGAAGGCGACGGTGCGTTCGGTCCAGCGGAAGCGGCATTGCCAGAGCGGGCTTTCGGCGTGGTCGTAGAGGTAGGACAGGATGGCCGCACTTTCGTCGCCGGGCAGGCCGACGATGTTGCGGGTGAAGCCGCGGTTGACGTAGAGCGCGCGGCGGCCGGTGACGGGGTGGGTGCGGACGATGGGGTGTTCGGCGCGGGGGTAGACGGGTTTGTCGGCGACGCCGAGGTTGGCGTAGGTGCCGCGATAGACCTGTTCGCCGTCGTGGATGGCGGTGAGGCCCTCCAGGTAGGTTTTCATGCGGTCGGACAGGGCTTCGTAGGCCGCGTACATGTTGGCGAAGAGCGTGTCGCCGCCGTGCGGGGGGCATTGCTTGATGTAGAGGATGGAGCCCATCGGGGGCAGTTCGTCGCAGGAGACGTCGCTGTGCCAGCCTTCGCCGTTGGCGCGGGAGGAGTTGCGGTCGGCGTGGATCTTCATCAGGGGCGGCAGGCCGGGTTCGTGCGGGGCGGCGGGATGGATGTGGAGTTCGCCCCAGAGCTTGCCGAAGGCCAGATGCTGTTCGGGCGTGAGGGTCTGGTCGCGGAAGAAGATGACCAGGTTCTCGGCGAAGGCGCGGTGGATCTCATCGAATTGCTGGTTGGACAGGGGCTTGGAGAGATCGACGCCGGTGATCTCGGCGCCGATGATGGGCGTGAGCTTTTCGACCGCGATGGTTTCGAAGGGGGCGCTTTCGCCCATCTCGTGGCGGTAGCGGGGGCCGCCCATGCCGCGCAGGCTGTTCATCCTCGTTCCTCCTTCGCCTTTCGGCTGTTCTAGCACGGTGGCGGTTTCGCTGTATCGTGGGCAGCAACATTGGAGGGATGGCCATGCTGCAGTTCGGTGCGTCGATGTTCTTCACCGATTATTCCATGACGCCGCAGGCGCTGGGGCGGGCGCTGGAGGAGCGGGGGTTCGAATCCGTCTGGGCGCCGGAGCATTCGCATATTCCGGTTTCGCGGAAGTCCCCTTGGCCCGGTGGGGCGGAGCTGCCGAAGCGGTATTACGACTGCATGGACCCTTTCGTTTCGCTGGCCGCGGCGGCGGCGGCGACCACCAAATTGCAGTTGGGGACGGGCGTGTGCCTGGTGAACCAGCGCGACCCCATCCAGACGGCGAAGCAGGTGGCATCGCTGGACCAGATATCGAACGGGCGGTTCCTGTTCGGGATCGGGATTGGCTGGAATGCCGAGGAGATGGAGAACCACGGGACGGTGTTCGCGACGCGGGCCAAGCTGGTGCGCGAGCGGATCGAGGCGATGGTGGAGATCTGGACGAAATCGAAGGCGGAGTATCATGGCGAGTTCGTGAATTTCGACCCGATCATGGCGTGGCCGAAGCCGGTGCGGAAGCCGCATCCGCCGGTGATCGTGGGCGGGGCGTGGCCGCAGGGGGCGCGGCGGGCGCTGCGCTATGGGCAGGGTTGGATCCCGATTGCGGGCCGGGCGCCGATCGAGGAGGCGCTGCGGGCGTTTCCGCAGATGGCGGCCGAGGCGGGGCGTGATCCCGCTGAGGTGGAGATTTCCACCTTCAGCGCGATGGAAGACCTGGACCAGTTGCTGCGGCACCGGGATCTTGGTGTGAAGCGGGCGGTGGTTTCGCTGGAGTCTGAGAAGGAGGACAAGATCCTGCCGGTTCTGGACCGGTGGGCGGCGATTATTCGGGCGGCGCAGGCGGGATAGTGCGGAATATTCCGCTTATGTAATAACTAGGGCGTGCTTCGGGACGGGCTGGAAGGCCCGTTTTGAAAACGCGCTTGAGCGCTGGGTGAACGTGCGGGGGGTGTGCAGCGTGGTTTGGGCGCGCATGGGCGCTTGCCGGCGCGGGCGGGCGTGGCTGACCGGCGGCGTGATGGTGGCCGGAGCCTGGTACCGGCGCGTGATGGATTTGAGGTCGTCGCGGATTCGGGGCGTGAGGGGGCGCCGCGGCCGTTTCTCGCGGGGGTAGCGGGCGGCCAGGAGGGTGTGGCCGGTGGCGGCCGCGGGGCGGGAGGACTGCCAGTGGCGGACCATGGATTCCAGCACCCAGAGCACGCGGATGAGGCCGAGCAGGATCAGGGCGTGAAAGGCGTGCTGGGCGCCCTGTCCCGTGCCATCCCCGGCGCGCAGACGCAGTTCCGCCGCCAGGGCGGCGAAGGCGTTGGCCAGGGGGGAGGGGATGGGGTTCATGTGAGTTAATTTAATTAACTCACGCGGCGATGGGAAGGGGTTTTCTTTACGTACGTAGTTGGGGGTGGCGGGTCCGCTGCGCGACCCGTTGGGGTGGACGGCCCCACGGCATCGAGTGCCAAAGTTCGCTGTCAACGCAGAACCTGGAGCCGTCCATGAACCATATTACGCGGGTTGC
>CANHKG010000033.1 GCA_947460455.1 Rhodospirillales bacterium | reverse complement strand
CGAACGAAACGGGCAGACATGTCGGCCTCGTTGAGGCCAACACCAATGGCGCCGATCACGCCCTGGCTCCGCAGGTCCACCAATGCGCGGTGGGCGCCATCCATGACATCGCGGAAGCGATCCTCGAGGACCATGCGATCGCCGGTGGTCCAGAAGTCCACGTCGTGGACCAGAAGGATGTCGACGCGGTCCAGGCCGGTGCGCAAGAGGGACTGTTCGAGGGAGCGGTGGACGCCATCGTAGCTGTAGTCGAAGGTCGGATAGTGGTTGAGGCCGCCGCGGCGCATGCCCTCGATGGTGGTGCCGCGCGGGACCGGCGTCATCCAACGGCCGATCTTGGTGGAGACGACGAGATCGTCGCGCGGGCGGTCGCGCAAGGCCGCACCCATGCGCAGCTCGGCGCGGCCGTAGCCGTAGTAGGGCGAGGAATCGAAGAGACGGATGCCGGCCTGATAGGCGGCATCGACGGTGGCGATTGCGTCGAGTTCCGGGATGGTTGTGCGGAAGCCGGCGAGCGGTGCCGTGCCGAAGCCGAATTGGGTTACCTGGAGGGATGTTCGGCCAAGGCGGCGCCGTGCGGTGGGATCGTACATTGCGGCCTTCAGGCTCCGAGATCGATGTTGACGCCCAGCGAACGGCCGGCTTCGACGAGCTGGGCCCAGGTTTCATTGTCGATGTAGACGCCTTCGTCGCTGCGCTTGGCGCGGGCAATGCGTTCGGGGTCGCCAGCGACGAGAACGGGCAGGGCGGGGTCGATCGGTGGGGAGGATTTGACGAAAGCGACCATCTTGTCGATTTCGGCCTGCACGAATGGCATGGCGGCAAGGCGGGTGGGGTCGAGGACGAATGTCAGCCAGCCATTGATGATGCCGTGCTCTGGTGGTGTTTCGCCCGGCATCACGCCGGCTCCGGCCACTGCGCCCGCGAGCAGATCGCAGATGAGGGCCAGGCCGGAGCCCTTGTGTTCACCGAAGGGCAAGGCGGCACCGATCGGCTCTTCATACATCACGCCGGGATTGGTCGTGGGGCGGCCTTCGGAATCGATCAGGGCGCCGGGTACCACCTGTCTCTTGTCGTTGTAGGCGACGCGAACCTTGCCCAGGGCGATCACCGATGTGGCGAAATCGAGGATGGTAGGCGGCGTGGTCGAGGTGCCGGGAACGGCGATGCAGATAGGGTTGGTGGTGTAGCGACCGTGCTTGCCGCGAAAAGGGGCGACGCGGGGCTTGCCGCTATAGCCATTGACAAAGGAGATCGAGACAAGCCCAGCGGCCGCAGCCATCTCACCATAGGTGCCGACGCGGCCGATGTGGTGGACGTTCCGCAGGCCATGAATCGCGATGCCTTGGGTCTTGGCGGTGTCGATGCACCATTGCATGGCTTGGCGAGCGACGATCTGGCCGTAACAGTGCTTGCCATCCCAGACGGCGAAGGGGCCGTTCTCGCTGACGATGGCGGGCTTATGGTTAGGCTTGAGGTTGCCGGTTTTCAGCGACTTCACATAGGGCGAGAGCATCACGACGCCATGGCTGTCATGGCCCGCGAGGTTGGCGCCGATCAGGTGATCGGCCACCGTGTTCGCCTCGTCCTCGCTGCTGCCGCCGGCGCGCAGAAGCTGCAGGGCGATATCGTGCAGCTTGGTGTGCGGAACCATCATGGCCGTTCTCTCCCCTGGCTCAACTGCCAGCGAAGCGGCGGACCACATTCTCCAGCAGGCGCGACACTGGACCATCAAAGCGGCCATCGCGCCAGAGGGACCCGCAGAAGGTGATGGACCCCACGGCGAAGACGGCACCGCCGGAGGGGGTGTCGAAGTAGGTGATCTCGCCACGCATCAGGTCCGGTGCGTTCTCGCCGCTGATGGTGTTGGAGGCGCCCAGGAGTTCCTCGTGGACCGTGACGAAGGATTTGGGCGGGTCTTCGGAGCGGGCGAGGATGACCGTGTTCTCGGGGGTGCCGAGCATCGGATCGGCGCGATCGAGTTCGAAGCCCGCGGCGCCGCCTCCGGAGAGGCCGTAGTCGCCGACGATCTCCTCGTTGATGCCGGCGAAGACCCAGGCGAGGTCGCCTTCGTAGGAAGCCGGGAGGCGGCGGTAGTAGGTGCCTTCGAACTTGCCCTGGCCGGAGAAGCCGACGCCGGCGAGTTGCTGAGGCGGGCGGCGGTTACGGCGCCAGAGGCCGCCCATCTGGCCGTCGATGGCGTTGTAGTATTCGCCGGGCTCGGCGGCCCAGGCGCGGATTCCGCCTTCGGCGCGGCGAATCTCGATCATGTGGGGGCGGGCTTTGTCGCGGGCGATGCGCCAGTAGAAGCCGTTGCCACCGAGGTAGCAGAGTTTTCCGCCGCTGTGGGTGTAGGCGGAGAGGGCGTCCAGCGTTCCAGGCGTGTGATACTCGGGGTGGGAGCCGGTGAGGACGGTCTTGTAGGGGGCGATGAGATCCACGCCTTCGTCATCGAGGTCCTCATCGGTCACGACGTCGAAATCGAGGCCCTTGTCGGTGAGCCAGGCGAGGAGGTGGGTGTCGGCGGGGTAGTGGCGCAGTCCGGAGCCCAAGGGGTCGTTGAATGTGAGGTAGCCAGGCCGGATCGTGAGGATGGGCCGCAGGCGAGAGGACAGCGAGATGCCGCTGCCGTCGGCGTGCTTGTTGTAGGTGGAGCGGCCGTAGAGCGGCCAGTGGTCGGCATTGTTGGGATAGGCGCCCCATTCCTGGACGCGGGCCATGTAGTCGGTGTCGGCGTTGCCGCGGGCATGGTTGGCGTAGGCCTGGTAGGTGAAGGTTGAGGCCAGGAAGGCAATGGGGGCGTGCGGGCCCTGGCGTTTCGGGAGGATGTAGAGCGGCAGCCAGTCCTCGCCGTCGGCGCAGGTGAGGTGCAGCGCGTAGGCGCCGGATCGCAGGGACTCCGGGACGGGGAATGTGAAGCTGGATTGCCAGCCACAATCGTCGAGGTCGCCATCGTGGAAGTGGATGGCGGCGTAGTCGGAGGGCGCATGTCGCCAGCAATGCTCGGTGCCGGACCAGCGCGCGCCGACGACGGCGCGGGTCGGAGCGTTGACCAGCGCGCCGTGGCGGTGCTGCTGGCCGATGTCGACAATGGTCTGGCTGTCGATGGCCAAGCCGAAGTCCCATTGGGCGATGATGGGCAGGGGCGCGCGATCCAGCGCCTTTGGCCAGTTGGCGACGGTGCCAGCGAGGAGTGCGGGCTCCTCGATCTTGCCGGTGAAGTGGTTGGCGGGGGCACGCGGGTTTTCAGCAGCGATCAGGAGCGTGCCCGCGGAAGGAAGGCGCATGGTTGGCGCCAGGGACGTGACGATCACCGTGGTGCCGCGCTCGTCCGTCTGGCCGAGTGAGAGGGCGCCAGTGGCCGGATCGGCGCAGAGCCACAGGCGCACCCAAAGGCGCGGGCGCAGCGGCGTGTCGGTCTGCAGGGTTACCGTGCCTCCGGGCCAGGAGAGTTCGGCTTGTGCGCCAATCGAGCCCGCGCGCAGGGTAACGGTGGCGGTGGCGTCGGATTCCGAGAGGACGGTGCGGGCCTCATGTGGGAGGCCGGGCTGGATCAGCGCGGTCCAGGTACGAGGTGCCCCAGGGGCACTGGTGGGCGCTAGCGCTATGCGGGCGTAGGACCCAAGCGCGATGGGCTGGTGGCTACCTTGGAAGTCGGCCGCGAAGACGCTGGAGAGGTCCTCGAACCTGAGGCCGGGGCCGGCCGGGTTGGGGTCACCACTGATGACGCGGACCAGGTGGGCACGGGCGGGGCCCGGCGTGCGCAGGCCGACATGGGCGGTGAAGGTCTCGCCGGGGCGGTGGGAGAAGCGGTCGAGATAGCCGGTGATCGGCAGGGCTGTGTGCATCGTTCGTGTTCTCCCGGCAGGAAACTTCCGCTGATTATCTTGACGGGTTGGGCAGGCGTCCACGAAGATTTGCCCTTCGGCGCCGCTGCGCCGCAACACAGGGAGAGTTTCCGATGGCACGGACCGGATGGGGGCCGCTCGGCTTTGCGGCCGCGATGACATTTATCGGTGCGCTGGGCAGCACCTCGGCGCTCGCGCAGACGTACAAGTGCCCGAAGGTAGGGGGCGATTTCGTCTTCGGGCAGGAAGCGAACGTCAATTCGCTGGACCAGATGACTTCGACGACGATCTCCACGCGCAACGTGGCGATGAACATCTTCGAGGCGCTGATGGCGCGCGACGAGAGCAACAACCCGATCACGGACCTGGCGGAGAGCTATACCGAGTCGCCCGATGGGCTGATCTACACCTTCAAGCTGCGGCAGGGGGTGAAGTTCCACAACGGCAAGGCGATGACGTCGGCCGACGTGGTGGCTTCCTGGGACCGCTATAAGCGTGTGGCGGCCGAACGGCAGATTCTGGACAACGTGGAAAAGTGGGAGGCCCCGGACGCCAGCACCTTCGTGGTGACGATGAAGAAGCGGCAGCCGACCTTCATCGAGTTCATCAGCTCGTTCTCGCAGCCGATCGTGATCATTCCGGCAGAGCTGAAGGACGACGCGCCGCAGCAGCTGCGCACGATCGGGACCGGGCCGTTCCAGCTGGTTGAGTTCCTGCCGGGAAGCCATGTGCGGCTGAAGCGCTATGACGGCTACACGCCAAATACGAAGTTCACCGAGCGGACCGGGTTCGGCGGCTACAAGCAGGCCTGCTTCAACACGGTGACGTTCCGTATCGTGACTGAGCCTGGCGCGCGTGTGGCCGGGCTGCGCACGGGCGAGCTGCATGGGGTGGAGGATATCCCCTTCACGTCGGTGGCCGACCTGAAGAAGGACAACCGCATCACCATCCTGCCGCTGGAGAATTGGTGGGTGCACATCGCTTCCGCCAATGCATCCCAGGTGCCGACGGACAATGCGAAGTTCCGCCAGGCGGTGATGGCGCTGCTGGACAACGAGGAGATCATGGAAGCCTCGACGGACGGCAACTATAAGCTGAACGTGGGTTTTCAGTATCCGCACCAGGCGAGCTACACCGATGCGGGTAAGGAATTCTACAACCAGAAGAGCCCTGCCAAGGCGAAGGCTCTGTTGGCAGAATCCGGCTATAAGGGCGAGCCGGTGTTCCTTCTGACGAACAAGGACTATCCTTCGATGTACAATGCGTCTCTGGTGATGAGCCAGCAGATGCAATCGATCGGCATCAAGGCGGAGCTGAAGGTGGTGGACTGGCCGACCGCCGTGCAGATGGCCGCCGCGCCCTCGCCCTCGCCGGGCTGGAACTTCTTCTTCACCGGATACGGGACGCAGCCGGCATTGGGTGCGCTGGCCACCATGAATTTCTTCATGGGGACCAACCCGAACTACAAGCCGAAGCCTGGCCAGGAGGACAAGGTTCTGGCCGCTGAATGGGAGAACATGAACCTGAAGGTGGATCCGAAGGAGCGCCAGGCAGCGTTCGTGGCGATGCAGAAGCGCATCTTCGAGCAGGCCTATGTGTTCCCGTTCGGGTCGCTCACCAAGGTGCAGGGGGTCCGGGCGAACGTGGTCGGCTACAAGCCGTTCCGCATCCCGCGCTTCTCCAACGTGTCCTTCCAGTGATGCGGGTCTGAACGCGGATGTGGGGGGTTGCCCTGCGCAGCATCCTGGGGTCGCTCCCGGTGCTGTTGATCGTGAGCCTTATCACCTTCGGGCTGATGCGGCTTATTCCGGGCGATCCCGCCGCAGCGATTGCGGGAATGTCGGCGACTGCGGATCAGCTCGCGCTGATCCGCAAGGACCTTGGGTTGGATGAGCCATTCGTGGTGCAGCTCGTCAAATGGTATGGTGGGTTGCTGCAGGGCAACCTGGGGCGGTCCATCCTGATGGGCCAGGACGTGCTTCAGGTAACCCTCATCCGGCTGCCGGTGACGATCGCCTTGGCGATGTATGCGCTGGTTCTTACGTTGCTGCTTGGGATGGTCAGCGGGATCGTGGCAGCGCTGCGGCAGAACACGCTGGTGGACCAGCTTGCCATGGTGTTCTCGATGATCGGCATCTCGGTGCCGAACTTCTTTCTCGGGCTGCTGATGATCCTGCTGTTCGCCGTGCATTTGGGTTGGCTGCCAACTGGTGGATACATCCCGTTGTGGCAGGACCCGATTGGCTGGCTGCGGACATCGACCATGCCGGCGCTGTCGCTGGCGCTGCTGCAGATGGGGCTGCTGGCGCGCATCACGCGATCCACCATGCTGGAAGTGCTTCGCCAGGACTATATCCGCACTGCGCGTGCGAAGGGACTGCCCCGGCGTGTTGTCGTTGTGAAACATGCACTGACAAACGCGCTGATCCCGATTACGACCGTGGTGGGGATTATCATCAGTCTTTCAATTTCGGGCGCCGTTGTGACGGAGAGCCTATTTTCCATTCCGGGTATGGGCCAGTTGCTCACGCAAGCGGTACTGAACCGGGACTATCCGATGGTGCAGGGGGGACTTCTGCTGACGACCACGTTCCTGGTTCTGGTGAACATCCTCGTCGATATTGCCTACGCCATTCTTGACCCCAGGGTGCGCTATGAACGGTCCTGAACTGGTACCGGCGCGGCCGGCGGCGGATGACGCGCCGCTTGAGGAGGAGTTCGAGGTAGCCGCCAAGCGCCAGGCGCCCTGGCGAATGACGGTCCGGCGACTGTTCCGGCACCGGCTGTTCCTGATGGGGCTTTGCCTGTGTTCGATCATCCTTTTGGCTGGGGTGTTCGCACAACTCATCACCACGGCCGACCCGGTGCGGCTGGCGATGCGCTGGCGCTTTCGGGCGCCAGGCGTTGATGGGTTCGTTTTTGGGACGGACAATTTTGGCCGGTCGCTTTGGGCGCGTGTCGTCTTCGGGGCGCAGCTGTCGCTTTACATCGGGTTCTCCGTAGTGCTGTTGAACGCAGTGTTCGGAACACTGATTGGGGCCGCGGCGGGGTATTTTCGGAAGTTGGACAATGCGCTGATGCGGGTGAACGACGCCATGATGGCGTTTCCGGCAATCCTGTTGGCGATTGCCATCACCGCGGTTTTGGGTGCATCGACCTTCAATGCGATCCTGGCGCTCTCAATCGTCTACATCCCAAGGACCGCGCGAATTGTGCGAGCGAGCGTGATTGTGCTGCGCGAAATGGAATATGTGCAGGCAGCAGTGGCCGCGGGGGCTGGGCATTGGCGCATCCTACGGCGGCATATCCTGCCGAACGCCATGGCGCCGCTGATCGTGCAGCTTTCGTTCCTGTTCGCCTATGCGGTTCTGTCCGAGGCAACGCTCTCCTTCCTGGGGCTGGGCGCGGTGCCGCCGACGCCGACCTGGGGGAACATCATGGCGGAGGGCCGGCAGTATCTTGTTGAGGCACCGTGGATCATCACAATTCCAGGCATAGCGCTGATGATCACGGTCATGGGACTGAATCTGCTCGGAGACGGGCTGCGTGACGTGCTCGACCCGAGGCTCAGGATTCAACAATGAGTTTATTGGAAGTCAGGAACCTCACCACCGCTTTCCAGACTGAGCGGGGAGAGGTGACCGCCGTGGAGGACGTGAGCTTCGACGTTGCCGAGGGGGAAATCCTTGGCATCGTTGGGGAGTCTGGCAGCGGGAAGAGCGTGACGGCGCTCACGATCATGGGCTTGCTGCCGCAGCCGCCGGCCCGGATCGCGGCTGGGTCGATACGGTTCGCAGGCGACGAACTCACGACCATGCCGGAACGGCGCATGGAGGCGATCCGTGGCTCCGGGATCTCCATGGTGTTCCAAGAGCCGATGACATCGTTGAACCCGGTGTTCACCATTGGCGAGCAGATCATGGAGACGCTGCGCGCGCATGAGCGACTCAGCCAGCGTGAGCAGTATGCCCGTGCCGTGTCGATGCTGGACAAGGTCGGTATCCCTTCTGCGGCGAAGCGGATGTCGGACTACCCGCACCAGCTGTCGGGCGGGCAGCGGCAACGGGTGATGATTGCCATGGCCCTGGCCTGCAATCCAAAGCTGCTGATTGCCGATGAGCCGACAACGGCACTGGATGTGACGATCCAGGCCCAGGTTCTCGATTTGCTGATGGATTTGCGTGATCAACTCGGCATGGCGATCATTGTGATTACGCACAACATGGGCGTGATTGCCGAGACAGCCGACCGGGTTCTGGTGATGTATGCTGGCAGGATCGTGGAACAGGCGTCGGTTGCGGAACTGTTCGAGCAGCCGCGTCACCCTTACACGCGCGGGTTGCTTTCTTGCGTGCCGACGTTGGAGCAGGAAGCGGAGCGTTTGGTCGCAATTCCGGGGTCGTTGCCGGAGCCCGCGCGCCGTCCCCCGGGATGCCGGTTCGCGCCACGATGCCGGTTCCGGGTGGAGGCGTGCCGTAGTGCAATCCCACCACTGGTGGAGGAGCAGCACGGCCATTTCGTTGCCTGTATCCGAACAGGGGAATTGCTGCCGAAGGTGATGGCATGAACCCCTTGATCGAGTTTTCGGGTTTGTCGAAGCATTTCCCGGTGCGATCGGGTGGATTGTTTCGTCGCACGGTGACGCCGCTGCGGGCGGTGGACGATGTCTCACTGTCGATCAACAGCGGAGAAACACTGGGCCTGGTGGGTGAAAGTGGTTGTGGGAAGTCGACGCTAGGCCGTCTGTTGATCCGGCTGATGGAACCGACCGGGGGAAGCATTCGGTTCGACGGCCAGGAAATCACCGGGTTGAATGCGAAGGCGATGCGACCTCACCGAAAGGCGATGCAGATTGTCTTTCAGGATCCCTATGGAGCACTCAACCCGCGCATGATGGTGGAAGACATCGTGATGGAGCCGTTGTTGATCCACGGCGCGAAGCCGGATGCGGACAGCAGGCGGCTGGTAGGGGAGATGCTGAAGCTTGTCGGCCTGCCGACACGGGCGCGCGATCGATTTCCGCACGAGTTTTCGGGAGGGCAAAGGCAGCGCGTTGGTATTGCGCGGGCCTTGGTGCTGCGGCCACGGTTTGTAGTGTGCGATGAACCGGTGTCGGCGTTGGATGTGTCCGTGCAGGCGCAGATCGTGAACCTGCTTCAGGATTTGCAGAGGGAGCTTGGACTCACCTATCTGTTCATCGCCCACGATCTGTCTGTCGTGAAGCATATCTCCGATCGGGTCGCAGTGATGTACCTGGGCAAGGTGGTGGAGGTTGCGTACAAGCGGGCCATCTACGCCAGCCCACAGCATCCCTATACCCAGGCGCTTATCGGTGCAGTGCCTGTGCTGAACCCGCGGGTGCGGGGGCGAGGGAAGCGGCAGCGGATTTCCGGTGACATTCCGAGTGCACTCAACCCGCCATCTGGTTGCCGGTTCCACACGCGATGCCCGCACGTGATGCCGATCTGCAGGGAGACGCTGCCCCCCTTGCTGGAGACAGCGCCTGGACACGGAGTGGCGTGCCACCTGATGACACAGACAAGAGCCTGAACGAAGGGACGAAACAATGTCGGATGCTGCCCGTTCGCGCCTGATCCCCGATGTTGATTTCGACGCGGAGGGCAAGCAGACTGGCTTTGTGCGGCTGTTTCATTCGGTGCACAGCTCGGCATATGGCTTCATTCCCATCCCGATTGTTGTGATCAAGAATGGGGCCGGTCCCACGGCTCTATTCGTTTCTGGGAATCACGGGGATGAGTATGAGGGGCAAGTTGCGCTTTCCAACCTAGCCAAGTCGCTTGATCCATCCCAAATCAAGGGGCGCGTGATTATCCTGCCGATGGCAAACTTCCCTGCCGCGATGGCTGGGCGGCGCACTTCCCCACTCGATGAAGGAAACCTGAACCGGACTTTCCCTGGAAATCCTGATGGCACGGTTACACAGCAGATTGCTTTCTTTATCGAGCATGTGCTGATTCCGATGGCAGATGTGGTCTGCGATCTGCATTCGGGCGGATCGTCGCTGATGTATGTGCCTTGTGCGCTGATCAAGCGAGTGTCAGATGCAGCTCGCCATGCGCAGCAGGTCGCGCTGCTGCAGGCATTTGGATCGCCGCTTGCCTATGTTTCCGGTGGCGGAAATGGAACAGGCACTGACAGCACGCTGATGGGCGGTGCCGAGCGGGCGGGAAAGCTCGCTGTGGGCACTGAGTTGGGTGGCTCAGGACAGGTGACACCGGCTGCGCTGCGAATCGTTGAACGTGGCCTGCGCAATGTGCTGGTGCAGATGGGAATTCTGCCCCGGAAAATGAGGCTCAAGGGCGAGGATACTCGGTTTCTCAATGTGGGCGGACCGGATTACTTCGTTTACGCGCCAGACAGCGGCGTGTTTGAGCCTGTCGTTGAACTCGGCGACGAGGTGCGGAAGGGGCAACTTGCCGGCCGCATACATTTCCCGGAGACGCCCTGGGCCGCAGCAGTTGAGTTCCAGTTTGGACGCGAGGGATTCGTACTCTGCAAGCGGGTGCCTGGCCGGACCAGCCGAGGTGATTGCCTGTTCCATCTGGGAACCGATACAGTCCTGGAGTAGGTAGAGCCTCGGATGCTGGACCGACATCGCCGTAAGTTGATCTTGTCACCCGTTTTGCGGGGCCAATGAGTGCTGCCACCGCAGATTATCGTGTGATATGAAGGGGTAATCTTTCCCGAGGGGTGGGACCATGCATCGCTTGCTTTTCGCCTCTGCTGTGATTGTGCCGTCGCTACTGTTCGCGGGTTATGGTGCGCAGGCACAAGGCACACCTTCCGCTGATCAGATCATCCGTGCATTGCGGCCGAGCGGGCCGCTGCAGACTGGCGTTCGAGGGATCCGCCCCTCCTCAACTGCTGCGACGCCCTCAGCTACCGTACCTGCTGCGAACGATCCTCGCCCGGCGGCCGAGGCGGCTGCCGCCGTGCCTGCGACGCCGGCTGCTGGTGCATCTGTGCCGCCTTCAAGGTCGCCAGTTGCTCCGGTACAGCAAGCAGAGGCACCGTCGATCGACCTGACAGTCCAGTTTGAAAGTGGATCCGCAGAGCTTACGGCAGACGCCATGCGGGCCTTGGACGAACTGGGGCGTGCGCTCAGCAGCGAGGCACTCGCTGCCTTCCGCTTCCGAATTGAAGGGCACACCGACACGACGGGTTCTCGTGCGACAAACAAGAGTTTGTCTCAAGCCCGGGCGGCCCGGGTGGCGGAATATCTGCAAAGTCGATTTGGCGTATCGAATTCGCGACTGGATCCTGTGGGTCGCGGGCAGGAGGCGCTAAGGGTCCAGACGCCTGATCAGACACCTGAGCCTCGCAACCGCCGCGTTCAGGTGATCAATATCGGTGCCTGACCTGACGTTGATGGGGCTGGTGCGCGTGGGTTATTGGTGTCGCGGATGACTGAGAAGTCCGCCCCCAACACGCCGCCAGAGAGTGTGGCGTCGACTAGCCCGCCACGAAGCCGCCAGTATGGCCGACCCGCGGACCGCCCGGTGATACCCGCCGGTGGTGGGATCCCTGCGGTCTTCCGCATGATTGCGCTTGTCTGCGTGATTGTCGTCGGCGTGGTTGGCTGGTTCTTGATGCGCGAGAAGAGTCCACCGCTGGATGTGTATGTGGGGCCAGGGACTGGGGTAGAAGCGACCGGGATTGCGGTACGGCTGGCCGATGAAGCCGAGATCGTCTCTCATGTGGGGGACGGAGTGAATGTGTTCAGGTTCGCCCCCAATAGACGGGTGCTGGTGCTGGACTTCACGTCGCTGCTGGAACAGGGTTTGACGCTGAACCGCATCGCAGCGTTGGTGGAGAAGGTGGGGCTTCCAAGGGATCGCGTGCTGAGCGATGCCGAACTTGAAGCAGCGATCCTTGCATCAGGCGATACGATGGAGACCTACTATCTCGGGCATGACTACCAGGCCGCAGACCTGAACCGTTTCTTTGTGTTGGCCGATCGCGATGGGGTGCGGCTCAGGCCGCAGGAGAATTGGCTACGGCAAGTCTTGCGGCAAGAGGGACTCCTTGGGCCGGATATGCGTGGTGCCTTGATCTCGATACCCCAGTCGGGCGCGGGCCATGGCGTGGATGCCGGTCTGCGGGCGGGGATCCTTCGGCATGAGTTGTCTCATGCGGAGTTTTTCACCAGCCGTGTCTATGCCGAATACGTCCGCAGGTTTTGGCGCGACAGTCTGGGTGATGAGGGCAGGTCTGCCTTCAGACGTTACCTTGCGACTCAAGGCTACGACCCGGCCAATGAAGACCTGATGGCGAACGAGACGCAGGCTTATCTGATGCACACAACCGATGCACGCTTGTTCAGTGCTGCGTCGCTTGGTGTTTCCCTGGAGATCCTGGGCCAATGGCAGGCTGAGTTTTTGCTTGGCATGCCAAATGGCTGGCTGCGTGATGCGTGTGTTGCGGCGCTTCCATCAGCGGGTGCGGTGCTGCGGAGACCGCGGCGGGTGTCTCAGCGTGGTTCGGTCTCGACCAGTATCGCTCGCGTGTCCACGCGCAAGCCGCGCCGTATCGCGTCGCTAAGGGCGGCTTGAAGGTCGCGTAGATAGCTGTCTGCCGTGTCGTCGGTTGGGCGAGGCTTGGGAAACAGAGGCTGTGATGAGATCGTGACGATCATCATGTCAGCCCCATAGGGGGGGGCAACCTGCCATCCGATTTCCTCCGGCTTGCATTGGCAAGTTGCGGGATCCGCAATGTAGACGGTGGCGCCGGCGGGAAATTGCAGTGACTCCATGCCGTTCATTTTGTAGGACTGTAATTGGTCTCCGATGACCACGTCGATCTGGCGGGCTTCGTTGCTGGGGTAGAGATGAACCAGTGCACCGTCATTGCTAATATATGAAAGCTGTACGTAGCCGGGGTATTCCGGCATTTTAAAATGTGGAACGATATTGTCGTTTTCATGAAGTTTGGCTTGGCTGGTCTTCACCCCCAAATCAACATCCGGGATGCCGGTTCCAAAAGGGCGTTCTGCAAGGCGGATGGTGTCGATTGCGTCGCAGTAAGGGCCCTCAAAGGGGCGGACGTGCCATGCCGTCGGGGCGATGCCCGCAACATCATTCATGCGCTGCTGTAGTTCAGTGCTCCTCGATTGGCTCACCAATCCGGTCACGGTGATGCTCCCATCATCCGAGATTTTGCCGTGCAGCAGCGCGCAATGCGTTGTGGCAACCGCAGTCTGGAGCGCTGAACGCAAGGTTGCTGGGGAGGGGCGCGGAACAGCCGCGGCGATCTCGGATGTCGGTTGGGTTGGCGGTTGGCTTTGCTGCATGGGCGCAGGTGCCACACTGTTTGGGGCATCTGGCGTCGGTGATGCAGATACCTCAACAGTCGACGGTGCTGGTTGCCCGATGGAACTGCCGGGCGCGGCTGGAACTGCGGCATCGGTCGGAGCAGGAACGGCGCCTGGCACTGACCTCAGGGCCGTATCCGAAGAAGGTACCGAAGTCGTCAGGCTTTGGGTTGAGGAATGGGCGGGTGGCACAGACGCACCAGGAACGGACGCCGGCGTCGTTGCGATGACCGCGGTTGGTTGGGAAGGCCGCTGGCCCAGCCAATACCAACCGCCTCCAGCAAGGCCAGTAGCCAAAATGGTGAGTCCCGCGACCAGAGGTAGGATGCTTCGCTTCTCCGGTGGAAGGGCCGGAGGCGACGGCAGCGGCTGAGCAACGGTTACCTGGGCCAAGGGCGCCGCAGGTGGAACGACAATCTTGACTGGCGCCGCGACGATCGTCGCTTCGGTATCCATGATCTCAGGGGCAAGCACGTGGCCCTGGAATGCAGCGCGCAGGGATCGGGCAAACTCGTTGGCCGATACGTAGCGCTGCGACGGTCGTTTCGCCATCGCCCGCGCGACGACGGGATCCAGTGTTTCGGGCGCGGTGACCGAGAGTTCCGACGGGTGCGGTGGAGAGACGTTCAGGACCTTGTGCATGATGGCAGTCATGCTGCCTTCAAACGGGCGCTCGCCAGTCAGCATTTGATACAGCAGGACACCAACTGAATAGAGGTCGGTACGAGCATCGACGGTTTGGCCCATGAATTGCTCGGGTGACATGTAGGCCGGCGTGCCCATTATGGTGCCGGCCTGGGTCATGCTGCTGCTTTCCATGCGGGCAATGCCGAAATCGGCGATCTTCACCTGCCCATCGCGGGTGAGCATGATGTTTCCGGGCTTGATGTCGCGATGGACGACTCCACGATCGTGACTGAACTGAAGTCCGGTCAGCAGCTCCTCAATGATTCGGACCGTCTCGGTGGGCGGGAAACGGTCATTCTTGTCGAGGAGTGACTTGAGGGACGGGCCGTCGATGAACTCCATGACGATATAGGCAAGCTTGGCTGTTTCACCGTAGTCAAAGACGCCGATGATATTCGGATGGGTCAGGCGCCCGGCGGCCTGGGCCTCCCGCTTGAAACGGGCGAGCTCCTGTTGGGCCTCGGTATCGGTTGCATCCGGAAGTGCGAGGGTCTTGATGGCGACGCGGCGGTCGATAACCGGGTCGTGCGCATCGTACACGGTTCCCATGGCGCCCTTCCCAAGGATGCCCGAGATCTCGTACTTGCCGAGCTTGCCGTCCTCCATTCCAATCCTCTCTGTGGCGACGCCGGTGCGCCGCTTGGGCTGCCAGCGCTTATAGACCGCCCGCGGCAGAGGTCGAAACAGTTGCGTGAGCGGCTGCGCGTCGGGATCTCCCTTCGCCGATCACGGCGAAGGGCGCCCAGTAGAAGGGATGGGCAATCTCAGCCACGAAAGCTTTGCCGGCTTCATCCAGCATCCCCAGTTGGGCCGCGCGCATGGCGCCGGTAATCCCAAGCGAGGACGCCTCCTTCAGTCGCCTGAGCGAGTCGGCGACGAGGTATGCGGCGATCTGGTCGTTGACGGACCAGTGAGTGACAAGCAAAGAGCGGGCGCCGGCATAGAAGAACGATCTCGCCAAGCCGGAAAGGCTTTCGCCTGCGGTCGTGCCGCCTGGCCCCCCCGAGTTGCAGGCCGAGAGTATGACGGTGTCGGCATCCAGATCGAGATCGAGGATGGCGGATGCCGTGAGCAATGAGCCGCTGGCGTCGGGAGAGCCGACTGGGGCGGAGGCAACGATTGCGGGTTCGGCTTGGCAGCGCAGCTCTGCCGGCAACAGCGCGTGCGTGGCGAAGTGGAGGATCCGTACATCCTTGAGTGTCGCACGTTTGACGCTCGGCACCGTGAACGCGGGGCCGAGCAGTGCATCGGTAGGGGAGGCGCCGAGCAGGCGGCGAGAGGCTTCCAGTTCCGTCCGGGCAAAGGGAAGGGGAGGCATCGCCGCGAACAGCCGGGCGCTATCGGTGCAGTCACTTCCGAACGTTCGGGTAGCTTGCGCCAATGTGGCGGGACGGAAATCCCCGAAGCCGAACCACGGGCGGGTGGCGCGGGAGTTGCCGGCGATCTTGCGGAGGGACACGAAATTCACAGCGGCGGGAACGTGGGAAATGGATGCACGTCGTAGCAGCCACGGCGCTGTCGCGAGTGCCTCTGAAGAAGCGGGACCCGTGAGGAGAAGCTCGAATGGGAGTGACAGAAGAGGGCCCGACGGAACGATAACCAGCGCCTCTGCGCCCTTGATGTCATCCTCCAGCCCGGAGAGGGTGGCGCGGTAGATCGCATGTGCCGCTTCGGTATCGAATGGCGGGGGCGTGCCAGTGGTGTTCTCGATGCTGCTGCGGACGCGGCGTACGAGCCGAGTGATCTCGGGAAGCCCGCCGGGCACAGGGGAAACCGTGACACGGCCGTTGCGTAGCGCGAATGCCCACCCGCCAGTGTCGTTCAAGGCGAGAGAGACGAAAGCCTCCCCCGGGTTGAGGGAACTGAGAACTTCTGCGGCGGCAGCAACCTGCTGTACCAGCTGGCCATAGTTGGGAGAGGCGACCTGAAGTGTGCTGTCCGCCTCTGCGGCTTCCTCTTGGGCCTTCACAATCCTGGCATCCAGATCTGGCGACGCGGATGGGGCGTTCGTGCCAGCTGCTGGTTCAAGTTGGTCGCGCTCGCGATACAGGTCAGCCAGGCGGGCGCGGATATCCTCACGGGCGCGGATGGCAACGGCCACCTTGGGATCGCGGGCGTTCTCCGAAAGCCGCGCCGTCGCCTGTGCAATCTGCTGGCTTGTCACGCCACCCTGGGCGAGTTGGGCTGCCTCGAACATCTCGCTCAGCCATTTCTGGCTTTCGCTGGGCCGGGTGTTGGCCGCGGCCGCAAACGCATCCAGGCAAGGGGCGAGCAGAGCCGCGTCCGTGCCGACACGAAGCTGGCGGAGAAGTTTCACGGCACGCAGGCAGGTATCGTCGGCGGCGCTGGCTTTTCCTGCGCGAACGATCTGCCCGGCACGCAGCAGCAATGTCTCGGCCAAGGGGCGGCTATCGGGCAAGGCTTGAGCGAAGATGGCGGCGGCACGGGCATACTCCTCCGCGGCGGCGTCGGCGCCCTCGGTTTGGGCGACGATGCCGCCACCTGTTCTGGCCAAGCGTGCCGTTATGACGGGCTGGCGTAGCCCGTTGCCGGAGACCAGTTCGCCGGCCTGCCGCAATGCCACCGCGCTTTCCTCCAGTCGCCCGTCCCGACGGAGCAGGGCGGCTTCGCGGCGCCGTACTTCAATCAGGCCCAGAAGGGCAGTGCGGGTGGAGGGCGCCGACAGCATCTCCCGGCTTGGGAGGAGTTCCGCCATACCGGAGCCCGCCCCTGTTGCGCCTACCCGCGCGGCCGCGCGGGGGCGTGCATTGCGCACCTCGTCTGGCAGGCGTTCGGCATAGCCGCGACCGGCACGCGCCAGAAGGGCGAGAGCGTCATCGGCTTTGCCCTGATTACCGGCATGTAGGGCTTGGTAGTGCAGAAGGCGGACTGTCTGCAGCGGATCATCCGCGGCCGCAGCAAGCCTGCCCGCACGGGTGAAGAGCGCGTCTGCCTCTGCGAAACGCCGTTGGTTGGAGATCTGCAGTGCAAGCGAGATAAGGCTCACGACAATGTTCGGGTTGTCTGGGCCAAGTGCCTTCTGTTGGAGGGCCAAGGCGGCCCGCAGGTTTTTCTCGGCGCCGGCGAAGTCCTCGGTACGGTTTGCATCATCGGCGACGCGCATCAGCCTGTCGTATTCACCAACATCGCCGGAGGAGAACGCGCGTGCAGCAGCGCGCTCGGCGAGAAGCCGTTGAGCGGCACCGCCTTGAACATCCAGCGTTGCGGATGCTGCGGGCAGGCGACCGGAGAGGACACCAATGCCGCGTTCCACAACTGGCAATGCGGGTTGCACGCCGTCGGCGAGCCACGTGCGGCCGCCTACTGTTGCAACGAGTGCGACATGTGCCCAGCCTCCAACCCGGCGCGTGCATTGCAGCAGCAAGGCTGGAACATCGCCCAGGATGGTCGTGGCGGCAGGCGGTTGGCAGGAAAAGCGCTGATCTAGCCCTGTGCGCCATGGCCCGCTTGTTGCGATCTCTGAGGGCGTTCCAGGCGAGCCTGTCGGCGGGCGCCTGATGCGGGCACTGGGTTGCAGCCACGAACCGCAGTAGAGGTCGGCGCCTTCACCAACGGCGTTCTGGGAGCAGTCCTCGCCAGATGCGTTCTTGCCGATTGCAACGCCACCTTCGGATCGGCTGGATTGACCCCCGGTGACATAGGCGGCTTCAGGCGGCCTGGAGCAGGCGGTGAGCCCGAAGACGAGTACAGCGAAGAGGCTTGGCACCAATCGCCGCATGTCAGTAGTCCTCTTCGGAGACATTGGGCAGTTGAACGTCTGTGTCGTCCTGCGTGGGCCGATCGCGGATGATCGGGATATCCCGAAGCGGGCTGATGGGTGGAACGGTTTGAACTGGGATGAGAACGCAGTTCACCGAACTGATGGGGCAGGTGTTGAAGCGGTACTCGCTGCCGGGTTGTGGCGAGATGCTGGCACGGTTGGCTGCAGCCTGGCCGTCGACCCCTGCGATACTGCCGAAAAGTTCAGCCTTGCCGCCTGCGCCAACAACCAACAGGCCCGCGACCTCGATCGTGCCAGTGGCTGTGCCGCCTGCGCGCGTGACGAGAATGAGGTCGGTGGTCTTGCCGGTCAGTTGGCCGATCGAGATGGTGCCGGCCTGCGGGTGGGGCAGAACGAGGTCCAGCGTGCTGAGCTGTGTTGAGAACGGTGCGACATTGATTCTTCCGACATCAATCCGCGCGGGTGCCCCGAAGCGGGAGGTGGCTGCAAGGTAGCTCCCCAATCCCGTGACTGTGAGCCCTCCGATCTGCGCGGCCGTCAGGGTGCTGCTGACACCCTGCATATTGCGTGATGCCCCGTCGGTGATGATGCTGGTACCATCGGAGAGCCGCAGGTAGCCGGTGGCCGAAATGCCGAGTACGCGGGCAGTGGTCGTGCCGCTGACAGTGAGCGGCAGCGCATTGTTCAGCAGGAAGTTGCCATTGGCGAGCATGGCGCCGGCGAAGTGTTCCACCTCGTTGGGTCCGGCCAAGGCGACATTGCCTGCCTTGGTTGTAGCAGCCGATAGCACACCGGCCACAATGCGGCCTGGGGCAGATACGCCGGTGGCCGTCTGCAGCAACAAACGACCGGCTGGAGCTTCGACCGAGCCGGAGAGTGTGATGCCGCCGCTAGGTGTGGCGAGCGTGGTTGCCATTTGCGAACCGCTGGCGATCATGCCGGTGACATTTATGGCTGCGAGACCGGCGCCCAATCCGGCAATGGAGACATTTCCCTTGGCGGCGCTGAGCGTACCCGCCACCGTGACGGGAACGGAGGTGGTGAGAGTGGCGTCTCCGGTGTGGACCACCAGCGTTCCAATCCGGGCGATACTGTTGGACGGCACGTCCAAGGTGACGGCACCTGCCACGCTGGAGGCCTGAAGTGTGGTCAGCGAAAGAGCGCCGTTCGTTTGGGCAACACCGCCCGTGCCCGCAAGCAGGTCCAGGATTGCCGCATCAAGATTACTGCCCAGGGTGATGCCAGCCGTGGGTTCCGTCACCGCCAGCTTGGCTGTGCCAGAGACGGAGACTTTGCCTGCCACTGTGAGCGCCGGACCCGCGGCACTGCCCGTCAGGGCAAGATTGCCGTTTGAGATGATGACTGGGCCTTGGATGGACAGTGGTTGGCTGTCGAAGAGGCTCAGATTGCCCGCCCTCACGGTGATTGGGCCGAGCGTATTGACGCTGTTGGAGGGTTGATCAAGCAGCACGGAGCCGGTGGCGCCGTTGCTGCTCTGGAGCCTCCCGGCGATGATCGTTCCCGCCGTTTGTGTCACTCCACCGGCCCCTGCCGCGAGGTCCAGCAGGCCCGTGCTTGTGGCGTCGACTGTGCCTGACATCGTTACGCCACCGCTGGGCGAAAGGCTCGCCAACGCGATCGTGCCGCCTGGTGCTGTGCGCGTGGTGCCGGCAATGTTGATGGCGGCGATGTTGGCGCTGTCGGCGATCAGCGTGATATCCGTCGCTGACAGAACCCCCGCCACTGTCAGCGGCACGAAGCTCCAAAGGGTGAAGCTGCCGCCGGATACTGCGAAGTCATCCAGCTTTCCGATCGAGTTCCCGGCACTCAGGTCTACCCTGCCGGTCACGCCGGCGCTGCTGCGCAGGGTGCCGGCTGTGAGCGTAGAGCTTTCAAACTGCTGAATGCCGGCGCCGGCGTTGAGGTCGATGGTGCCGGTGGGCGAGGCATTCAGGTTGCCCAGGGTGAGTGCGCCTGCCGCCTGCAAGCGGATGGTGCCGCCTGTTGCGGTCGTGATCCCTAGGGACGCGACGTCGATTCCGGCACTTGAACTTTGGAGGTCCACGTTGCGCGCGCCTAGATCCTGCGCGTTCAGCGCGGTGGTGCTGCGCAGCGTGAAGTCGCCATCAGACACGGCGAACCTGAGGACGGATTCAATTGCATTGTTGGGTTGGAGCAGCGTCACGGAGCCTGCAACACCTTCGGTGCTGCGCAGCGTGGGTGCCCTGATGCCACCGCCGAGTTGTGCCACGCCGCCTGCCCCTGCGGAGAGGTCCAGAATGGTTGCGTCGACGTCTCCACTCAGCGTGATGCCGCCATTCGGGTGGGTCGCCCGAATGGTTAGGAAGCCTGCACCGTTGTTGAGGTTGCCGTTGGCAGCGAGGGTGCCGCCAGGAGCCAGGATGATGGCTGCGCCAGGGGCGGCGCTGCTGATCGCAACGCTGGTGGCGGTCAATGGGCCCGTGATGGTCAGCGGGGTAGCGTCGAAGAGCGTGAAATCCTTGCCGGCAACAGCAAATCCGTCGATGGACGCGATCTTGTTGGTTTTCTGGCTCAGGGCCACTGCCCCGGCTGATCCGGTGGTGCTGCGGAGCGTTGTGGCCACAATGCTGCCGCCCGTTTGGATGATTCCATTGGTGCCGGCACCAAGGTCCAGGACCTCCGCCGCAACGACGCCGGATAGCGCAATGCCGCTGGTCGCGTTGGATGCCTGAAGCGTGAGGCTCGCGCTGGCCGAAGCGTTGCCGGTGAGCGAGATCGCAGTACCAGCGGATGTGCCGAGAACGGACAGGTCTTTCGCGAAGAGGGGACCGATGATCGTGAGGGGTACGCTATCCGTCAGATTGGCCCGTCCGGTGACCGTGAGGCCGGCGATCGTACCGATGGCATTTGTTGGCTGTGCCAGGAGAAGGTCACCGCCAATCCCACTGCCACTACGAAGCGTCCCCGCCAGAATGGTGCCAACGGTTTGCGTAACACTGCTGCCGGCGCTGAGGTCGAGCATGCCGGTGGCCGAGGTATCCAGGAGACCACTGAGTTCCAGAGCCCCGGTAGCGCCGGCGGCCGCCAATGTGATCCCACCGCCAGGTGCGACGACCATATTGCCTGGAACCGCTATCGCCGTTCCGGCAGCCGAGCTGGCGATATCCAAGGCATCGCCCTTGATGGTCCCCGTGATTGCGAGGGGAATGCTGTCGCGCAGGGTGAGGGTACCGCCGGTGACGGTAGTGGTGCCCAAGATTGCGATGCTGTTGGTGGCCCGATCCAAACGGATGTCGCCGCCGTTGGCGGAGGCGCGCAGCGTTGTGACGGCTATGCTGCCACTGGGCTGCGCGATGCCATTGCGACCTGCCACGAGATCCAACCGGTCTGCCGTGATGGTCCCGGCAATGGCAATACCCCCCTGCGCGCCCCGGGCGCCAAGAGCGATCGATGCACCCGGGGCGGTGAGGTCGCCCAAGACCGACAGAGCGGTTCCCGCGGCAGCACTGTCGATATTGATGCCGCGCGCCGACACCGTGCCGGGCACGGCCAGCGCGATGCTGGTGGCAAGCGAGAATGCATGCCCGGTCACATTGAAGTCCCCGAGTGCCGCGATCGTATTGCCGGGCCGGGACAGGGTGACGGGACCGGTGGTCCCGCCCGTACTTTGGAGCATTGCCGCAAAAATTCGGCCGCCAGACTGGGCAATGCCTAGCGCGCCTGCCGCCAGGTCAATGGTGCCCGTGGGGCTCGCATCGAGCACGCCCGAGAGGGATATCCCGCTGGTGGTGTCCTTGGCCGTGAGGGTTATTGTGCCGCCCGCCGGGGTCACGATGGCGCCTGGAACGGCGATCGCGTTGCCACCAGGGAGCGCTGTGATGGCGACATGGTCCGCCGCCAAGGTGCCGGAGATGGTGAGCGCTGCCGCATTGGTCAGGGTGAAGGCACCGGCTGTGACTGCGAAATCGGATATCTCGGCGATGCTGTTCGCGTTACGCCCGAGCGTGACGGAGCCTGTAGTCCCGCTCTTGCTGGACAGCATCTGGGCCTTAATCTGTCCGGCTGTTTGTGTGATGCCCGCTGACCCCGCGGAAAGGTTCAGAGTGTCGGCCTGGATTTTGCCCGCTAGGGCCATCCCGGCAGTCTGGGAGAAGGCTGCAAGGGTGGCTGTTCCGTTGGCGGTAAGATTGCCGGTGACAGAAAGCGCCGCCGGTGCCGCGGCGGAACTGCGAATGGTGATGGCGTCGGCGGATACGGTGCCAATAACGTCGATCGGGCTGGCGCTATGAAGCGTGAGGGCCGCGTCTGATACGGTGAGGTCCGCCAGCTTGGCGATGGCATTGCCGGGTTGAGCAATACTTGCAGCACCACCGATGCCGGCCGTGCTGCGCAGGGTGGTGGCAGAAATGGTGCCTGCGGATTGAGAAATGCCGCCCTTGCCCGCGCTGATATCAAGCAACGAAGCCGAAACCGTGCCGGAGAGGGCGATACCTCCACTTGGGTTGGCGGCTGCCAGTGACATGGCGCCCGCCGACATCGCGCTACCGGTAACGGAAAGTGCGGTGCCTGGGGCGGTTGCCGTGACGGAAACCGTGGCAGCCGAAAGGGCGCCGCTGATGTCCAACGGGATACTGCTGGTGATGCGGGCCGCGCCGCCCGCCGCAAGCGCACCAATACTCTTGATGGCATTGCTGGTGCTATCCAGCGCGATGTCGCTGCCAATTGATCCGGCGCTCCGAAGCATTCCCGTCGTGATGCTTCCGTTGGTCTGGGTGATACTGGCACCCGCAGAGAGATCAACAATGCCGGCCACGGACGTGTTGAGCGCGCCTGCGAGGTCGATGGCTCCAGCCGGATTGCTTGCGTTGAGCGTGATGAGGCCGTCGACGGCTGCGACCAGATCGCCGGCGACGACGATTGCGGTCCCTGAGGCGGTATCTGTCAAAGTGATATTCTTGGCAGTTACCTTCCCCGCAACAGTCAGGGCTGTGCCATCGACCAACACGAAGCTGCCGCCTGTCAGGGCCGTGTCGCCGAGGGTCGCGATGCTGTTCGCGGGGCGATCGAGGACAGCGCTGGCACCCGTGACGGTGGTGCGGAGTGTCGTTGCCGTGATGCTGCCGGAGGGCTGAACGATTCCACCCGTGCCGGCGCTCAGGTTCACCTCGCTTGCGGCAAGTGCCCCGCCGAGCGAAAGGCCGCCCGAAGGGCTGGATGCGGTCAGGCTCAGCGTTCCTCCTGGTGCCGCAACGCCTCCCAGCAGGTTTATGGCTGAACCGGATGCGGACCCCAGTATGGCAATGCTGCTCGCCGTCACAGTCCCTGGGATCGCGAGCGCTGAACTGGTGGCAAGCGAAAAACTGGAGCCGGTAACGGCAAAGTCGCCCAGGGTTGCAATCTTGTTCGCCGGTTGCGCCAGAGCTACCGGCCCTTCGGCCCCGGCAGTGCTGCGAAGCGTGTTGGCGGATACAAAGCTCCCGGCTTGCGTGATGCCTCCACGCCCCGCCGAAAGGTCGAGTGTGCCGCCTGGCGCGGTCAGCGGGCCGGCCAGGGCGATACCGCCGGCCGTGTCTGCCGCAGCGATGGTGATCACACCACCTACATTGGTGGCAATGGCCCCCGTAACCGCGATCGCCTTGGTGCTGGCAGCGGTGCCGCGCAGGGTCACGTTCCCCGCCAGGATATTTCCGGCCACGGTGAGCGGGGATGAATTGGTCAGGATCAGGTCTGCGCCGGCAACGGAGAACGAGCCGAGCGCAGTGATGCTGTTTCCTGCCTGGTTCAGCGATACGGTGCCAGCGCTGCCACTGGTGCTGCGGAGTGTTGCGGACGTCAGCGTGCCGTCGGTCTGGTTGATGCCCAGCGTGCCAGCCGACAGGTCCAGCGTGGACGCCTGAACGACACCCGCGAGGATGAGCCCGCTATCTGTGCGTGTGGTGGCGAGCAACGCAGTGCCGGTGGCGTCGAGCCTGCCCGTATCCGCCAGGGCAAGGGTAGTACCACCGCTGCGCAGGGTAACGTCCTTGGCGGTCACCGCGCCGGTGATGTTGAGGCCGATGCTATCAACCAGGGTGAATGCCGCGCCGGCAGCCGAAAACGCACCCAAGGTGGCGATGGCATTTCCGGCCCGGTTGAGCGAGACATTCCCCTTGGAACCACTGGTGCTGCGCAGCAGGCCCGTCGTCATTGCGCCTGCGGGCTGGGCAATGCCGCCACTGCCGGCTCCAAGATCGATGGTTCCGGTGCTGGTGGCGTTGACCTGGCCAGAGAGCGTGATGCCGCCGATCGTGTTGCTGGCGGCAAGCGCGATCGTGCCGCCCGGGCCCGTGCTGAGGGCGCCGCCGATATCGAGCGCTTTTGCAGAAGCGGCGTTGCTACGCAGGCTGATGCTGGCTGCGAAAATCGTGCCAGGTACGGTGGTGGTGCCTTCATTCCCGATGGCAAGACTGCCCGCGACGGTCAGGGCACCAAGGGTGCTGAGTCCGTTGCCTGGCTGCGCGATATCGAGTGTTGCGGCTTTGGCGGTCAGGACAGGGACAGACAATCCGCCTTGTGTCTGGATGATGGAGCCGCTGGAGATGAGCTCCAGGGTCGTCACGGCCGGCGAGATCGCATCGGTGAGCGTGAAGCCCACCGCCTTGTTCGTGAAACCCTTGGACGTCGCCTGGCCGATGCGAAGATGGTTGGCGGCAATGTTGCCGAGATCGCCAAGGGTGAAATCACCCAAGGCCGTACCCAGGCCAATCGTGGCGTTGCTGCTGGTGGGGCCAATCTCAACCGTACCGCCCGGAGCTGCGAGGGCGCCTGACCCTATGAACATCATGCCCGGGGCAGCGAGGGAGAGAATGGTCCCAGAGCCTGCGCTGACGGGACCGGCGACAGCAAGGCTCTTGTCCGACCTGAGTGTGATGCTGCCTTTGACAGCGAGTGGACCAAGACCGGAGATGTTGTTCGCCTGCGGAAGAGCCAAGGCGCCAGCGATGCCTCCGGCGCTTCGAAGCGTGCCGGCGGTCAGAAGGCCGGCGGTTTGAGCCACGCCGGCAGAGCCCGCCGAGAGATCGACGACACCTGTGACGGTGGCGGAAACGACGCCCGAAAGAGCAATCCCGCCCGCAGCGTCACTGGCCGAAAGGGTTATCTTGCCACCGGCTGAGGTGACAAATTCAGGCGATGACACGGCAATGGCAGCGGGCGAAGCGGCGCTGCTGGTGAGCGTAACGTTCGCTGCGGCAACTGGACTTGCCGCTGTCAGTGGTCTCGTGGAGGCGAGCCGCACATCGCCTGTGGCTGCGAGGGTGCCGATGGTGGAGATGGCGTTGGTCGCCTGAGCGAAGGTCGCGCCGCCGATCGTGCCAGTTGTTGCGACCGTCGCGGCGGTGATCTGGCCGCTGGTCTGGTGGATGGAGCCGCCACCTTGAAGCATCAAGGTGCTGGCACCTGGTGCGACAACGCTGCCAGCCAAAGACGAGACGCCCGAGGCATGCGACGTGGCGAGTGTGATCGTGCCTGGCGAAGTCAGCTCCAGGATGCCCTTGGACGACAAGGTGAGGGCCGGGCCCGCGGCACTGCTGTCCAGCGCGATCGCTGGGGCGCGTATGGTATCGACGATGCTGAGCTGCGTGCTGCTGCCGACCGAGATCGTGCCCGCGGCGTGCAGCGGGCCGAGCTGGCTGATCACATTGTTCGGGTTGTCGAGCCTGATGAACCCGGGAACCGGGCTGCCGCGTGTACTCAAAGACTTGGTTGAGAGGACCCCGGCCGTCTGCATCACGTTCGCCGATGCCGTCACAACCTCAACATTGGCCGCCCTCAGGGTGCCGGTCGCCAGCGATATGCCGGACGCAGCGTCGAGCTGGAGCAGGGAGGATGCGGCTTTCCGAGTATCGAGGTCGGCCCGCAGCGTGATGGCGCCTTTGCTGCTGGCCAGGCGCAGGGTGCCGGTTGCAATCGCGCTGATGTCTGGCTGGAGCAGGGAGAGCTCGCCCGGGGTGTTCAGGCCGAGGCTGATCCCGGTATTGGCGCGGATATCCACGGTTCCGGAGGGTGCCGAAATGGCGCCGGTCGAAACCGTGAATGTGTCGGCCAAAATGCTGATCGACCTGTTCGTGTCGACAGCGAGCGGGCCAGACAGGGTGAACCCTGTGCCGGGCTTGGTCCCCAGGGTGATGTCACCGCCTTTGGCCGACACGCCACCCACGCTGGTGAACGTGTTTGCCGTGTTGGTGGCAGAGAATGTGCCAACCGTGCCGAGGCTGCTGAGCACCGTGCCAGCGCTGATAGTGCCGGGTACGGAAACGCCACCAGCGCCGGTAACTGAGAGGTCCAGCGTGCCGGCGGCGGTGATCGTGCCGCCGATGCCAATGGCGCCCGCCGCACCGCGGCCGATCAGCGTGACATCCTTGCCAATGATCGTGCCCGGGACCGAGAGGCCACCCGCCAGTGGGTCGGTCACGTCCAGCAACAGGTTCCCGGTGGTGACTGAGACAGTGCCCACGACGGCCAATGGGCCTGTGTTGGCCAAAGCCATGCTTCCAGCGACAACCGCGAGGTTGCCGATGCTGGAGAGCTCGTTGTGGGCGGAGCGGAGATCAACATTCCCCGCGATCCCTGCCGAACTGACCAGGCGCGTGGCCCTCAGCCGGCCCGCGGATTGCGCAACGCCACTGCCGGCCACCAGGTCGATGGTGCCGCCTGGTGCACTGACATCTGCGCCAAGCCGGATTGCGCCAGCAGGGTTTGTCGCATGCAGTGCGACGCCTGCCTTGTTGGTTGAAATCGGCCCGCTGATGTCGAGCGTGCCCGCCGCGGTCGTAAGAAGGGTGATCTTGCCGGTGCCCGATATGAGGGGCCCGTTGACCTTGAGTAACGTATTGCTGGACAGGGTGAATGCGCTGGCATCTCCCACGAGAAAAGATCCCAGGGACGCGATTGCATTGCCGGGCGCGTCCAGCCGTACCGAGCCCCCGCTATCGCCGCTGCTCTGTAGTATGGAGGCATTCAGGGCACCACCAGACTGTGTGATGCCCCCCGTGCCGGCGTTGAGATCGACCACCGCCGCCGCGATCGTGCCCGACAACGTGAGGCCGCCCGCATTGTCCAGCGCCGAGAGCGTTGCGGAGCCGGTCGCATTGATGGTACCCGTCACGTTCAAGGCGCCAGGATCTGCTGCGCCGCTACCGAGGACGACGTTGGTGGCAGACACGGGGCCCGCAACCGTTGTCGCAACGGCGCTGCGAACGTCAAGGTTGCCGCCTGCGGTCAGCGGTCCGAGCGTGGGGAACTGATTGGCTGGGCTGTCGAGGCGAAGTGAACCAGACGTCTTCCCCGTCAGCACGCCGGCCAGGACTGTCCCGCTGCTTTGGATGGCACCGCCAGTGCCCGCTGTGACATGAAGGCTGCCCAGCGATGATGCGTCGAGCCCCCCGGATATGGCTATGCCGCCAACGGCATGACTGGCGGACACGGTAACAGCGGCCCCCGCGCCGCCCGTGAGCTCGCCAGTGATGGCGATGGCCTTCGCGTCTGCCGCTGTGGATTCAATGCTGGCGCCCTTGGCGGCAACCTTGCCGCTGATGTCGAGGGCCGCGCTTGTTGCCAAGGCGAGTGTCCCGGCGATCTTCGTATCGCCCAGCGCGCCGATGCCGTGAACGCTGTTCGCCAGTGCGACGTTGCCGATGATGCCGGTTGTGCTCTGCAGCCGGTTGGCGACGATGGAGGAGCCGGCGAGGCCATTCACGCCGCTGTCCATGGTGTTGAGATCGAGGGTGTTGGCCCGAAACGCGGCCCCGGTTTCGAGGGTGATGCCCCCGATGCCCGCATCGAGGCGGAGCGTGGACGTGGCGGCCGTGGTGGCGTCGAAGGGGCCGCGCACAACGACACTCTCTGCGATGCCCGGATCGGACGTCGTTCGGCCAAGACGCAGAGTGGTGCTGCTGATCCTGGCAAGCGTGGCATTCGTGATGGCGAATTCGGCTGCTGCGGCATTGCCCAAGGTCATGCTGCCGGCATGAAGCGGCGCGATCTCAACCGTGCCGCCGGCGGCGGCGATCGTTCCCGCGGAGATCGTCAGGCCCATGGGCCGCAGCGCGATCGTACGGCCCGCGTCGATCGTCAGTGTTCCCGCCACATCAAGCGTGGATTTGGTGGCCAGCAGGAGGTCGCCGGCAGCTATCTTGATGCTGCCAAGCGAGCCGACGGCGTTGTCGGCGCTCGTAAGCACAAGGCTTGCACCGATGGTGCCCGCACCGGCGAGGGTTGGAGTGGTGATGCTGCCGGTGGTCTGGCGAATGCCGCCAGCACCAGCGGAAAGTCCAACAGAACTCTTGCTCGTCACGCTGCCGGACAGCGTGATGCCACCCGCTGCGGCATCGGTTGCGGCCAGGATGACGGTGCCGCTTGGGCTCTGTGCAGCAATGGTTCCAGGGACGGCTATGGCGGAGGCGCTCGCGGCACTGCCCGCAATGAAGACCGTGTTTGCCGCGACAGTACCGGCAACCGTAACGGGTGCGGAACTGGCGACAACGAGATTCCCGCCGGCAACGGCGATATCTCCGATGGTGCTGATTGCATTCGCGGCCCGGGGCAACGTGATGCTGCCGGTGCCCCCCCCGGAACTGGCCAGCGTGCCGGCAACGATGATGCCGCCGGTTTGGGTCACACCAAGAGTGCCGCTGACGAGGTTCAGCACCCCGCTGCTGGTCGTGTCGATCGTCCCGGCCAACGTGATGCCGCCCGTGCCTGTCGCGAAGAGACTGAGGGACGATCCCGGTGATGTCAGGGCAAGACTGCCCGTGACGTCGATGGCATTCGCAGAAGTCGCCAGGCTCTTCAGGCTGCTGTCGCCGCCGAGAGACACGGCGCCACTGACGTTGAGCTCGCTTGCATTGGACAGAACAAGACCACCGCCCGTGATGGCGAGCTTGCCGAGGGTGACAATGGTGTTGGTTGGGGACGTCAGAGAGAGCGTGCCGGAAATGCCGCCGCCGCTCAGCAGGGAGGTTGCGGCCAAACTGCCTGTGGTCTGCAGAATGCCGCCTGAGGTGGTTGAAAGATCAATCGCACCGGCCCGGATGTCGGCGCCGAGGGTGATGGTATCGCCCGCCTTCAGCGACAGCGTCATGGCCGGGTCGATGGTGACCGGGGCATTGACCGCGATTGTGCTGCCGGCCTTGAAGGTAACGTTGCCAATGGTGGCCGTCGTGGTCGTGTCGAGGGCGGAATTGATACTCAGGGTGCCAATGGCCTCAATCTTGATGTTGCCTGACAACAGCAGGATGTCGGCCACGTTGAGTTGGGTCGTCCCTGCACCGGCCTTCGTGGTGATGCTTCCCGTGGTCTTGGTGGGCGCACCTGGGCCAGTGCTACTGCTGCTGTCGGAGATGATCAGATCGATGGGATCGAGCACGATGGTGCCGATGGCTCCGGCAGGGGCGGTCACGTCCGCCCGGCCACCCAACACGACGGTGTCACCTGATACTTCGATATAGCCGCCATTGCCGCCGCTTGTACCTCCGCGCGCGGAGACCTCACCTCTGTGCTGTGTCGTGCCGTCCTGGCTGAGGATGGTCACATTGCCGCCAGGGCCATTGAGCGTGGCGTCCGCGGCAATGCGCGCACCGGATTCGATGATGACATCGCGGGCAGTCGGGGCTTTGGTCGTTGGACCGCCCTTTGCACGGGCCAGGGTGGTGCCGATGGCGGCCGTACCACCCCCCGCCTTGCCAGACGCATCAACGCGCGCGCCTTGCTTGAGGGCGACGGTTCTGGAGGG
>CANHKG010000032.1 GCA_947460455.1 Rhodospirillales bacterium | reverse complement strand
CGCCGCACCGAGCGAAGCCGACGCACCGCGCCCCTGGGCGCGGGCGATTCTGCACGCCCAGATTCCGGCGCCGTTGAAGCTCCTGCTGCTGGCCCTGCTCGCCGCCTTCTCCAGGGCGAACCCCACCCGCCGCCCGCGCAAGGATTGGTATCACTCCCCCGAACTCGACGCCGCCGAACACCCGGACTCCGTCTGGGACGATCGCGCCCTGCGCAAGATCCGCCGCCAGCGCGCCTGGATCGGCTGGATTCTGCGTTGCGCCCCCCACGAGGGCATGCCCCTGTCCGGCCGCCGCGCGCCCAAACTCTGCCCGGCGCAATCCGCCCGCGCGCCCCCATAGCCGCCGCACGCCCAAAATCATCCCGAATCCGTCGCCAAAACCCCGCCTCCCGCGGCGACGACTCATGGCCAACGCCCCCTAGATCGCCCCCGCCGCCGCCGCCTCGGCAAACCCGCGCAACCGCCCGGCAATCACCTCGCCCACCGCCGCCAGCGCCGCCTGCCGCGGCGAGCGCGCCCGCCACACCAGCCGCACCGTCCGCCCGGTCCGCGCCGCCAACGGCTTGAGCACAATCCCCGCATCCTGCGCCGCCCCCGCCGCCAGCGCCGGGATCAGCGTGGTCCCATACCCCGCCGCCACCATGTTCAGCAGCGTGGCCAAACTGGTCGCCCGCAGCGTGCCGGCCAGCGCCCCGGTGCCGCCGCAGGCCTCCAGCGCCTGGTCGCGCAGGCAATGCCCATCCGCCAGCACCAGCACATCCGGCGCCAGATCCGCCTCCGCCACCACCGCCTGCCCGGCCAGCCGGTGCTCCGGCGGCAAGGCGGCCAGGAACGGCTCGGCGAACAGCGCCCGGCCCACCACATCCGGCTCCGCAATCTCGGTGGCCAGCACCGCCGCATCCAGCTCATGCGCCCGCAACCGCCGCAGCAGGGAAGCGGTCTGGTCCTCCCACGGCTCCACCTCCAGCCCCGGCAGCGCCGCGCGCAACGGTGCGAACACCAGCGGCAGCAGATAGGGCGCCAGCGTGGGAATGATGCCCAGCCGCAGCCGCCCGGCCAGCGGGTCGCGCAGGCTCACCGCTTCGCTACGGATCGCCTCCATCTCCGCCACCGCCGCCCGCACATGCCCGATCAGCCGCCCACAGGCATCCGTCTGCGCCACGCCCTTGGCCGTGCGCTCGAACAACGCCACGCCCAGCTCCGCCTCCAGCCGGCGCACCTGCACCGAAAGCGTCGGCTGGCTCACCCCGCACGCCTCCGCCGCCCGGCCGAAATGCCCGTGATCCGCCAGCGCCAGCACATAGCGCAGGTCCCGCAGCGTCACGCCGCCCCCTCAGTCCGCTCACCGGATGCGATCATAGGCAGTATCTATCACAACCTTCACAACATCGGCCTATCCTCTATTGCCCAAAAAGCGCTAAACCCCTCCACGCTACGGTCCACCGCGACCGAGCCCGCCGGCCTGCAAGCCGCGCCGGGCCGATCGCGTCCGGCCGGCCCGCACGAAGCAGCACCCGAGGGGAGAGCAAGATGGACGGAAATACAGGGGGTAAGTGCCCCTTCATGCATGGCGCCGCGCGCCACGTGACCTATGGCGGCCGCACCAACAAGGATTGGTGGCCCAACCAGCTCAACCTGAAGATCCTGCACCAGCACTCCGCCCTGGTGAACCCGATGGGCACCGGCTTCAGCTACGCCGAGGCGTTCAAGACCCTGGATATCGAAGCGCTGAAGAAGGACATCTTCGCGCTGATGACCACCACGCAATCCTGGTGGCCCGCCGACTATGGCCACTATGGCCCGCTCTTCATCCGCATGGCTTGGCACAGCGCCGGCACCTACCGCATCCAGGATGGCCGCGGCGGCGCCAGCAACGGCGCGCACCGCTTCGCGCCCGAGAATTCCTGGCCCGATAACGCCAACCTCGACAAGGCCCGCCGCCTGCTGTGGCCGATCAAGCAGAAATACGGCAACAAGATCTCCTGGGCCGACCTGATGATCTTCGCCGGCAACTGCGCCATCGAATCCATGGGCCTGAAGCCCTTCGGCTTCGCCGGCGGCCGCGCCGACATCTGGGAGCCGGAAGACGACATCGACTGGGGCGTGGAAGACACCTGGCTGGACGACAAGCGCTACAGCGGTGACCGCGACCTGGCCGACCCGCTCGCCGCCGTGCAGATGGGCCTGATCTACGTCAACCCCCAGGGCCCGAACGGCAACCCGGACCCGCTGGCCTCCGCCCGCGACATCCGCGACACCTTCAAGCGCATGGCGATGAACGACGAGGAAACCGTCGCCCTCGTCGCCGGCGGCCACACCTTCGGCAAGTGCCACGGCGCGGGCGATGCCGCCCAGGTCGGCGCGGAGCCGGAAGGTGCCGACATCACCGAAATGGGCCTGGGCTGGAAGAACAGCCAGGGCACCGGCGCCGGTGTGGATACCATCACCAGCGGCATCGAAGGCGCCTGGACCCCGAACCCCATCAAGTGGGACAACGGCTACTTCGACATGCTGATGGGCTATGAGTGGAAGCTCACCAAGTCCCCGGCCGGCGCCTGGCAATGGATCCCCACCGACCCCGCCGCCGCCACCCTGGTGCCGGACGCGCACGACCCCACCAAGCGCCACGCCCCGATCATGACCACGGCCGACATGGCCCTGCGCATGGACCCGGCCTACGGCCCGATCTCCAAGCGCTTCCACGAGAACCCCGACCAGTTCGCGGATGCCTTTGCCCGCGCCTGGTTCAAGCTGACCCACCGCGACATGGGGCCGATGTCCCGCTACCTCGGCGCGCTCGCCCCCAAGGAAGCGCTGATCTGGCAGGACAACGTGCCGGCCGTTGATCACGCCCTGATCGACGCGCAGGACATCGCCGGCCTCAAGGCCACCATCCTCGCCTCCGGCCTCACCGTCTCCCAGCTGGTCTCCACCGCCTGGGCCTCGGCCGCCACCTTCCGCAACTCGGACAAGCGCGGCGGCGCCAATGGTGCCCGCATTCGCCTGGCCCCGCAGAAGGATTGGGAGGTGAACCAGCCGGCCCAACTCGCCACCGTGCTGGCGAAGCTTGAGGCGATCCAGGCTGGCTTCAACGCGTCGGCCACCGGCGGCAAGAAGGTCTCGCTGGCCGACCTGATCGTCCTCGGCGGCACCGCCGCGGTCGAGAAGGCCGCGAAGGATGCCGGCACCCCGGTGGACGTCGCCTTCACCCCGGGCCGCACCGACGCCAGCCAGGCCCAGACGGACGTCGAGTCCTTCGCCGCCCTGGAACCGAAGGCCGATGGCTTCCGGAACTACCAGAAGTCGTCCGCCTCCGGCCCGGCCGAGGCCCTGCTCATCGATCGCGCCCAGCTGATGAAGCTGACCGCGCCTGAGATGACCGCCCTCGTCGGCGGCCTGCGCGTCCTCGGCGCCAATGCCGGCGGCAGCCAGCACGGCGCCTTCACCTCGCGCCCCGGCGTGCTGACCAACGACTTCTTCGCCAACGTGCTGGACATCTCCACCACCTGGAAGGCCACTTCCGAGGCGCAGGACATGTTCGAGGGCCGCGACCGCGGCACGGGTGCGGTGAAGTGGACGGCCACCCGCGCCGACCTCGTCTTCGGCAGCAACTCCCAGCTGCGCGCCCTGTCCGAGGTCTATGCCCAGGACGACGCCAAGCAGAAGTTCGCGGCCGACTTCGCCAAGGCCTGGACCAAGGTGATGAACCTGGACCGCTACGACCTCGCCTGAGCCACAAGCTCATCGCGATGCAAACGGGGGCGGGCCGCAAGGCCCGCCCCCGAATGTTTTCTGGCTACCCCTTCACCCCACCGGCGGTAAGCCCTTCCACCACGAACTTGCGCAGCAGCAGCACCAGCAACACGGAAGGCGTGAGCGCGATCAGGCAGATCGCCATCATCAGGTTGAACACCACGAACACGTCGCCCACCAGGCTGGCGATCACCACCGGCAACGTCATGAACTCCGCCCGGTTGTTCAGGATCAGCGGGATCAGCAGGTCGTTCCACGCGATGATGAACACGATCGCCCCATAGCTCGCCAGCGCCGGCGTGGAGAGCGGCAGCGTGATCCGCAGGAACGCCGAAAACCGCGTGCACCCATCGATGCGCGCACTCTCATCCAGCTCCTTCGGGATGGAAGCGAAATACGGCACCAGAATCAGGATCCCGTACGGCAGCAAGAACCCGGTCAGCGCGATCACCACGCCCCACATCGAGTTCAGCAGCCCCAGCTTCCGGAACACCACATACAGCGGGATCATCAACACGATGATCGGCACGAACCGCGCAAACACGTTCACGGTCAACAGCCACGCCACCCAGCGCAGATTGAGCTTCACGATGGTGTAGGCCGACAGCGACGCGAAGATCAGCGTCAGCAACGTGACGGAGATCGAGATCACCGTGGAGTTCCACAGCGCGTGGTAGATCTTCTTCACGTTGTCCGGCAGGTACGTCGCCTGCTCGAACACCTGCCCACGCTGCGCGCCCTGCGTCACGATCACCCGGAAATTGTCGAGCGTCATCTCCCCGGGAATGATCGAACGCGTATCGCCGGCCAAATTCTTCTCGGCCAGCAGGGAGCCGATCACCACGGCCGCCATCGGCAGCAGGATGAAGCCGATCACGACGATATTGGCGAAGTGCAGCAGCAGCTTCTGTAGCGGTGTCTTGCGCATGGCCTAATCCACGCGCCGGTAGAGAAGCTTGATGTAGATGAACGCCAGCGTCGCCACCAACAGCGCCAGCAGGAAGGCAGAAGCCGCCCCCGCCCCGATGTCGAACGGCGGCGCGAAGCCTTTCTTGTAGCTGTACCAACTCGCCACCCAGGTCGCGTCGCCCGGCCCACCCTGGGTGATCGCCAGGATCTCGTCGAACACCGCCACCGCGAACGACGTGCGCAGCACCAGCAGCACCACGATCACCGGCATGATCAGCGGCAGGGTGATGTGCCGAAACCGGTGCCACGCCCCGGCGCCGTCCACCGAAGCCGCCTCAAACAGCTCCTTGCTGATGCCCTGCAACGCCGCGTGCACCAGCAGGATCGCGAACGGCAGGGTGCGCCAGATATACGGCACCGCCACGGCATAGAGCGCGGTATCCGGATTGGCCGTCCAGTCGATCGGGCTGTCGATCGCGCCCACCGAGTAGAGTAGCCGGTTCAGGAAGCCGAGCTTGCCGTTGTAGATGAACGACCAGATCAGCCCATTGGCGATCGGCGGCACGGCATAGGGCAGCAGGATCAGGAACCGCGTGATCCGGCTGGTCCAGATATCCTGCTGGTTGATCAGGATGGCGATCATCACCGCCAGCACCACCTCGGAGATCACCGTGAACGCGGTGAACAGCAGCGTGTTGCCCAAGGACAGCAGGAAGAGCGGGTCTTCCAGCACCTTCAGGTAGTTGTCGAAGCCCACGAACGGGAACACGCCGCTGCGCAACTGCACCAGCGTGACCCGATGCATCGAAAGATACCCGGCGTAGTAGATGGGATAGGCCAGAACCAACGCCAGGATCAGCAGCGTCGGCAGGTTCATCACCACGCCGAGCACCCGCGGCGAAAGCTCGCGGCCGAAGCGGTGGACGGGGGCCGAACCGCTCATGCCGGAAACCCCGTCAGCCGCGCTGCACCTGGCGGATGGCCGCGATGATGTTGTCGCACGCCACGTCGGCCGTGATCTGCCCGGTCAGCGCCTTTTGCACCTCGATGTTCAGGCGGTCGCTCCAGGGGAAGTGCCAGGGCTTGTACATGGAGTTGCAGACCTCGCCGACGAAGGTGGTCTTCTTCCAGATCTCCAGAATCTTCGGCACATCGCCATACGGCGCCCAGCCCTTGCTGATCGCCTCGCTGTTCATCACCGAGTTGTAGCCGGAGCCGAGCATGGCATCCTTGGCCAGGTTGATCGCCTGCGAATACTGCCCATCCTTGGTGCGCCCACCGAGATACTGCAGCAGCTTCCAGGCCCACTCCTTGTTCCGGTTCGCCGTGGTCACGAAATACACATGCGCGGTGCCGATCGTGCGGCCGTCCCCGGGGCTGTCCATCACCTTGATCTTGCCGGCGTTGGGGGACTGGGTGGGATCGTTGGCCACCTGCAGCGTGTAGTGGTGGTTCGGCCCGCGATACAGGTTGGTGCCGGCGCTGAACGCCTTGGCGGAGCCCACGAACTGCTGCTTCAGCGATTCCGGATCGGCCAGCCCCTCGGTGAAGGTCTGCACCCACCACTTCAGCGTCTCGCGCGCGATCGAGCCCGCGCCGAGCTGGTGGTTGCCGGCCTTGTCGAAAAACACGCCGCCCTTGTTGTGCGTCATCTGCAGCCAAGTGCCCGGCAGCTGCTCCAGCCCCACGCCGGCCACCCAGAACACCGGGTATTCGGAGATCTTGTCCTTCTTCGCCTTGCGGCACTGCTCCATGAACTCTTCGTAGGTCTTGAAGGGTTCGAACTTCGCTTTTTCCAGCAGCGGCTCGAAGTAGTTCCACACCCAGGTGGTGGAGAAATACGGCATGCCCATCAGCTTGCCGTTGTGCACCGCCACGGTCTTCATCATGTCGGTCATGTCGGCCACGTAGCCGGCCGCGCCCGGCATGTCCGCCATTGGCTCCACCAGGCCCTGGGAAATGAAGTTCCAGAACGAGTACGGGGAGGACTGCGAAACGTCGATCGATTCACCGCCGGCGAACATGGAAAGCAGCTTCGGCGGATGGTCGTTGAAGGCGGAGATGGTGCTGTCGACCGTAACGCCCCAGTCTTCTTTGAACTTGGCGGCGATCTTTGTGTAGATGTCGCCATAGGTCCAAACAACGAAGTTCAGCTTGTCGACCTTGCTCTTCGGCACATCAGCCCATGGCGTGCCTTGTGCCCAGGCCGGCGCACCGTTGGCCGCCGCCATGGCCACACCGGCCGAACTCGATTGCAGGAATGCACGGCGCCCGATACCAGGCGCGCCCCAGGAGATTCGGTTCATGTCCCAGTCTTTCCCTGTTGGTTCGTTGGCCATCTCGCCCTGATGCGCGGGCTGCCATGACGCCGTTGCAATGCAGCGTCCACTTTGCCAGCCAGCCTGTCAACGCGCATTTGTCGATCGGCCAAGGCCGCGCCAACATGAATGCAAAATGGAGGAACCGGCCATGGCCGCCATCGTGCTGATTCACGGCGCCTACCAGGGCGGATGGATCTGGAAACCCGTCGCCAGCCGGCTACGCGCCATGGGCCACGACGTGTTTGCGCCAAGCCTGGATGGCTGTGCCGAGCGTGGCCACGCGCTGCGGCCCGGCATCACCAATGCCAGCCATGGCGCCGAGATCGCCGAGTTGCTGCACTTTGAGGACCTGCACGGTGCCATCCTGGTCGGCACCAGTTGCGGCGGCATGGTGATGGCCGCCGCCGCCGAACGGGCACGCGAGCGCATCGCCCGCCTGGTCTTCGCCGATGCCCTGGCGCTGCTGGATGGCGAGGCGCTGGCCGATATCGTCGCCCGCCCCACCGCCGTCAGCACGGAACTCGCCACCGGCGTGCCAAAGGAGGATGCCGCCAACCGCCTGTTCCGGGACCTGGACCCCACCCTGCGCGACTGGGCCGCGGCACGCACCACCCTGCATCCGCGCGCGGCGATGGAGGCGCCGATGGAACTTCCCAGCTTCTGGCAGCAAAGTTGGAACGCCGACGTCGTGTGGTGCCGCCAAAGCGCCAACCCGCCGCTCGCGCACCAGCGTCGCACCGCGGAAAAACTGGGCGCCCGGTGGCACGAAATCGATACCGGTCACTACCCGATGCTGAGCACGCCCGACGAGTTGGCGGCGATCATCGCGCCGGGGTGAACACGCGCTCCATCTCCCGCCGGGCCTGCACCGCCGGCCCGTCCATCGCCGCCACGTCGTCCCAGGTCAGCACCGCGCCCCGGGCCACGCCGCGCCGCAATGCCACGCGATGCGCCAGGCCAATCGGCAATGCGCCGGCCCGGAGGCTGTCCGTCGCCGGCATCGCGCGGCCCCAAACGGTGTAGCCGCCCTCGCCATCCAGCATCTCGCCCTGGCGCAGATCGCGCTTGGCCACCGCCACCACATCAGCCCGGAACTCGCGCGACTGCCCGGTCGGTTCCCCCCTTAGCGCCGCCGACAGCACGGAGATGGAAAGCTCCAACCCGATCAGGTGATACGGCTTATACATCGCCGCATACCGGCCCGAGGAATCGGTCTTCAGCCCATACTGCGCGAAGCACGAAGCCGCGTAATCCGTCGGCGCTTCGAACACCACGTACACCCCCCAGCGCAAATCACGGAACACCGGCCGCCCGTCCCGCTCCAGGCAGGAGACCACCTCCGCGATCCCCGCCTTCTCCAACGCTCCACCCGCCGCGCGGGGCCGCAGCACATGCGGCAAATCGTCCACCCCACAGGGCGGAAACGCCAGGCCGGCACTGGGCACATCCAATCCGCAGGCATTGGCAATCGCCGCCATCTCGATCGCGCTCTTGGTGCCGTCCAGGAAGGAATTGAACATCTGCGGGTTCATCCCCGCCGCCCGCGCTGCCTCCGGCGTCAGCCCGTAATGGCTCCAGACATCATCCGGCGTCACCTCATGATAGGCCGGCAAATACTTCGTGCCCTTGCCCGCCGCCACCACGCGAAACCCGCTCGCCCGCGCCCAATCCACCAGCTCCGCCACCAGCGCCGGCTGGTCGCCATAGGCCATGGAATAGACCACGCCCGCCGCCCGCGCCTCCGCCGCCAGCAGCGGCCCGGCCAGCACATCGGCCTCCACGTTCACCATCACGATGTGCTTCCCGGCCGCGATCGCCGCGCGTGCGTGCGCGATCCCCGCCGCAGGGCTGCCGGTGGCCTCCACCACCACCTCCACCCCGTCCATCCCGATCAGCGCCGCACCGCTGTCCACGAACCGCGTCGCCGCCACGCGCGCCTCGTCCCATCCCACAGCGCGCACCGCCGCCCGGGCCCGGTCGGGATCCAGGTCAGCAATCGCCGCTACTTCCAGGTTCGCGATGTGGGGCACCTGGGCCAGGAACATGGAGCCGAACTTGCCGGCACCGATCAGGCCGACGCGCACCGGGGTCGCGCGGGCCGCCAACAACGAGTGGAGATTCACGTGGGAGCTCCCTTAAGCAAGGCCCTTCTTTTTCTGAAGAAAAAGAAGCAAAAAGACTTTATTCGCTTGCGCTCGCGCTGGGCGCCCAGCATGCGTGCAAGCGAATAAAAGTTTTTTGGTTCTTTTTTTCAAAAAAGAACATTCTTACGCTGCCTTGGCTTGCGCCTTCTGCGCATAGGCCAGCAACGCCCCATCCTCGCACGGCTCGATCGGCGTGAAATCGCGGTGCGCGATGTATTCCGCCCGCGTTGGCGTGCGGATGTGGTTGGAGCAGGCGTTCAGCGTCAGGTACACGATCTTGCGCGGATAGGGCGTGATGTTCCCGGCGGAGCCGTGCACCAGGTTGCCGTGGAACATCAGCAGCCCGCCCGGCTTGCCCACCGGCGTGACGATCCCGCCCTCGGCCACCAGCTTGGTCACCGTCGCCTCGTCCAGCGTCCAGAGCGGGTAGGAGGTGGTGCTCTTGTCGTGGCCGGCGGCGAGCGTGCCGTGGGTGTGGCTGCGCGGCACCAGCATCAACGGGCCGTTGATGTGCATCACCTCGTCCAGGAACACCGCGATGTTCATCGCCCGCGGCTCCGGCATGCCGTCGTCGCGCGCCCAGGTGCCGTAATCCTGGTGCCACTGCCACACATCACCGGTGAAGGCGGATTTCGCGTTGATCTTGAACTGGTGCATGTACAACTTCTCGCCGAACACCTGCTCGATCGGGCTGATCATGCGCGGGTGGCGCCCCAGCAGCCCGAATGCCTCGTTGTACTGGTGCGCCGCGAAGGCCGTGCGCGGGGCACCGGATCGCTCGCGCCAGATCTCCGGCCGGTCCGCGGCGTAGATCGCTTCCGCTTCGTCGCGCAGGACGGCGACTTCCTCCGGCGTGAACAGCTCCGGCAGGAACAGGTAGCCCTCGCGGTGGAACGCCTCGATCTGCTGCGCGCTCAGTTCCATCACGCCCTCCCCTTGATGCACTTCGTTATGCCTCTACCGTGGCGGTGCCGGCCCTGCCGGGTCAAGCGGAAGGAACGTTCCATGGCGGCACGCACACTCGGCGTCGGCATCCTCGGCTGCGGCAACATCTCCGGCATCTACCTGCGCAACATGCCGATCTTTGCCGGGCTGGAACTGCGCGCCTGCGCCAGCCGCACCCTGGCCAGCGCCCAACGCGCCGCCGCGCCGCTCGGCCTGCCCGCCGTCACGGTGGCGGAGCTTCTGGCGCGGGAGGACATCGACATCGTGGTGAACCTCACGCCGCCCAACGACCACGCCGGCCTCACCCAGGCGGCGCTGGAAGCCGGCAAGCATGTCTATTCGGAAAAGCCCCTGACTGTCTCCGTGGCCGATGCACAGCGCCTGATCACATTGGCCGAAAGCAAGGGCCTCGCGCTGGGCTGCGCGCCGGATACGTTCCTGGGCGGCGGCCACCAGCTCTGCCGCCAGATCGTCGATTCCGGGCGCATTGGCCGCGTGCTCGGCGGCACCGCCATGGTGCTGTCGCATGGCATGGAGCACTGGCATCCGGATCCCGAGTTCTTCTTCAAGCCCGGCGGCGGGCCGGTGCTGGACCTCGGCCCCTACTACCTCACCGCGCTGGTGAACCTGCTTGGCCCCATCGCCCGCGTGCAGGCCCATGGCCAGGTCGGCCTGGCGGAGCGGCTGGTCACCGCCCCCGGGCCACGCCACGGCCAGCGCATCAAGGTGGAAACCCTCACCCACGTCACCGCGCTGCTGGATTTCGCCGCCGGCCCGCAGCTTACCCTTATGGCCAGCTGGGACATCTGGAAGAACGGCCACCCGCCGATCGAGTTGTATGGGACCGAAGGCTCGCTGCGCGTGCCGGATCCCAACTGGTTCGGCGGCACGCCGGAGGTCTCCGACCGCGACGGCCCCTGGCAGACGCTGGAGAGCCACGCCATGCCCTTCGGCGCGTTGAACTACCGCGGCGCGCATTGGCCGGCGGAACGGCCGGACCAGGCCAACTACCGCGCCCTGGGCATCGCCGACCTCGCCGCCTCGCTGCGTGCCGGCACACCCCATCGCAGTTCCGCCCAGCTCGCTTTGCACGTGCTGCAGGTGATGGACGGCATTCTCCACGCCTGCGAAACCGGCGCCGCCGTCAGCCTCGCCCCTACCCTTGGCCGCCCCGCGCCCCTCGGCGCCGCGGAGGCCGCCGCCCTGCTTGCCTGACCGCGCCCGCCGCCGCACAGTCGCCCCGCGAACCAACCAGGAAACGCCCATGAAACTCGCCTTCTCTGCCGCCAGCCCCTATGTCCGCAAGGTCATGGCGGTTGCCATCGCCCGCGGTGTCGACAGCCGCATCGAAAAAGCCAAGATCGGCACCACCGACCCCGCGCTGCTGGTCATGAACCCGCTCTCCAAGGTGCCCTCCCTGGTCACCGACGACGGCATGGCGCTGTATGACAGCCCGGTGATCTGCGAATACGTGGACAGCCTCGGCGCCGGCCCCGGCACCTTCCCGGCCCCCGGCCCGGCCCGCTGGAACGCCCTGCGCCTGGCCGCCCTGGGCGACGGCATCATGGATGCCAGCCAGCCGCGCCGCCGTGAGCTCGCCCTGCCGCAAGACGAAGGCCGCACCACGTGGATCGAGCAGCAGAAGGGCAAGGTTGTCCGCTCGCTGGATGCCCTGGAAGCCGAGGCCGACACGCTGGGCCACCTCGCCACCTATGGCGAGATCACCGTGGCCTGCGCCCTGGGCTACCTGGATTTCCGCTTCCCGCATGAGCCCTGGCGGCCCGGCCACCCCAAGCTGACCGCCTGGTACGAAAAGGTCGTGGCACTGCCCCCGATGGCGCAGACCATGCCGGTGGGCTGAAGCAAGAAAACGTCATCCGTTTGCGCCGGGGCAATCCCCGGCGCAAACAAATGAAAGTTTTTTGGTTCTTTTTTTCAAAAAAGAACGCGCTTGCTTACTTCGGCCGAGCCAAAGCCGCCGCCAATTTATGCTTCCAGTAGATCATCAGCGCCGGCGCCCGCCCCAGGGGCCCGCCCGCGAAGGGCAGCCCGAAGCGGTGGAACATCTGCCAGCGCGTATCGCCTTCAGTGATGGCCGACGCCAGCAGGGTGCCGGCCATGGTGGTGATCCCCATCCCCAGCCCGCCGAACCCTGTTGCCACCCAGCGGCCGGGCCCGATCGCGCCGATCATCGGCATGCGGTGCCGCAGGTACGGCATCATCCCGCCCCAGGCGACCTCCACCTTGACTTTGTCCAGGTCCGGGTAGAACCACGCCATGTCTCGCCGCAGCGATTCCGTGAGCCAGGCATGGCTCGGCTTGAACGCCGCCACGCGGCCGCCCCAGAGCAGCCGCCCATCCTCCAGCGGCCGGTAGTAGTTGGTGGCGAAGCTGCGGTCGGCCAGTGAGATCTTGGTGCCGATCACCCGTGCGAGGTTCTCGCCGAGCGGTTCCGTGACCATCGTGTAGGTCGGCACCGGAATGGTCGCCATCGCCACCTTCCAGTCCAGCAGCCCGACATAGCCGCCGCCAGCCATCACCACCTGGTCGCACAGCACCCGCCCGCGCGGGGTGCGCACCACTTGGCGGGTGCCCTGGCGGGACAGGCCGGTGGCCGGGCTTTCCTCATGCAGCTGTGCGCCCAGCTTCGCCGCCGCCGCCGCCGTGCCGCGGGTGAATTTCAGCGGGTTGAGGCTGAGGGCCGCCATGTCCAGGATGCCGTCGGAATAGCGCGTGGTGGCCAAGGTTTCGCGCACCGTCTGCCGGGACCACACGATCAGGTCGCGGCCGAAATCGCGGGCCATGAATTCGGCATAGCGGGCCATCTCGCCGTCATCCTCGGCCATGGCGAAGATCAGCCGGCCATCGACCATCTCGCCCACGTCGATGCCGTACTGGGCGATGCGCCGGCGGATCAGCAACAGGGCCTCCAGCGTCAGGCCATAAAGCTCGCGCGCATCCGGCAGGCCCACCTGCGCCACCAGGTCTTCCACCCGCGTGGGATAGCCGGGCACCACGAAGCCGCCATTGCGGCCAGAGGCGCCCCAGCCGACGCGCTTGCGCTCCAGCAGCACCACGCTGCGCCCGCGCTCGGCGAGATCCAACGCCGTGGCCAGGCCGGCCATGCCGCCGCCGATCACGCAAACCTCGGCCTGCACCTCCCCGTCCAGCGCCGGGTAGCGCAGCGCGGTTTCCACGGTGCGGGCGTAGTGGCTGTCCTCGTACGCGGTCACGACGTCACCACACGCAGCGCAGCCGGGTCTGCCGAAACCCGCACCGCCGCGCCCTGTTCGAAGCGGCGGCCATCGCGGTTGCCCACGCGCACCCGCACCACAAGCCCCTCCGCCAAGGCCACATGGTAGGTCGAATCGGCGCCGTCATACACCACCTGCGCCACCGTTCCGGCGAGGCCGGGGCCATCCGGCGCCATCAGTGCCCGCTCTGGCCGGAGCACCAGCGTTGCCGCCTCCGGCCCATCCTCGGCGGCTTCCAGTTCCCCGCCCGCCACCGCGAATCGGCGCGCCCCCACCCGCCGTGCCGGCAGCAGGTTCGCCTCGCCGACGAAATCAGCGACGAACCGGCTCGCCGGCCGTTCATACACCTCGGCCGGCGTTCCCACCTGTTCCACCTTGCCCGCGCGCATCACCGCGATCCGGTCGGAAAGGCTTAGCGCCTCGTGCTGGTCATGCGTGACGAACACGAAGGTGATGCCGGTTTCCGCCTGCAGCCGCTTCAGTTCCAGCCGCATCTCGTTGCGCAGCTTCAGGTCCAAGGCCGAGAGCGGCTCGTCCAGCAGCAGCAGCCGGGGCGAGGCCGCCAGCGCCCGGGCCAGCGCCACGCGCTGCTGCTGCCCGCCGGAAAGCTGGTTCGGCTTGCGCCCGCCCAGGCCGGAAAGCCGCACCAGGGCCAGCAACTCCTCCACCCGCGCGGCGATCTCCGCCCGTGGCCGCTTCTGCATCTGCAGCGCGAAGGCCACGTTCTCCGCCACGGTCATGTGCGGGAACACGGCATAGCTCTGGAACACCGTGTTCACCGGCCGCCGGTGCGGCGGCAGCCCATCCAGCGGCAGGCCACCCAGCGTGATCGTGCCGGAATCCTGCGGCTCGAACCCCGCGATGGCGCGCAGCAGCGTTGTCTTGCCGCAGCCGGAAGGCCCCAGCAGGGTGAAGAACGCGCCCGCCGCGATGTCGATGGAAACGCCGTCCAGCGCCCGTACGGCGCCGCCGAAGGTCTTGCGCAGATCGCGGCAGGCCAGTGCTCCCGCCGCCGCCACCGTCAGTGCGTCCAGTTCTCCGTCCGGCCGGCGCGGAAATTGTCGCTATAGGCCTTGGGCTTCATCACCCGCGCCTTCGGCAGTTCCACCACGTGGGCGATGCCCTCGCGCTGCGCATAGGCCACCGCATCCTCGCGGCTCTGGAACACCAGCTTCACCTGGGCCTGGGTATCGGCGCTGCCGATCCAGCCCATCAGCGGGTCGGCCCGCCGCGCCTCGGCCGGCTCGAACTCCAGCACCCAGTCGTCGGTCTTCGCCTTGCCAGACTGCATGGCGTTCTTGGGGATCTGGTAGATGCGCGCCCGCATGGCCACTCCTCGTCACAAACTCGATCTGGTCGGGGCGGCCGGACTCGAACCGGCGGCCTCGTGTACCCAAAACACGCGCGCTACCAGGCTGCGCCACGCCCCGTTCCCAGAACGGGCCGGAAGCTAGGCGCGAGACCCGCCCAGCGCAAGCATTCAGCCGTTGGGTACCGTAAAGATGGGGTGCGACACGCGGTCCCCTACCCGGATATCCATCCGCTCGCAGGTGCCGGCCGCCAGCTCCAGCGTGGCGCGCACCGGCACCATGCTGTCCACGATGGCCAGGCTCTGCGGCACCGTCCGCTCGGCGATGGTCTTGATGCGGCCGTCCTGCGCGATGAACACCATGTCCAGGCTGATGATCGTGTTGCGCATCCACATCTGGGAGCGCCGTTCGCGGCCCCAGTCGAACAGCATCCCGCCATCCGCCGGCACCCGCGGCCGGAACATCAGCCCGATGGATTGCTGCGCCGGCTCCAGCGCCATCTCCACCATGAAGTAGTACGACTTGCCGCGCCCGGTCACGATGCTCAGCCGCTCCTTGCGCAACTCGGGCTGCGGCCCGTCCTGCGCCGCCGCCACCCGCGGCATCATCAGGGCCCCCAGGCCCAGCAACAGCCCTCGGCGTACCATCATGCGAACTCCTCCAATGCCAGCACCGCCAGCCGCCTGATCTCCTCGCGCACCAGGCCTTCGCGCGGCGCATCGCGCAACGTGTCCAGCCAATGCGCCGGCGGCCGCCGCCCGGCCACGCGAGCATAATGCAATTCGCCCAGCACCGCCGAAGCCTCCGGAGTCGCCCGGTCCGGAATCTCGATCCCGTTCAGCGTCGCCCAGATCCCAGCCCAGCACCGCCCGGCGGAGAACGGATTGTAGCCCCCGCCTCCCGTCACCACCAGCCGCGGCGCCAGCCCCATCACCGCGCGCACCACCTGGAAATGCGCGTTGTTGGAGAGGCTGAGCTTCGCCAGCGGGTCCTCCTCCAGCGCATCCGCCCCCGCCTGCAGCATGATCGCCTGGGGCCGGAAGCGTTCGACCAGCGGCAGGATCGCCTCGTGCAGCAGCCAGCGCATCTCGCTGTCGTTGAAGCCCTGCGGCACCGGGAAATTCCGCGCCATGCCGCCCGCCCGATCCTGCGCCAGCCCAGTATTCGGCCAGCGCCCGGCCTCGTGGACGGAGATCGTGAACACCCGGTCGTCATCATGGAACGCATCCTGCACCCCGTCCCCGTGATGTGCATCGATATCCAGATAGACGATCCGGCCCAACCCCGCCGCCAGCCACTCCGAAATCCCCAGCACGCAGTCGTTCAGGAAGCAGAACCCGCTCGCCCGGTCCGGCCGCCCATGATGCGTGCCGCCGCCGGGGCAATGCACCACGCCGCCCGGCAGCACCGTCCGGCAGGCCAGCGCCACGCCACCCGCCGAGGTCGCCGGCCGACGGAACATCTCGCGAAAGATCGGGTTGCCCGCCGCCCCCAGCGCATGCCGCGCCCGCACTTCTTCGGAAACCGCCTGCTCCGCCTCCGCCCGCTTCAGCGCGGCGACGTAATCGGGCGTGTGGAACCGGTGCAAAAGCCCGTCCCCGGCCAGCTGCGCCTCCAGGAACCGGGCCTCCTCCATCCATCCCATCGCCCGCACCAGGTCGGTGCACACGGACACCCGCGGCACCGCCAACGGGTGCTTCGGCCCGTAGCTGGACCGGCGATAGATCTCGCTGCCGACGTAGAACGGCCTCACGAAGCCGTCGGCAGCACCGTCGTCACGATCGATGCGTCCAGCGCCTCGTAGTCATGCAGGCCGATCGTCTCGTAGAGCTCGGCGCGGGTCTGCATCCGGTCCACCATGTTCTGCGTGCCGCCGTCGCGCGCGATCGCCGCATACAGGTCGGAGCTCGCCTTGGCGGAAACGCGCATGGAGCTCACCGGCCAGATCACCATCGAGTAGCCCATCGCCTCGAACTCGCTGGCGGTGAAGAACGGCGTGCGGCCGAACTCCGTCATGTTCGCCAGCAGCGGCGCCTTCACCCGGCTGGCGAATTCGCGGAACATCTCCGCCGAGGTCATCGCCTCCGGGAAGATCGCATCGGCCCCGGCTTCCAGATACAGCTTGGCCCGCGCCACCGCGCCGTCCATCCCTTCGCTCGCCGCCGCATCGGTGCGCGCGATCACGTACAGATGCCGCCGTGCCTTGCGCGCGGCAGCCACCTTGGCCGCCATGTCGTGCGCATCGGCCAGCTTCTTGTCGTTCAGGTGCCCGCATTTCTTCGGCAGCAACTGGTCCTCGATATGCACCGCGCCGGCGCCGGCATCCTCGAAGCTGCGCACCATGTGCATCACGTTCAGCGCCTCGCCGTAGCCGGTATCCCCATCCACCAGCAGCGGCAGGCCGGAGGCCCGCGCCACCTGGCGCACGAAGAAGCACACCTCGTCCACCGTGATCATGCCCACATCGGGAATGCCCATGCTGGCCGTCATCGCCGCACCCGACAGGTACAGCCCCTCGAACCCCGCCCGCCTGGCCTGCAGCGCCGCCATCCCGTTATGCGCGCCGGGCAGCTGGGCAATTCCGCCCCGCTCCACCAGGCGGCGGAACCGCACTCCGGCGGGCTCATGCGGCAGGTCATCGGCGATCAAATAGGGCATAACGCGGTTTCCCTTGGCGGAACGAGGGCGGCGCCCCAGCTATACGGCCCGGGCGTCGGTTGCACGCCCTCCCCCCTATAAGTAACTTCCGCCCCGCGCAACGGAGAACGGCAGCAACATGGACATGTCCGGCGAGCGGCGGATCACCGCGCCGCGCGAAAAGGTGTGGGCCGCCCTCAACGACCCCCTGGTCCTCAAGGCCTCCATCCCCGGCTGCGAGACGCTGGAGAAGCTTTCGGAGACCGAGCTGAAGGCCACCGCCTCGATCAAGATCGGCCCCATCGCCGCCAAGTTCGCCGGCAAGGTGCAGCTGCTGGATCTCGATCCCCCCAACGGCTACCGCATCGAAGGCGAAGGGCAGGGCGGCGTGGCCGGCTTCGCCAAGGGCGGCGCCAGCGTGCGCCTGGCGCAGGACGGTGCCGACACCATCCTGTCCTACGACGTGAAGGCCAATGTCGGCGGCAAGATCGCCCAGCTCGGCGCCCGCCTGATCGACGCCACCGCCAAGCAGATGGCCGACGCCTTCTTCGACCGCTTCGCCGCCCAGGTTGCCACCGCGGAACCTGAAGCCGCCGCCGAAGCCACGCCCGCGCCCGCCGCCGCCCCGGCCCCGGCCGCCCCCACCATCTCGCTGCTGGATCTCATCCCGCGCGAGCCCGGCGGCCTGCCCATCACCGCCTGGATCGGCATCGCGCTGTTCATCCCCGTCGCCCTGCTGCTGCTCAAGGGCTTCTTCTGATGACCACGGCCCTGCCCGCCACCGTCGCCGACACCGCCGCCCTGCTGGAAGCCGGCGGCTACGTCGCCGACACGGCGCTCGCCACCACCGTCCACCTCGCCATGGCCATGGAACGCCCGCTGTTCCTGGAAGGCGAGCCCGGCACCGGCAAGACCGAGATCGCCAAGGTGCTGGCCGGCGGCCTCAACCGCCGCCTCGTCCGCCTGCAATGCTACGACGGCCTGGACCTCGCCGCGGCAGCCTATGAGTGGGACCACGCCCGCCAGCTCATGGCCATCCGCATCGCCGAAGCCACCGGCACCGCCGACCGCCAATCCCTCGCCAGCGACATCTACGCCCGCGAATACCTGCAATCGCGCCCGCTGCTCAGCGCCATCGACCCGGACCAGCCCCCCGCCGTGCTGCTGATCGACGAGCTGGACCGCGCCGACGAACCCTTCGAGGCCTTCCTGCTGGAGCTGCTGGCCGACTTCCAGATCACCGTTCCGGAATACGGCACCATCCACGCCGCCACGAAGCCCGTGGTGGTCCTTACCTCCAACCGCACCCGCGAGGTTCACGACGCCATCCGCCGCCGCTGCCTCTACCACTGGGTGGACTACCCCGACGCCAAGCGCGAACGCGCCATCCTCGCCCGCAAGGCCCCCCACGTGCAGCCCAAGCTGGCGGCCGAAATCGTCGCCTTCGTGCAGAAAATCCGCGGCCAGGACCTGTTCAAGCAACCCGGCGTCGCCGAAAGCATCGATTGGGCCGGCGCGCTCACCCACCTCAACCAGGCCGAACTCACCCCCGGCGCGGTGGATGAAACCCTGGGCGTGCTGCTGAAATACCAGGACGATATCGCCAAGATCAAAGGCGCGGAGGCGGCAAGGCTCGTCACCGAAGCGAAAGCGGCAGTGGACTAAGGAAGGACTTCTTTTTGTGAACAAAAAGAAGCAAAAAAACTTCATGAATAGCGCCGGGGATATCTCTTCCGGCGTCCGTGGAGTCACGCCGCTGCCATCAGCAAACGAACAAAGTTTTTTTGCTTCTTTTTGTTCACAAAAAGAAGGCCTTGCTGATGTCTGATCTCACCGCGCGCGGCCTTCTGTCGCTCAACATCCTCAACTTCGCCCGCCTCCTGCGCCGCGCCGGCCTGCCCATCGGCCCCGCCGACATGCTCGCCGCCCAGGATGCCATGACCCGCATCGACATCGGCCGCCGCGCCCAGGTGCATACCGCCTTGCGCGCCACCATGGTGCACCGCCACGAGCACCAGGACATCTTCGACCAGGCCTTCAAGCTCTATTGGCGCGCCAAGGAGAACAACGAAGTCCTGGAGATCCTGGACAAGCTGGCCGGCCCCAAGCCCCCGCCGGAAAAGGCCCCGCCCGGCTCCCGCCGCCTCGCGGAGGCATTGGCCGCCAAGCAGGAAAAGCCCACGCCGCCGGAGGAAGCCCGCGAGGAGATCGACGCGGTGCTCACCGTCTCCGAGCGCGAGCACCTGCAAACCATGGATTTCGAGGCGATGAGCGCCGCCGAGATCGAGAACGCCAAGCGCGAGATCGCCCGCCTGCACCTGCCGCTGGACCAGAAACGCACCCGCCGCACCAGGCCGGACGCCAACGGCCCGCGCATCGACCTGCGCGCGACCATCCGCGCATCCTTGCGCACCGGCGGCGAGATCTTCGACCTCGCCCGCACCCGCAAGGTGACGAAGCCGCCGCCCTTGGTGGTGCTGTGCGACATCAGCGGCAGCATGGCCCGCTACGCCCAGGTTTTGCTGCACTTCCTGCACGCCGTGGCCAACGACCGCGACCGCGTCCACACCTTCCTCTTCGGCACCCGCCTCTCCAACATCTCCCGCCAGCTTCGCCACCGCGATCCCGAAGTGGCCTTCCAGCTCGTCTCCCAGATCGTGCCCGACTGGTCCGGCGGCACCCGCATCGGCGAGGCGCTGGCCGCCTTCAACCAGCAATGGTCCCGCCGCGTGCTGGGCCAGGGCGCCATGGTGCTGCTGGTGACGGATGGGCTGGACCGCGATGGCGCCGCTGGCCTGTCGGAGAACATGGAGCGCCTGCACAAATCCTGCTCGCGCCTGGTCTGGCTCAACCCGCTCTTGCGCTGGGATGGGTTCGAGCCGAAATCGCAGGGCATCCGCGCGATGCTGCCGCATGTCGACGAATTCCGAACCGTGCATAATCTCGCCAGCCTGCGCGCCCTGGTCGCCTCGCTCTCGGCACCGCCCGACCTGCGCGCGATGGACCGATGGAGGATAGCCGCATGACCACCCCCGATTCCGACGATATCCTCACCACCGCCGCCGCCTGGGTCGCCCAGGGCGAGCAGGTCGCCATCGCCACCGTCACGGAAACCTGGGGCTCCTCCCCCCGCCCCGCCGGCAGCCAGCTCGCCGTCACCAAATCCGGCCGCATGGCCGGCTCCGTCAGCGGCGGCTGCATCGAGGGCGCGGTGGCCGAAATCGCCATGAAAACCATCGAAAACGGCATCCCCCAGCTGATGGATTTCGGCATCACGGATGAACGCGCCTGGGAAGTGGGCCTGGCCTGCGGCGGCAAGCTCAAGGTGTTTGTGGAGAAGCTGTCGTGACCCCGGAAACCCTCAAGGCCCTCACCGAGGCACGCGCCGCCAAGCGCCCCATCGTCGTCGCCACGAAACTGCCCAGCGGCGAACAACTCCTCCTGCCCGATCCCACCGCCCCCGCCGACCTCGCTGCCGCCGCCACCAAGGCGCTGGAACGCGACGAATCCGGCACCCAAATCATCGGCAACGAAACCTGGTTCCTCCACGCCTACAACCCGCCGCTGCGCCTCATCATCGTCGGCGCCGTGCACATCGCCCAGGCCCTCGTCCCCATGGCCGCCCATCTCGGCCTCGCCGTGGTGGTGGTTGACCCGCGCCGCTCCTTCGCCACCGAGGAACGCTTCCCCAACGTCACCGTCAGCTCCGAATGGCCGGATGACGCGATGGACGAGCTGAAGCCCGATGTCCGCACCGCCGTCGTCACCCTCACCCACGACCCCAAGCTGGACGACCCGGCGCTGGACCGCGCGCTGAAATCCCCGGCCTTCTACATCGGCGCCCTGGGCAGCCGCCGCACCCATGCCCGCCGCGTCGCCCGGCTGAAGGAACTCGGCCACACCGATGAGGTGATCGCCCGCATCAAGGGCCCGGTCGGCCTCGATCTCGGCGCCATCACCGCCCCGGAAATCGCCGTCTCCATCCTCGCCGAATTCGTCGCCGCCCGCCGCAACGGCGCGCTCGCCCCCAAACAGCCCGAAAAGCAGGCCGCGTGATCTTCGCCAGCTTTCCGCTTAGCGAGGCGGAAGGCGCCGTCCTCGCCCACTCGCACCGCACCCCCAACCGTGTCCTGAAAAAGGGCACGGTGCTGGACCAGGCCGCCATCGCCGCCCTGCAGGCCGCCGGCAAAACCGAGATCATCGCCGCCCGCTTCGAAGAAGGCGACGTGCCGGAAAACGAGGCCGCCGCCCGCCTGGCCGCCGCCATTGCCGCCCCGCGCATTTCCGCCGGCCGCGCCAACACCGGCCGCGCCAACCTGCATGCCGACAGCGCCGGCCTGTTCATCGTCGATCCCGCCCACCTCGCTCGCCTCAACCGGCTCGACGAATCGCTCACCCTGGCCACCCTGGCCGACAACACCGTGGTGGCCCCGGGCGACATGCTCGCCACCATCAAGGTCATCCCCTTCGCCGTCCCCGGCGCCGTGCTCGAACAGGCCGAAGCCCTCGCCCGCACCGAAGGCCCGCCCTTCGCGCTGCACCCCTTCCGCAAGCTCAAGGTCGGCCTGGTGCTGAGCGAACTGCCGGGCCTCAAGGAATCCGTCCTCGCCGGCACCATCGAGGCCACGGAAGCCCGCATCCACGCCCTCGGCGGCACCATGCTCCCCGCCCGCCGCTGTCCCCACACCACCAGCGCCATCGCCGCCGCCCTGCGCGAGATGCTGGAAGAAGGGGCCGATCTCCTCCTCGTCGCCGGCGCGTCGGCCACGGTCGATCGCCGCGATGTCGGCCCCGCCGGCGTTGTCGCCGCGGGCGGCCGCATTGTCCATTTCGGCATGCCGGTCGACCCCGGCAACCTCATCTGCACCTGCGACCTCGAAGGCCGCCCCGCCCTTGTCCTGCCCGGCTGCGCCCGCTCGCCCAAGCTGAACGGCATCGATTGGGTCCTGCGCCGCCTCTTCGCCGGCCTGCCGGTGGATGCCGATGCCCTGGCCGCCATGGGCCTCGGCGGCCTGCTGAAGGATACCGATGCCCGCCCCCTGCCCAGGGCGAAAGCCGCCGGCAAGCCCGAAGCCCCCGCCCCCAAATCCACCATTGCCGCCGTGGTGCTGGCCGCCGGCAAATCCACCCGCATGGCCCCGTTCAACAAGCTCCTGGTCACCGACAAGGCCGGCAAGCCGATGATCGCCCGCACGGTGGACAACGTGCTCTCCTCCGGCGCCCGCCCCGTCATCATCGTCACCGGCCACCACGCGGAGGAAATCAAGGCGGCGCTGGCCGGCCGCCCCGTCACCTACATCGCCAGCCCCCACTACGAAGCCGGCCTCTCCGAAAGCCTCAAGGCCGGCATCGCCGCCGTGCCGCCAGAAGCCCGCGCCGCCATCGTCTGCCTCGGCGACATGCCGCTGGTCACCGGGCGGATCATCGACCGCCTGCTCGCCGCGCACGACACCGATGAAGGCCGCCTCATCGCCGTGCCCACCCATCAGGGCCAGCTCGGCAACCCCATCCTTTGGGACCGCCGCTTCTTCCCCGACCTCCTGGCCATGACCGGCGACGGTGGCGGCGGCCGCCGCATCATCCGCGAGAACGCCGAACAGGTCGCCGAGATCGACGTCAACGACGACGCCGTGCTGCGCGATTTCGACACCCCCGAAAGCCTCGCCACCCTGCCCCCGCGCCTCAGGCCCCCCGATGTCGCCTAGCTGGCGCCCCATGGCGCCGTCGGACCTCGCAGCCGTCGAGCGCCTCGGCAACACCATCCACCAGGCCCATCCCGAGCGCCCGGAGGTCTTCGCCGAACGCCTGGCGCTCTGCCCCGAAGGCTGCCACGCCCTCTCCTCCCTTGGCGGAAACCTCGATGGCTACATCATCAGCCACCCCTGGACCCTGGGCAGCCCCCCGCCGCTCGATACCCTCCTCGGCGCCCTGCCCGCGCAGCCAGACACCTGGTACATCCACGACCTGGCACTGCACGAACGTGCCCGCGGCACCGGCGCCGCCCCGGCCATCGTGGCCCGGCTCGCCGCCGCCCACGCCCTGCCCCTGTCCCTGATCGCCGTCGGCCGCTCGCCCGGATTCTGGGCGCGGCAAGGCTTCGCCCCGGCCACGCTGCCGCAGGGCAAGCTCGCCTCCTATGGGGAAGGTGCTGCCTACATGATCAGAAGGAAGTAAGAATCTTCGTTTTCTGAAGAAAAAGAAGCAAAAAGACTTCATTCGTTCGCCGGCCACTGCGGCCGAGGCAAAAGTCAAAAAAGTTTTTTGGTTCTTTTTTTCAAAAAAGAACCGCTTGCTTCCCTCAGGGGCACTCGCACCCCGGCGTAGGCCCGCTATCGGCCTTCACCACATGATGATCGATCCACTCCGCCACCAGCCGCCGCGCCTCGTTCACCGAGGCCTCGGGGTGATGGATCCGGTACAGCGTCGTGCACGCCCGGAACGCCGAGGGATCGTCATTCCCCAGCGCCGTCAGGTCTCGATACGCCGTCACCACGGCCCGCTCGCAGTTGCGTGCGATATGGCTGAAATCCCGGCCCATGCCTCACTCCTAATTGCGACTCACTCGCAATACCGGAAGTATAGAGCCAACCGCCCCCGCAGATCAACGCGAAGGCGGCGCCCGCCGATCAGCCTGCCGCCACGATCTCCGCGATGGCCTTGCCCACCTCGACGGTGCCGGCCTGGCCGCCCATGTCCCGCGTCCGCGGCCCGCCTTCGCGCAGCAGCGTCTCGATCGCATCCACGATCGCCTTCGCCGCCGCCGGCTCGCCCAGATGCTCCAGCATCATCGCGCCGGACCAGATCTGCCCGATCGGGTTGCAGATCCACCGCCCCGCGATATCGGGCGCCGAGCCATGCACCGGCTCGAACATGGAGGGATGCTTGCGCTCCGGATTGATGTTCGCCGAGGGCGCGATCCCGATCGAACCCGCCACCGCCGGCCCGAGATCGGAAAGAATATCCCCAAACAAATTGCTGCCCACCACCACGTCGAACCAATCGGGGTGCTGCACGAAATGCGCGCACAAAATGTCGATATGGTACTGGTCCGTCGTCACGCCAGGATAGTTCTTGCTCATCAGCGCAAAGCGCTCATCCCAATACGGCATGGTATGGATAATGCCGTTCGATTTGGTGGCCGAGGTCACCTTCTTGCGCGGCCGCGTCATCGCCAGCTCGAACGCATATTTCAGGATCCGGTCCACCCCCGTCCGGCTCATGATCGTCAGCTGGCTGGCGAACTCCCGGTCCGTCCCCTCGAAATGCCGCCCACCGCTGCTGGAATACTCGCCCTCGGTGTTCTCCCGCACCACGTAGAAGTCGATATCCTTCTCCGTCCGCCCCGCCAACGGCGTCACCGCGCCCGGCATCAGCCGGCACGGCCGCAGGTTCACATACTGGTCGAACTGCCGCCGGAACGGGATCAGCAGCCCCCACAGGGAGATATGGTCGGGAACGCCCGGCCAGCCCACCGCGCCCAGGAAGATCGAGTCGGCCTCGCGCACCATGTCCAGCCCATCGGGCGGCATCATCGCCCCGGTCTGCTTGTAGGTCTCGCAAGACCAGTCGTAGTGGTCCAGCTTCAGCTGGAACCCGAACCGCCGCGCCGCCGCATCCAGCACCCGCAGCCCCTCGGGCGTGGTTTCCTTGCCGATCCCGTCGCCAGGGATCACGGCCAGCCGGTATGTCTTGCTCATGGCGCTTCCTCGTTCGCACGAAGCACCCTTATCGCCCAGCTTTACTCCAGCGCAAACCGCCGCCGTATCTCCGCCGCCACCCGCCCGGCCTCATCCAATGGCGGACGCGGCCAGCGCGCGATCGAATTCCCCAGCGGCCGCGCATGCCCCGCCTGGTACAGCGTCTCCGCGAAGCGATGGTGCCGCGGCCCCGCCAGCTCCGGGCAGGCCACATACACCGCCGCCTGGCTCGCGCATGCCTCGGAGATCATGGAGATCGAATCCGCCGTCACCACCACCGCATCGGCACTGGAAAGGAACCCCTGATACGGGTTCTCCCCCGGCTCGCCCCAGCGGTAGATCAGGTGCAGCGCGGGTGCGAGCCCGGCCGAAAGCGCCTCGGTCGCCTCCTTGCCCGTCCGGCGAGAGGTCGTGGCCAGCACCGCCCCCCCGCGCGCCGCCACCATCCGCGCCACCTGCTTGCCCAGCGTGTGCGCCATGGCCGGCGGCATATCCATGCCCCGCACCGGCCCGCCCAGCAGCAGCGCCACCCGCGGCTTCGGCAGGTGCGAAAGGCGCTCCTCCCACTGCCCGCGCGCCTGCTCCAGGATCAGCGGAGACACCCGATGCGGCGCCCCCAGCACCGGAAACACGTTCGGCGCCGGAGACGGCCGGTCATGCTCCGGGATCACCAGCAGGTCGAACATGGAATGCCGCAGCAACCCGCCCAGGCCCGGGTTCATGCAATGCACCAGCCGGCAGCCGAACTGGCGCTTCATCCACAACGCCACCGCGCCGGAACGCCGGCCGGCCGAAATCACCAGCTCCGGCCGCGGCGGCACCGCCACCGCCTGCCCATCCACCACCAGCGGCGGCAACGAAACCCCCGCCGTGCTCCGCGCCAGCTCCGCCGCGATCCGCCGCGCCGGCTGCCGCAGCCCCGCCAGCGAGCCCCCCGGCACCAGCCCCGCCAGATGCGCCGTCCACGGGTTCCACATCATCGGCACCCGCCGGAACGGCACCCCCAGCCGCTCCGCGATCCCGATCGCCTGGTTCGCCGTCCCGGTCCGCGGATCGTCCAGCACCCACACCCGGGCCTGCGGCACCTGCGCCGCCCCGTCCGCCGCAGCCTCCGCCGCCCGCTGCACCTCAGGCATGGGCGCACCCCCGCAATGGACGAACCGGCAGGGGAGGGCTAGGAACGCCCGAATTGGCGTGACGCATGGGGAGACCCCGGATGGAAAAGCTGCACATGACGGATTGGGACCGCGACGCCGCCCTGACCACGGCACGCATACTGCTTGAGATCAAGGCGGTGAACTTCCGACCGGATGACCCCTATACGCTGACATCGGGCTGGAAGTCGCCCGTGTATATCGATTGCCGTCGTATCATCTACTTCCCTCGCGCGCGCGCCAAAATTTGTGAACTCGCCGTCGAGAAGATCGGCCGTCACATCGGCTTCGAATCCATCGAGGCGATCGCGGGCGGCGAAACGGCGGGCATTCCCTTCGCCGCCTGGATCGCCGACCGCATGGCCGCCCCCATGGCCTATGTCCGCAAGAAGCCCAAGGGTTTCGGCCGCAACGCGCTGATCGAGGGTGACGTTCCCGAGGGCAAGAACACGTTGCTGGTGGAGGATCTCACCACCGATGGCGGCAGCAAGATCCAGTTCTGCCAGGCCCTGCGCGATGCCGGCGCCATCTGCAACCACACCTTCGTCGTGTTCTTCTACGGCGTCTTCCCCGGCGGCTTCGACACGCTGAAGAAGATGAACATCCAGCTCCACAGCCTCGCCACCTGGTGGGATGTGCTGGAAGCCTGCAAGGACCGCCCGTATTTCTCCGACAGCGCCCTGTCCGAGGTCCGCAAGTTCCTGGAAAACCCCGTCGCCTGGTCCGCCGCCCACGGTGGCGTCGCCAGCCAGGAAGAGGCGATGGCCCGCAAGGGCCTCAAGACCGAATAGCCGCCCCGGCCCGGCCGCCAGGCCGGGCCATCGCCCCATCACACCCTGTTGATACCCCCGAACCCTTGCGCGACCTATTTTGTTGCAATATCGTTCTTTTACGAAATTGCATAAAAAAGGAGCCCGCCATGTCCCGCGCAGCCCTCGCCCTCGCCGCCCTTCTCCTCCTCCCCCATCCCGCCCCCGCCGCCAGCCCGCACGACGGCACCTGGAAGGGCACCTACCGCACCATCCGCAACGACAACTCCGGCAGCTGCGACAAGCTGGACAACGACAACGCTTCCGTCACCGTCACCGACGGCAAGTTCAACCGCACCTGGGGCGGCAACACCTTCGAGGTCACCGCCTCCCCCGACGGCGCCGTCTTCGGCTCCGGCCGCCGCGCCCAAACCACCAGCGTCGTCCGCGTGATCAAGTTCGAAGGCCGCATCGCCAACGGCGTGATGGAAGGCGAATACGGCCACGACAAATGCGCCGTCCGCTTCAGCCTCCGCAAAGCCTGACCACCCCGCCCGCATCCATCACTGAACCATCACGGCACTGCCAAGGCTGCGCAACGCGCGCCTGCTATCGAAGCCCCATCCCCATGGATGGAACCTTTCGCATGCTCACCCGCCGCACCATCGGCGCCACCCTCGGCGCCTCCACCCTGCTCGCCCAGTTCGGCGGCCTCGCCCGCCCGGCCACCGCGCAAACCGCCGCCCCCGGCGCCCCCCTCTTCCGCTTCGGCATCGTCTCAGACCCGCAATTCGCCGCCGTCGCCCCGCGCCGCACCCGCTTCTACGCCAACTCGCTGTGGAAGCTCGCCGACGCCATCGAGCACTTCAACACCCAGGACGTCGCCTTCGTCACCACCCTCGGCGACATCATCGACCGCCACTGGACCAGCTACGACGCCATCCTGCCGATCTACGACCGCCTGAAGCACCCGCACTTCTTCGTCCTCGGCAACCACGATTACGAAGTCGGCGCAGACTACCTCGCCTCCGTCCACCGCATCACCGGCCTCAAGCGCGCCTACTATGATTTCCCCGCCGCCGGCCACCGCTTCATCGTGCTGGACGGCAACGACGTCAGCCTCTTCGCCAACGCCCCCGGCAGCGAGAAGCACAAGCTCGCCGCCACCCGCCTGGAGGCCCTGAAGGCGAAGGGTGCCGCCAACGCCCAAACCTGGAACGGCAGCGCCAGCGAGGAGCAGTACAAATTCCTCGAAGCCACCTTCACCGCCGCCGAGCGCGCGGGCGAAAAGGTGATCGTCCTCGGCCACTACCCGATCTTCCCCGCCAACGAGCACAACATGTGGGACAGCGAGCGCCTGCTGGAACTGTTCACCGCGCAAAAAAGCTTCCAGGCCTATTTCTGCGGCCACAACCACGCCGGCAACTACGGCGAGCTGAAGGGCAAGCATTTCGTCAACATGAAGGGCATGGTGGAAACCGCCACCACCACCGCCTACGCCACCGTCAGCGTCTTCGCCGACCGTATCGAGGTCGCCGGCCACGGCGTCGAAACCAGCCGCACCCTCAAGGTCTGAACCCCAGAACCAGGCCGGGGCAGCAGCCCCGGCCTACCCCCGCCCCAGCACCTGCGCCGCCAGCCGCTCGATCGCCGGATCCACCTTGTACATGTGCCGGTACTGCAGCACCTGCTTGGCCACCAGTCGCAGCCGGGTCCCGAAATCGTGAAACGCCAGCGGCGGCAGCAGCGGCTCGTTCATCGCCGCCACATCCGCCCGCTGGAACTCGAACGCCATCGAAACCCGGCTCTCCCCACCCCGCGGAGAGGTCCGGCTGCCCCAATGCACCACCGCCTGGTTCCACATGAACACATCGCCCGCCTCGCCCGGCAGCGCCCGGATCGCGGCATGCTCGAACCGCCACTCCTTCTCCAGCTCGGTGTTGTAGGTCGGGTCCAGATGCGCCGGCACGATATACATGCACCCATTCAGCGGCGTGGCGCGCGAAAGCGGCATCCAGGTGGTGATCGATTTCGGCATCCCGTCCGGCAGCAGCGAATGCCGGTCCTTGTCCCGGTGCGGCCGCCACCCGGCATCGCCGCGCTGCGGGTCCACGTTCCACACCCAGAAATCCGGCAACGCCATGTAGTCGCCCAGCAGCCCCCGGTAGATCGGGCTCAGCCGGTAGAACGGCAGCCAGAACTCGTCGTACAGGAACGCGAACACCGGGCTCAGCCCCGCCCGGTCCAGCGCCCGCACCGTATTGGCCATCAGCGCCAGATCCAGCCCCCAGGTGATCGAGCTGGCCTGGAAATACCACTCCTCGCGCACCATCGCCCGGATCGCCGCCATATCGGCCTCGGCCGGCGCGATCGCGCTCAGCCCCTGCACCATGGCGGGGTCGCCAATATGCAGCCCCGGCGCGAATTCCAGCCAGAACCGCGGGTCGCCCAGGTCGCGCGTCCCGGTCGCCACCACCGTCGCCGGAGTCGTCAGGCTGAAGGACATGGCAAACCTCTTGCGAACCCCCGCACGCTAGATGTTTGGTCCCGGGATTTGATGGTGCGGATTTGCGGTGAATCTGCTTGGCTCTACGGCCCATGCTTTGCAGATAGCTCCGTAAGGGGTGAGGCCCTTGAGGGTCTTTAGCCGCTTGGCGAAGTTGTAGGCGTCGAGGAACTG
>CANHKG010000031.1 GCA_947460455.1 Rhodospirillales bacterium | reverse complement strand
CCGTCGGCCGCACCATGACGGTGTTCTGCCTCACCCACGCCTACGCCGCCTACCCGATGATCCGCCAGGCCCGCGCCATGGTCGCCGCCGGCGTGATCGGCCCGGTGCGCGCCGTGCAGGTGGAATACCTCCAGGCCGGCATGTCCGCCGCGGTGGAGGAAGGCCCGCGCACCCGCAAGCTGGATTGGAAGCTCGATCCCGCCCGCTCCGGCCCCTCCCTGGTGCTGGGCGACATCGGCACCCACGCATACCACCTCGCCCGCTTCGTCTCCGGCCTGAAGCTGGTGGGCCTCGCCGCCGATCTCGGCGCCATCGTGCCCGGCCGCACGGTGGACGATTACGGCGCGATGTTCCTGCGCTTCGAAGGCGGCGTGCCCGGCACCCTGCTGTGCAGCCAGGCACTCGCCGGCACCGAGAACGCGATCACGCTGCGCGTCTTCGGCGAAAAGGGCCACCTGGAATGGCGGCATGAGACCAGCAACTACCTCACCCTGGCGCTGCAGGGAAAACCCCTCCAGCGCCTCGCCCGCGGCGATGCCGACCTGCTGCCGCAGGCCGCCCGCCTGGTCCGCATCGCCCGCGGCCACCCCGAGGGGCTCACCGAAGCCTTCGCCAACTTGTATCGAGACGTTTCGGAACTTGTAGCGGCCCGCCTCACGTCGCATCCTGTCGATCCGCTGGCGCTGGATTTCCCCACCGCCGAGGATGGGCTGGAGGGCATGATGTTCGTGGATGCGGCAATCCGCTCCCGCGCCGAAGGCGGCGCCTTCGTGTCCTTCGCCGAGGACCCCACCGCATAGGCACCACGCCGTGACGCCCCGCCTCACCCGCCGCACCCTTCTCGGCACTGCCCTCGCCACGCCGGCCCTCGCCACAGACCTGCGCGCCAGCACGCTGCGCTTCGTCCCGCATCAGGGGCTGGGCTGGCTCGACCCCAGCTGGTGGCCGTTCATCGAAACGCGCAACCACAGCTGGATGGTCTACGACACGCTCTACGGCCTCGACGCCAACGGGGTTGCCCAGCCGCAGATGGCCGAAGGCCACACCAAGGAGGACGACGGCCGCATCTGGCGCATCCGCCTGCGCGAAGGCCTGATGTTCCACGACGGCACGCCGGTGCGCGCCCAGGATTGCGTGGCCAGCATCACCCGCTGGGGCACCCACGCCATGATGGGCCAGAGCCTGCTGCGCGCCACCGCCTCCCTGTCGGCGCCCGACGACCGCACCATCCTGTTCCGCCTCACCGAACGCTTCCCCCTGCTGCCGGAAGCCTTGGGCGACCGCATCATGCAGGTCTGCGCCATCATGCCCGCCCGCCTCGCCGAGCATTCCGATGCCAGGGTGGTGGATGAGGTGGTGGGCAGCGGCCCGTACCGCTTCCTGGCCGACGAATACCAACCCTGGCGCCGCGCCGCCTATGCGCGCCACGAGCACTACCAGCCCCGCCCCACCGGCACGCCCTCCTTCCTCGCCGGCCCGAAGCTGGCGCATTTCGACCTGGTGGAATGGATCGCGATGCCCGAGCCCGGCGCGGCCCTCGCCGCCCTGCAGGATGGCACGGTGGATTGGTGGGAAGCCCCGCCACCCAGCCAGCACGCCGCCATCGCCGCCAACCCGCGCCTGGCCCTGAAGGTGCACGACGCCGCGGGCTGCATGGCCACGCTGCGCATGAACCACCTGACCGACCCGTTCGACGACCCGCGGGTGCGCCGCGCGGTTCGCAGCGCGGTGGACCAGGCCAGCTTCATGGCCGCGGCCACCAGCGCACCGGAGTACCGGCGCACCGAGGTGGGCTTCTTCTGCACCGCCTCGCCCATGGCGCACCCCGCCACGGCCAAGGCGGATGAGGCAGCGTCCCGCGCCGCCTTGCAGGCTGCCGGCTATCGCGGCGAACTCGTGGTGGTGCTGGCAATCGCCGACCTGCCGGCGCCACGCGCCATGGCGCTGGCCGGGGCCGAGCTGCTGCAGCGCATCGGCCTCAACGTGCAGCTGGAGTTCGTGCCGGTGCGCAACCTCGTGCCGCGCCTGCTGCGCACCCAGCCCGCCGGGGCCGGCGGCTGGAGCGTGGTGATCGGCTACTGGCCCGGCCATGATTTCTGGCACCCAGGCATGCACCGCTACCTGCGCGCCTCCGGCCGGGAGTCGGAGGTGGGCTGGCCGAGCAGCGAAGGGCTGGAGGCGCTGCGCCGCGCCTGGCTGGCCGCGCCAGACAACGCAAGGCGGCGCGCCATCGCCGCCGACACGCAGGCCCAGGCGATGGAGGACCTGCCCTATATCCCGCTGGGCCAATGGCTGCGGCCGACAGCCTATGCCGCCGGCCTCACCGGTATGCTGGACGGGTTCCCCCTGTTCTGGAACCTCCGGCGCGGCTGAAGGCGAAGGCGGGTCAACGCCCCGGCTGGCGCAGGGCGGTGAGCATCGCGGCGATGTGCCCCGGCCCTTCCCGCGCCGCCACCGCGGCAAGCACATCGGTCCGGACGAACAGGCCATCGGTGCCAAGGCAGCCGATCATCTGGTAGCCCTGCGGCGCCAGCAGGGCCTTCAGCGCATCGAACCGGTCCGTGTTGTCCTCGATGGTGAACAGGTCGATCTTCACGCGTGAGAAGTCGATGCCGCGCAGGATGTCCAGTTCCGCGCCTTCCACGTCCAGGCTGAAATAGTCGATATGGGTCAGCCCGGCCTCCGCGATCACGTCCATCACTGGCCGCACCGGCACCCAGTGCACGGAGTATTGCGGCTTCGGCTCGATGTCCCGGTAGTGGTTCTCCAGGTAGATGATGTCCGACGGGTTCATGTGGCGCAGCAGGCCGGACCGGTCGCCGGCGAACAGAAACAGCTGGTGGATCGCCTCGCTGCCGAGCGCCGCCTGCACGCAATGCGCGCCGGGGCGGGTTGCGGCCAGCTGGGGAAAAAACCAGGGCTGCATCTCCACCAGGATGCCGCGCCAGCCGCGCTCCCGCTCGAAATACAGCGTGTTGGACAGGTGCAGCCCATCGAGCGCCCCGGCCTCGAAGAAGGTGCCGTTCGCGTGGGGCATCAGGAAACGTTCGATGAACGCATCCTGGCCCCACTGCGAATGGTAGCCTGGGTCGGCCATGGCAGGTGCCGGCCCGCGCCGCTCAGGCCCGGATCGTGAAGCCGCCGTCGCAGGGGATGGCGGCGCCGGTCACGAAGTTGCTGGCCTGGGAGGCCAGGAACACTGCGATACCGGAAAGGTCGTTCGGCTCGCCCCAGCGCCCGGCCGGGGTGCGGGCCAGCACGCTCTCGTTCAGCCCCGGCACCTGGTCGCGCGCGGCACTGGTCAGTTCGGTATCGATCCAGCCGGGCAGCACGGCATTGGCCTGGATATTGTCCTTCGCCCAGGCGGTGGCGCAGACGCGGGTGAACTGGACAATGGCGCCCTTGCTGGCGGCATAGGGCCCGGCATGCGGCGCGCCCATCAGCGTCATCACCGAGCCGATATTGATGATCTTGCCGCCGCCGGACTTGAGGAACTCGGGATACACCGCCTGGCTCAGCAGGAAGGCGCTGGTCATGTTGGTGTCCATCACGCGGTGCCACTCCTCCTCGGTGTGGTCCTGCGGGAACTTGCGCACCGCGATGCCGGCGTTGTTGATGAGGATGTCCAGCCGGCCATGCCTGGCCACCGTCTGGGCGACGAGATCCAGGCACTGCGCCTTCTTCGTCACGTCGGCGGAAATGAAGCTGGCGCGTTCGCCGAGCGCCTTTGCGGCAGCCTCGCCCTTGGCCTTGTTGCGGCCGGAGAGCACCACGGTGGCGCCGGCATTGTACAGCCCGGTGGCCATGCCGAGGCCAATGCCGCCATTGCCGCCGGTGACGATGGCCACGCGGCCGGTGAGATCGAAGGGATTCATCGGGAAGCTCCCTGTTGGTTTCTTGTGATTACGAAACGCGGTTGGACATCGGCCGCAGGCGCAGGCCCGGCCGCAGGTTCTTGAACGGCAACTCGGCGGGATCAGCCACCGCCGGGCCCGGCGCAGCACCGACCAGCACCGCCTCGGCAATCGGCTGATAGTCGGCCCGGAAATGCACCGAAGACTTCAGCACCAGGATTTTGCACGCGCTGGGCTCGATGCCGACATGGCGCACCAGCGATTGGTCCAGCGCCTGCATCTTGCGGGAGACCACGATCACCTTCACCCCACCGGCCTCGATCAGCGCGGAGGGGCCGAGATCGGCGTAGTTGCCCTTGGCCATCGGCCCGGTGCCGACGAACTTGCCATCCGTCAGCTTCAGCACGCGGGCGGAAACGGCGATCGGCACGCCATCGGATTTACCGCCGAGGGAGAGCTGCACCGTGGCACCCTCGCCGGCGGCGTGGCAGGCGGCGGCACTTTCGTCGTCGTTGATCAGCGCCAGCAGCGCGCCCTCGGCCTTCTGGCGGATGAGTTCCGCGAGCATGCCGGTGGTGTCGCCATGGCCGCCGGCACCGGGGTTGTCCTGCGTATCGGCGATCACGATGGGCTTCGTGGCACCGCGGCTGAGCTTGATGGCTTCCGCCACCGCTTCCTCCGCCGGCAGCACGGCGCCGGCGAAGCTGGCCTCGCGGGTGTCGATGAAGGATTTCAGCGCATCCGCGGCGGCATCGGCCTGCGCCTGCGTTTCGGCATAGGCGGCCAGGGCCACGCCGCAATCCTTGAAATCGGCATAGGGGAAGCCGAAGCAGAACGCGACCTCGGCCACGCCCGCCGCCGTGTTCAGCCGGGCGCGCTCCTCGAGCACCGGGGCCATCGGGGCCACCATGGTGCACTGCATCGGCAGGGCGATGAAGAAATCCAACTGGCGGAAGGCGCGCGCCCAGGGGGTGCCGCGCTTGATGCGCTCCACCAGCAGCGTCATCGCCTGGTCGCCGGCCGCGCGCATGTCCACGTGCGGATAGGTGCGGAACGGCACCAGCGCGTCGCAGCGATCGACCATCTCGGCGGTAAGGTTGCAGTGCGGATCGAGCGAGATCGTCACCGGCAGGTCGCCGACGATGGCGCGCACGCGGCGCAGGATCTCGCCTTCCATGTCCGGGAAGCTGTCCGCCACCGCGGCGCCATGGAGATCCAGGTAGATGCCGTCCAGCGGCCCCTTGTCCAGCGCGTTGGACAGCTCGGCGAGCATCAGCGCGGTGATGCGCTCGAACGCCTCGTCCTGCACCGGGCCGGCGGGGTTGGCGAAGCACCAGGCGAGCGGCACCAGGTCGATGTTGCCGATGGCTTCGGCCCGCTCGATGGCACCGGCGATCGGCACGGAAGTGCCCTTCACCGCGGCGAAGACCGGCTGGCCGACCGTGAGCTTGGGGAAGCCGCCGGGCTGCACGAAATCGATGTAGCGCGTGGGGCGCGGGGCGAAGGAGTGGCTTTCGTGCATGAAGCCGCCGACGGCGATGCGCATGGGGGATCGGACTCCGGACAGATGGGCGCCGGATGGTCGGGCCTCCCGCCCCTGCTGACAAGAGTGGCGCTCAGCGGCCCGGCGTGGCGCGCGGCGAGAGGGTCATGAACTCCACGCCCGCGTGGCGGCTGGATTGCAGGTCGAAGCGCGACAGCACCTCCTGGCCCAGCAGGGCGGCGCATTTGTCGCAGACGAAGACCTGCACGTCCTTCAGCTCATGCGGCCCGACGGACAGGCGCGCGAGCGTGATCACCTGCCCCTCTATCGTGCGGCCATCGGCCAGGCGCGAGCGAACACTGGGGCGCACTACGCTGTGCGCGGCGCGGCTTTCGGCCAGCATGGCGCGCGGCAGCACGGTGGTGCTGGCACCGGTATCCACCACGAAGGGGGCAAAGTGGCCCTCGGCCAGCGACACCGGGGCGTAGAAGAAATCCTCCAGCTTCGGCAGGCGCAGCACCGGGCGCGCGGCCGCGGGCGGGGGGCCGCGGCGCAGCAGGGCCTGTTCGATCACCAGGCGCTGGGCGGCGAAATAGGGTTTCTGCCCCTTGCGCTCCAACCCGGCATCGAAGGCGCCAAGCACGGACAGCGCCTCGTGGTGCCGGCCCTCGCCCACCAGCATGGTGGCCAGCTCACTGCGGACATCCACCAGCGTGGCGACGATGGCCAGCGTGCGGTACGACCAGTCGACCGCCTCCGCCGTGCGGCCAACGTGGCGCAGCGCGTCGGCGTAGTTCGCCACGATGTCCCAGGTGCCCTCGCCCATGTCCATGGCGCGTTCCAGGTCGGCGATCGCCTCGCGGTAGCGTTCCATGCGCGTGTAGGTGATGCCGCGCATCGCGAAGCCGGCGGGGTCGGCGGGGCGCAGGCGGATCATCCGGCCGAAGGCGGCCTCGGCGCAGGCGTAGTTGCGCTGGGAGAGGCAGGCCTGGCCCTGCTCGCGCGCCTTCGCCACCTCCTGCGCCGCGGCGGGCCATGCGGCGAGGCAGGCGACCAGGAGGCAGGCGGCGAAAAGGCGGGGCATGAGGGCGCTCGCGGGGGAGATCGTTGCCATTCCGTCAGGTGACCGCGAATGCGCGAAGCTGTCCAGCCCGGGGTGGCCGGGCTATCCTGCGCGCCTGTCCTGCCCCCTGCCCGGAGCGATCGCATGAAGGCTTTCTGGAACCCGCTGGAGCTGGCGCACGACCCGCAGTTCTTCCTGCAGCGCGGCACGGCCAAGCGGAACTTCGAGGTGCCCGGCCGCGCCGAGGCGTTGCTGGCTTCGTGCCGCGGCATGGGGCTGGAGATCGTGGACCCCGGCCCGGCCGACCTCGCTGCCATCGGCACTGTGCATCCGCCCGACTACATCGAATACCTGCGCGATGGCTGGCAGGCGTGGGAGGCGATGGCGGATCACGGCGCGGAGATGATCGCCAACATCCACCCCTCGCCGGAGATGCTGGCCAATGGGGCGAAGCGCTCCGGCACCATCGTGGGCCAGGTGGGCTGGTACCATGCGGATGCGAACCCGACCTGCCGGGAGACCTGGGTCTCCGCCGAGGCCGCCGCTGCCTGCGCCATCGCGGCGGCGGATGAGGCGGCGGCCGGGCGGCACGCCTATGCGCTGGCGCGCCCGCCGGGGCACCACGCCTATGCCGCGCGGGCGGGCGGGCATTGCTACCTCAACAACGCCGCCATCGCCGCCGAAAGGCTGCGCCGGGGCGGTGCGGCGCGGGTGGCGATTTTGGATATCGACAGCCACCACGGCAACGGCACCCAGGGCATCTTCTGGGAGCGCGACGACGTGTTCTTTGCCTCCGTGCATGGCGACCCCAATGGCTACTACCCCTGGTACGTGGGCCATGCCGGGGAGCGTGGGGCGGGTGCTGGCGCCGGCTGCAACCTCAACATGCCGCTGGCGCGCGGCACCGGCGACGAAGCCTGGCTCGCGGCGATCGGGGCCGGGCTGCGCGAGATCCGGCGCCATGGGGCAGAGGCGCTGGTGATCAGCCTGGGCATGGATGCCAGCCGGGACGAGCCGCTGCACTTCCTGGACATCAGCGATGACGGCTTCGCCCGCGCCGGGGAGGCGATCGCGGCCAGCTTCCTGCCCTGCGCCATCGTGCAGGAGGGCGGCTACAACCTCGATGCGCTCGGCCGGCTGCTGCAGCGCTTCCTGGCCGGGCTCGGCGGCTGATCCTTCCCGGGAGGGTTGGGCGCCGCACGCTGCTGCGCGCCGGCGCCGGGCTGCTGCTCGGTGGCGCCGTGCCGGCGGCCTACGGCTTCGCCATCGAGCCAGCCTGGCGGCTGGAGGTGGTGCGCTACGCGCTCACCCCGCCCGGCTGGCCGCCGGGGCTGAAGCTGCGGATCGCGGTGCTGGCCGATCTGCATGTGGGCGAGCCCTATATGGGCCTGTCGCGCATCCGCGGGATCGTGGACACGGCCAACGACCTGCGCGCCGACCTCATTGTGGTGCTGGGCGACTACCACGCCAGCCATCGCTTCATCACCCGCGTGGTGCTGCCGGAGGAGGCGGCCGCGGCGCTGGGGCGGCTGCGGGCGCCGATGGGCCGGTATGCGATCCTGGGCAACCACGACTACTGGAACGGCGCGCAGCTCTGGCGCCGTGCCATGCGCGGCGCGGGGCTGCGGCTGCTGGAGAACCGGGCGGTGCGCCTGGGCGAGGGCGAGACGGCGTTCTGGCTCGGCGGCGTCGCCTCCATGCTGGCGATACGGCTGGGGGGCGGGCGCTTCCACGGGCTGCACAACCTGCCCGGCATGCTGCGCCAGGTGCAGGGCGATGCGCCGCTGATCCTGCTGGCGCATGAGCCGGACATCTTCCCCACCGTGCCGGCGCGCGTGGCGCTGACGCTGTGCGGCCACACCCATGGCGGGCAGGTGCGGCTGGCGGGGTATTCGCCGCTGGTGCCCTCCAAATTCGGCAACCGCTACGCCTATGGCCATGTGGTGGAGGGCGGCCGGCACATGATCGTCACGGGCGGGCTGGGTGTCAGCATGATGCCGGTGCGCCTGGGCGTGCCGCCGGAGGTGGTGCTGGTGGAGCTGGGCTGAGGCGCGCCGGGCTGGCCGGTGGCGGCGCGCAAGAAAGAGTCTACTCGTTGACGATCGGCATCTTGTGCTGCGACACTGCCTGCGTGACGATCGCCCGCATCCAGAGCTTCGCCTTCTCCGGCATCGAGGCCGTGCCCGTGGAGGTGCAGGTGCAGATCTCGCCCGGCGTGCCGGCTTTCCTGGTGGTGGGCCTGCCGGACAAGGCGGTGGGCGAGGCGCGCGAGCGGGTGCGCGCGGCGCTGACCGCAATGGGGCTTTCGCTGCCGCCCAAGCGCGTGCTGATCAACCTCGCCCCCGCCGACCTGCTGAAGGAAGGCAGCCATTTCGACCTGCCGATCGCGCTCGCCGTGCTGGCGGCGATGGACGTGCTGCCGCGCGAGGAGATGGGCGAGTTCGCGGCCGTCGGCGAGCTTTCATTGGATGGCACGCTGAACCCGGTGGTCGGCGTGCTGCCGGCGGCGATGGCGGCCAATGCGCGCGAGCTGGGCCTGGTGTGCCCGGCCGCCCAGGGCGGCGAGGCGGCCTGGGCGGGCGCGCAGTTCCCGGTGCTGGCAGCACCAGACCTGCTGGCGCTGGTGAACCATTTCCGCGGCACCCAGGTGCTCTCCCCGCCCGCCGCAGCGGGGCTGGCGGAGGGGCCGCCGCTGCCCGACCTTTCCGAGGTGCGGGGAATGGAGGCTTCGAAGCGCGCCTTGGAGATCGCCGCGGCCGGTGGGCACAACCTGCTGCTGATCGGCCCGCCCGGCTCCGGCAAGTCCATGCTTGCCGCGCGGATGCCCGGCCTGTTGCCCGACCTCGCGCCGATGGAGGCGCTGGAGGTGAGCATGATCCATTCGGTGGCCGGCATGCTGGAAGGCGGGCGGCTGGTGATGCGCCCGCCCTACCGGGAGCCGCACCACTCGGCGAGCATGGCGGCGCTGACCGGCGGCGGGCAGCGGGCCAAGCCGGGCGAGGTTTCGCTGGCGCATCGCGGCGTGCTGTTCCTGGATGAGCTGCCGGAGTTTCCGCGCGGCGCGCTGGAGGCGTTGCGCCAGCCGCTGGAGGCCGGGCGCACCACCGTCTCCCGCGCCGCGGCGCATGTGACCTACCCGGCGCGGTTCCAGCTGGTGGCGGCAATGAACCCGTGCCGCTGCGGCTACCTGGGCGATGCCGCGCGCGAATGCGGCCGGGCGCCGCGCTGCGGGGAAGACTACCAGGGCAAGATCAGCGGCCCGCTGCTGGACCGCATCGACCTGACGGTGGAGGTGCAGCCGATCCCGCCCAGCGAACTCTCCCGCGCTCCACCAGGGGAGGCCAGCGCCGTGGTCGCCGCCCGCGTGGCCCGGGCGCGCCAGGCCCAGCGCGCGCGCTTCGGCGAGGGCGGGGCGGCCACGAACGCGGAAGCCGATGCGACGAAGTTCGAACTGCAACCGGAGGCCCGCGCCTTGGCGGAGCAGGCGGCAGACCGGCTGCGGCTGTCGGCGCGCGGCTATACCCGCACGCTTCGCGTGGCCCGCAGCATCGCCGACCTCGCCGGCGCCGCCACGATCCGGCGCCAGGATGTGGCCGAGGCGCTGGCCTTCCGCCACCGGATGCCGGGGCGGCGCTAGCTTCCGGCGATATCGCCGCGGGCCAGGGCGGCGGCTTTATCGTTCCGCAAGAGATACCGGTCAAGCTTGCGTGGGCTTCCCGCAGCGCAGCACAAGGTGCGCTGGTGCGGTGCGGGGGCGCTCCTGTATATGTCCGGCGCGGCACCCGGCGCCTTTTGGAAGACAGTATGGCATTCTCTATCCGCCGCAGCCTGGCCTGGATGACGATCTCGCAGGCCGGTCAGGCCGTGACCCAGTTCGGCGCCTCCCTGATTCTGGCGCGGCTGCTCTCCCCCTACGAAACCGGCGTGTTCGCGATGGCTGCGGCGGTGGCCGGGGTGCTGGGCATGCTGCGCACCATCGGCCTGTCGAACTACGTGATCCGCGCCGCGTCGGTGGACCGGGATTTCCTCGCCGGCGTCTTCACCGTGAACGCGGTTCTGGCGGTTGCCGTATCAACCTTGATTGCCGGGATGAGCCTGCTGGGCGGGCATCTGCTGGGCGAACCAGGGGTGCGCGATGTGCTGCTGGCGCTGGCCATTGTGCCGCTGCTCTCCAGCCTGGAGCTGCTGCCCTCCGCCTGCATCGAGCGGCAGGGCAATTTCCGCATCATCTCCATGGTCAATCTCGGACGGAATCTGGTGGCCACCAGCGTGATGCTCGCCGCCGCCTATGCCGGGCACAGCTACATGAGCCTGGCCTATGGCCAACTGGCCGGCGCGCTGACCGCCGTGATCGCGATCAACATTGCCGGGCGGCACTATGCCAGCCTGCGGTTCGGGCTGACGGGCTGGCGCGAGATCACGCGCTACGGCATCGACATGCTGGCCACGACGGGGGTGATGCAGCTTTACATGCGCCTCTCCGACTTCATGGTGGGCTGGCTGCTGGGGCTGCACGCGCTGGGGCTGTATGCGCGCGCCAGCGGCTTGCTGACCATCATGTGGGAAAACTTCCAGCTGATCATCCTGCGCGTGATCTATGTGGACCTCGTGGCGCAGAAGCGCATGGGGCTGTCGTTCCGCTCCAGCTACCTGCGCGTGCTGTCGGTGGCCACCGCCTTCCTCTGGCCTGCCTTCGGCGGCGTGGCCGTCGTGGCCGGGCCGCTGCTGCTGACGCTGTACGGGGCGCAATGGGTCGGCGCCCACGTGGCGCTGAGCCTGCTGATGGTCGGTGCGGTCATTGGCACAAGCATCCTGATGACCTGGGAGCTCTTCCTCGCAGCGAACGAGACGCGGCGCATGGTGCGGCTGCAGGCGATCCAGTGTGGTTTCGGGGTGGTGGCGTTCGGGCTTGGCTGCCTGTTCGGCATTGCCGGCGCGGCAACGGCGCGCGTTGTCGAAGCGGTGTTCAACTTCGTGCTCTACCGCCCGCATTTGGCACGCCTCACTGAAACGACGCTGCGCGACGTGCTGCCGGTCATGGGGCAGGGGCTGGTCCTGATGATGCTCGCCGTCACGCCGGCGGGGCTTGTGATGCTCGCGCACGGGTGGTCCCCGTCTGCGCCGCTGGCTCAGGTTCTGGGCGGCATCGCGGCCGGCGTCGCGCTATGGGTGATCGGGCTGCGCGTGCTGGATCATCCGCTGTGGGGCGAGTTCCGCAGGCTGACCGGGCGCGCCACGGGCAGCCCGGTGGTCGGGCCCACGCAGTGAAGCCGGTGGCCCGACCCCGGTTGCTGGTGGCCGAGCCAACGTTTCGCGGCGAGGATCACGCGCCGGTGAATGCCGCCTTCCTGCACGCGCTCACGCTCGCCGCGGGCCCCGCCGTGCTGGCGGCAACGCGCCGGCAATACGATGCGATCCGCGAGGCCGAGCCAAGCGCGCTGGATGCCGCGACCTGGCGGGAGATCGAAGTGATGCCGGCAGGGGGCGTGAAACCCAGCCGCATCCTGTCGCAATGGCGCACATTATCGGCCCTGGTGGCGGAGCATCGGCCAGAGCATCTGGTTCTGCTCTCCGCCGGCCCGGAGACGTTGTTCGTGGCACGCGCACTGGCGATGCGCCACCCTGCGCTGCGGATCTGCCTTGTGTTGCATGGCGTGCTGGCAACCGCCATCGGCTGGCGCTCGCGCGATCCGCGCCGCAGGCTGATCGACCTGCGCTCCGGCCTGCGGGTTGCCCGGCATCCGCGCATCCGCCTGGCGGTGCTTGAGGACCATATCCGCACCGCGGCCCTGCACCACCGGCTTGCCGACAAATTCCTGGTCTGGCCCCATCCCGTGGTGGTGCATGAGGCTGCCGCCGTTCTGCCATGGTCGGCACCGGCGCGGCTCAACATCGCCTGGATCGGCAGTGCCAACCGGCAGAAGGGGTTCGACGATTTCCTGGCCGTGCACCGGCATGCCGGCGCGCGGCATGACTGGATCGTGGCCGGCGCGGCCAGTGCGGAATACGACCCGGCGGCGCTGGCGGGGCTCGATGTGCCGGCCGGCTGGCTGGACAGGGCCACGCTGCTGGCGCGCATCCGCGCGGCGGACTACGCCTTCGTGGCGTTTCGCGGCGAATACGAGCTCACCGCCAGCGGCTCCCTGCTGGACTGCATCAACCAACGCAAGCCGGTCCTGGCCGTACGCAACACCGCGCTGGATACCCTGGCGCGGCAGTATGGCCCGATCGGCCATCTCTGCGACGACCTCGCCGGCGTGCAGGCCCTGCTGGACGACGAGGCACAGCTGCGCGATGCGGCCGCCTATGCCCGCTTCCAGGCCTCGCTGGATGCCATCGCCCGCGACCGGCAGCCCGCCGCGCTGGCCGCCACGATTCGCGCGGATTTCGCATGACCCAACTGGCCATCGTCATCGTGCTCTACCGCAGCCGGGATGAGCTGGGCCCGCTATGGGACTGCCTGCGGGCGCAAAGCTTCCAGGACTGGCGCCTGATCGCGGTGGACAACAGCCCGGAGGATGGCGGCGGCGATTTCCTCGCCGCGCGCGGCGATGCGCGGGTGGAGGTGGTGCGCAACGCGGCGAACCTGGGCTTCGCCCGCGCCGTGAACCAGGGGCTGCACCGGGCGCTGGCGGGCGATGTGCCGCGCTGCCTGCTGCTGAACCCGGATACGGAGTTCAGCCCCGATTTCCTCGCCGGCCTGATGGCCGCCTGGGACAAAACCGGGGCGCAGGTGATCGCCCCGCGGGTGATGTACCATGGCGACCCCGACCGCGCCTGGTATGCCGGCGGGCATTTCGACGACGGATGGACCTTCGCGAACCGGCATGATCCCTACATCCCTGGCGGCCCCGGCAGCCGGATCGTGGATTTCGCCAGCGGATGCTGCCTGGGCATCACGGAGCCCGTGCTGCGGCGCGTGGGGCTGCTGGACGAGAGCTTCTTCGTCTATTGGGAAGACACCGATTTCTGCCTGCGGCTGAAGGCGGCCGGCGTGCCGATCCAGTATGTGGAGGAGCCGGTGCTGCTCCATCACTCCGGCGCCTCCACCGAAGGGGGGGAGCGCAGCCCGGTGGGCGAGGTGCTGTATTTCGGCAACTACGCCGTGCTGCTGCGCAAGCATTTCCCCCTGCCCCGCGCGCTGCTGATGCTGCTGCGCACCTTCCTCAAGGAGCGGTCGCGCACGGGGTTGCGGCCGGGCAGCGGGGGGCGGATCGGCCGCGCATTGCTGCGCGGCTTCCTGCGCCGCCGCCTGCCCGTGCCCCGGGCCTGATCGTTCAGCCCAGCCCGTCGAACAAAGCCGTGGTGATGTAGCGCTCGGCGAAGCTCGGGATGATCACCACGATCTGCTTGCCCGCCATCTCCGGACGAGCGGCGAGCTTGAGGGCGGCGGCCATCGCGGCACCCGAGGAGATGCCGCCGGGAATGCCCTCGCGGCGGGCCAGGCGGCGGGCGGCGGCCATGGATTCGTCGCCGGTCACCTGGATGATCTCGTCGTACACCTTGGTATCCAGCACCGTCGGCACGAAGCCGGCGCCGATGCCCTGGATCGGGTGCGGCGCGGGCGACCCGCCGGAGAGCACGGGGCTGGCCGCCGGCTCCACCGCCACGATGTGCACGCCCGGCTTCTTCGCCTTCAGCGCCTGGCCCACGCCGGTGATGGTGCCGCCGGTGCCCACGCCGCTGACCAGCGCATCCACGCCACCGGCGGTATCGTGCCAGATCTCCTCGGCCGTGGTGCGGCGGTGGATATCGGGGTTGGATTGCGTGCCGAACTGGTCGGCCGTCACGCTGCCGGGGTGCTGGGCCAGCAATTCCTTCGCCCGCGCCACCGCGCCGTTCATGCCCTTCTCGCGCGGGGTGAGGTCGATCTCCGCCCCCAGGTACTGCAGCATCTTGCGCCGCTCGATCGACACGCTCTCAGGCATGGTCAGGATCAGCCGGTAGCCGCGCGCGGCGCACACGAAGGCCAGGCCGATGCCGGTGTTGCCGCTGGTCGGCTCGATGATCACGGCACCCGGGCCGATCTTGCCCTCGGCCTCCATCGCCTCGATCATGTTGACGCCGATGCGGTCCTTCACGCTGGCGAGCGGGTTGAAGAACTCCAGCTTCAGCAGCACGTCGGCGCGCAAGCCATCCTCCTTGGTGATGTTGGGGATGCGCACCAGCGGCGTGTTGCCGATGGTCTCGGCGATGCTGTCGTAGATGCGGCCGCGCAGCGGCTTGTCGAGCTTGAGGGTGCTGGCCATTCCGGTCTTCTCCTGCCCGGCCGGGATGATCTGCGCCGGCCATTTTCACGCTTTAATTGCGTGTATCCGGGATCATACACCCAAACGCCGCGCCCGCCAGCACCCCGGGCAGCGGTCAGCGCACCTCGCCATCGCCGCGCAGCGGCTTCACCGGGCCGGTGAGGCGATTGCCCTTCAGCATCGCCTCGGTGGCGGTGAGGTTCACCACCATGAAGGTCTCATAGTCGCCGGTGTTGATTGCGGTGTTGTTCTCGATCGTGATCTCCCGCGTCGGCTGGCTCACGCCCTCCGCGCCGATCATGATCATGGCGGAGCGGTTCTCCGCCTGCGGGCCCTTCTGCATGGTGCTGTCGCGCACCACCACGCTGCCGCCATTGGGAATTTCGATGTGGTAGCTGGCCGTGCCGCTGTCGCCGTCGCGGGTTTCCACGCCGATGATCTCGGTGCGCAGGGCGCGGCTTTTGATGTGGTGGGCGCGGCGCGTATCGGCGAAGCGGCTGCGTTCGATGCGCAGCAGCTTGAGTTGGTTCACGTAGATGCCGTGCGCACAGGGCGAGCAGAAGCCATTGCGCAGGAACTCGCTGTCGCGAATGGTGATGGTGCTCGCAGGATTGTTGGCGGCCAGGATGCCATTCTGGTTGTTGATGAACTTCACCCGCTCGATCGTCAGGTTGATGCCCTCCACCCGAATGCCGGCGCCGTTGTTGTCCGGCACGCGGGCGCGCTGCAGCGTGAGGTTGCGCAGCGTGATGTCCCGGCCCGTGGTCACCAGCAACGCCTTGCCCTGGCAGACCTTGTCGGTCATCACCGCGCTGGCATCGGGCTTGGCGCCTTCGATGGTCAGGTTGTTGGCGGAAACCACGGCGCAGTCGAAATACTCGCCGGGATCGATCACCACGCGGTCCCCGTCCTTCGCGGCGCGGATCGCCTCGGACGGCATCTTGAACTCGCGGGTTTCGCCCACCTCCAGCGTGCGGGCCACCGCAGGGCCTGCGGCGATTGGCAGGGCGCATTGGGCCAGCGCCAGCAGCAGCATCGGCAGGGCAAGGCGAGCATCGCGCAATCCGGCCATCGGTCGTCTCCCGTATGTTCCCCGGCAATGTAGGGGGCCGGGCCGCGCTTCTCCAGCACGTCCGCGTGAAGCTAGCCGCGGCCCACCAGCACCACCCCGGCCACGATCAGCGCAATGCCCGCCACCCGCGTGGCCGAGACCGCGTCGGCAAACACGAAGTAGCCCAGCACCGCGGCCAGCACGAAGCTGAGCCCGACGAAGGGATAGGCCTGCGACAGTTCCACGCGGGAGAGCACGCCCAGCCACAGCACCGTGGCGATGCCGTACAGCGCCAGCCCGCCCATCACGCCAGGGCTGGTGAGCACCGCCACCACAACCCGCACCGGCGCGCCCGTGGCCAGCGCCTCGCGCATCGGCTCGGCCGTCATGCCCAGCTTCATCAGCACCTGGGCCACGGCGCCCAGGCCGACGCTGGCCAGGATCAGCAGCAGGATCGTACCGTTCATCGCCTATTGCATCCCCAGCCCGGTGCGCGCGGCCAGCATCACCGCCACCACCGCCAGCACGATCGCCCATGTCACCCGGTCCCGCGCCGCATACAGGATCGGGTCGTGGTGCATGTAGCCGCGCGCGGTGGAAAGCCACATCCGGCAGTTCCACAGCAGCACCAGCGGCACGATGCCCCACAGCAGGCCCGGTGCCGCGAAGCGCCCGGTGGCGGCCTCGTTCTGCACATACAGCGCCAGCACCAGGCTGGCGGCGAAGGAGGCGCAGACGCCGAACGTCTGCAGGATCTCGATGTCACCGGGCCCGTAGCCACGCCCGGCCACGGTGCGGCGCACCCGCCCGGCGCTCTCGCGCAGCTCCGCCACCCGCTTCACCAGGGCGAGGCTGAGGAACAGGAAGATCGAGAAGGCGAGCAGCCACAGCGACAGCGAATGCCCCGTCGCCTCGCCGCCGCCGAACATGCGGATGGTGAACAGTCCGGCAAGCGTGAACACATCCACCAGCGGCTGGCGCTTCAGCGTCAGCGAATAGGCTATGGAGGCGCCGGCATAGATCGCCACCACCACCAGGATGCCGGCCTGCCAGGCCAGCACCGCCGCCAGCGCCAGCAACGCCGCGCCAAGCCCGATGCCCCATCCCAGCGGCGCCGCCCCCGATGCGAAGGGCCGATGCCGCTTGGCGGAGTGGGCGCGGTCGGCGGCGAGGTCGAGCAGGTCGTTCACCAGATAGATGCCGGAGGCCGCGGCGCTGAAGGCGGCGAAGGCCTGCAGCCCGCCCCACCAGCTGCCCAGATCCAGCAAGGCGTAGGAGGTTAGGATGGGCACGAAGACCAGCAGGTTCTTCACCCACTGGTGCGGCCGCATGGCGCGCAGCAGCGTGGGCGCCAGATGGGGGCGCGTGGCGATGCGCCGTTCCACCGGCACCCGCACGCGCGCGGCCACGCCGGCGGAGGTTTCCACCAGCACCGCCGCACCGGCCCATTCCCACACGCCCAGATCGGCACGCGCATCCCCGGCATAGACGAAGCCGCCGCGGCCGAAGCGTTCCACCAACGCCGCGGCCTTGGCCGCGCCCTTGAGGTTGCGGGTGGCAGAGGAGGCGATCACCTCGTCGAACAGGCCCAGATGCTCGGCCACGCGATGGGCCACCGCCTCGTTCGCAGCGGTGGCCAGCACGATGCGCCGCCCGGCCGCGCGCTGGTCGCGCAGGTAGTCCAGCAGTGCCTCGTTATAGGGCAGCAGCGTGGGATCGGTGGGCACGGCTTGCGCCACCCGCGCCTTCAGCGCCGCCCGGCCGCCGGCAAACGCCCCCAGCAGGGTGCCGAACCGCAGCCCGCCCGCCAGCGCGAGAAGCCCTTCCACCAGCGTGTCGGTTCGCACCAGCGTGCCGTCGAGATCGACGCAAAGCGGCAGGGCGGCATGGGCCGACGGCGGCGGCGCCAGGGTGTGAGCAGAGCCGGTGTCGCTCAACGAGGCTGCTCCGTGCAGGGCGCCGGGCAACCGACGCGGACATCGTCGAAGCGGGTCGCGAAATCCCAGGCACGATCGAGCGTGGTGGCGCCGATCAGTGCGACCAGGACCACCACCGAGGCAAGATACACTCTCGCTGCCGTGCCGCCTGGGCGCAGCATCGGCGCCAGACCCGCGCCGAGCGCGAAGACCAGGAAATGCGTATGGGCCGCATAGAGAAAGATGCTGCCGCGGAACTGGAAATCCAGGTGAAAGGCGATATTGGCCAGCAGCATGGCCCACAGCCCCACCGCCAGCCAGCGCGTGGGGCGATGCCACAGCGCGGCCAGCGCGCCCGCCAGCCAGAACATGTGCCAGGCCAGGAAGGCCACCTGCCCCACCGCATCGAAATCCGGCGCGCGGAAATCGAGCATGGTGATTCCGTCGGCCTCCAGCGGCACCGGCGTGAAGCGCGGGGAGACCATGGTGAAGCCCACCAGCCGCAGCACCGTTTCGAACAGGCCTTCGCGGACGCCCTTGGTGCGCTGCCAGTAAACCTCCTTCGCCACCGCGACCGGATCGGCCAGGAAGGACACCACCATGTCGCGCCACACCAGCCCCGTCAGCACCGCGCACAGCAAGGCGACCCACAGGCCGTAGCGGATCATCGGCCGGATCGCGCCCGCAAGCCCACGATGGCGCCACCATGCCAGCGCTTCGGCAAAGACCGGCTGCATCAGGTTGGTGGTGGTCACGCCGTAGGAGAACACCGCGAGGACAAAGCGCATCAGCCGCCCATGCCGCAAATCAGCCAGCCGCCAGGCCGCCAGCAGCCAGGTGGCCGCGATGCCCAGCGCGGCCGGGCCGTAGGCTTCCGGAATGATCGACGTGATCACCTGGCAGCTGGAGACGGCAAACAACAGCGCCAGCGCCGCCGCGGTGCCGGTGGCCACGGCGAGGCTGCGCAGATAGAGGAACACCACCCCCACCGTGGCAGCGCCAAGCCCTGCCATCACCAGGGCGGCGGCCTGCTTCGGGGCAAACCCGGCCGCCAGCAGCGGCCATGCCAGCGGCCGCAGCAACACGAACAGCGGGTGCTTCACGTTGCCGCGCTCATGCTCCTCCAGCGCCAGGATCGCCACGGAGCGCGGCGGGTCGAAATCGAAGGCGAGGTTGTAGAAGTCGAAATACTGGCCCTGGGCCAGCCGCAGCCCCAGCGCCGCATACAGCCCCAGCGCCCCGAGGGCGAACAGTGCCGCCATCCGCAGGTCCATGCGGTTCACGGGAAGCGAGAGCGGGGCCATGTTGGCAGAGGCCTGCATCGGGGCGAATGGCTCCATGCACCTGGGCACAGCCATTGCGGCTGGAGGTAGGCCCCTGTCAACCACCGCACGCGGTGCCCGGGGGCCGTCTTGCCTGCCGTGCTGCAGCGCGGCATGTTGCGCCGACAACGCAACACAGGGAGCCTTCATCATGCCGTCTCGCCGCAATTTTGCGGCGGCCGCGCTCTGCCTGGCCGCAGCCCTCGCCGCCAGCATTGCCGCCGCCCCGGCCTTTGCCCAATCCGGCCAGCCGCCGCTGCGCACCGGGGTGGACGGCACGTTCGCCCCGCACGCCATGGCCAAGCTCGGCGGCGGCATCGAGGGCTTCCAGATCGACCTGTTCACCGAGGCCGCGCGCCGGATGAAGCGCGAAATCGTGATCGACAGCACCAGCTTTTCCGGCCTGATCCCGGGCCTGCAGTCTGGCCGCTACGACTTCATCGCCGCCCCCACCACGGTGACGAAGGAGCGCGCGGAGAACATGCTGTTCACCGCCGGCTACCTCTGGACCGCGTTCCAGTTCGGCATCAAGAAGGGCAGCGCGTCGATCAAGGGCTGGGAAGACCTGAAGGGCCGCGCCGTCGCCGTGAACAAGGGCACGCCCTACGAGCAGCTTTCCAAGGCCGAGGGCGAGAAGCACGGCTTCACCACCCAGGTGTACGACACCCAGCCGGACGCGATCCAGGCCGTTCTCTCCGGCCGCGCCTATGCCACGCTCGGTGGCAACACCGTGATTCGCTACGCCGCCAGCCGCAACCCGCAATTCGCCGCCGACCTGGAGCTGACAGAGACCCGCGCGCACTGGGGCGCCCCGTTCCGCAAGGACAGCGTGGCGCTGCGCAACCAGATGCAGGACGTGCTGAACTGCATGAAGCAGGATGGCACGATCGCCAAGCTGTCGGAGAAGTGGTTCGGCCAGGCGCCGGCCGCCGATGCGCTGGAGCGGGTGATCACCCCGGGCTACGGCGTGCCGGGCATGCCGGGCTACGACCCCACCCCCTTCACCCTGAAGTGCGACTGATCTCGGTGGCTGCACCGATCATCGAGGCTCGCGCCATCCACAAGCATTTCGGCGCCCTTCACGTTCTGAAGGGCGTCGACCTGCAGGTGGCCGAGCGCGAGCTGGTCTTCGTCATCGGGCCTTCGGGCTCCGGCAAGTCCACCCTGCTGCGCTGCCTGAACCGGCTGGAGACGCCGGATTCCGGCAGCGTGGTGGTGGACGGGATCGACCTTCTGGCCCGCGCCACCGATATCAACCGCGCCCGCCAGCGCATTGGCATGGTGTTCCAAAGCTTCAACCTCTACCCGCACATGACGGCGCTGGGGAACGTGACGCTGGCGCTGCGCAAGGTGGCCGGCAAGACCGCCGCCGAGGCCGAGGCGCTGGGCCTGGCGGCGCTGGACCGCGTGGGCCTGCGCGACCGCGCCGGGCATACGCCGGGCCAGCTTTCCGGCGGCCAGGCGCAGCGCGTGGCGATCGCGCGCGCCATCGCGCTGGAGCCGCGGGTGATGCTGTTCGACGAGCCGACCAGCGCGCTGGATCCGGAACTGGTGGGCAGCGTGCTGGCCGTGATGCGCGAGCTGCGCCAGGACGGCATGACGATGGTGGTGGTGAGCCACGAGATGGGCTTCGCCCGCGCCGCGGCCGACCGCGTGGTGTTCATGGACGACGGCCAGATCGTGGAACAGGGCGCCCCCGCCGCCATCTTCGAAGCCCCGCGGGAGGCACGCACGCGGGCCTTCATCGGCCAGATCCAGCGGCACTGATGTCGAGCTGGGAGCGGTTCCTCGACACCTTCTTCAACGCGAGGGTGATGGCGAAATACTGGCCCGACATCCTGTACGGCATGTGGGTCACGATCGAGCTGGCCGTGCTGGTGGTGATCACCGGCATCGCCAGCGGCCTGCTGCTGGCCCTGCTGCGCGCCGCCGGCATCCGCCCGGTGAACTGGCTGATGATCTTCGTGGTGGACGTGCTGCGCGCCCTGCCGCCGCTGGTGATCATCGTGCTGATTTATTTCGGGCTGCCGAGCGTGGATATCGCGCCCTCCGGCTTCGTTTCCACCTGGGCGGCGCTGGCCCTGGTGCTGATGGCGTTCAGCGAGGAGATCTTCTGGTCCGGCATCACCGCCGTGCCGCGCGGCCAGTGGGAGGCTTCGCGCAGCACCGGGCTTTCCTTCACGCAAACACTGCTCTTCGTGGTGCTGCCGCAAGCGCTGCGCATGACCATCCCGCCGCTGACCAGCCGCACCATCGCCATCACCAAGGGCACCGCACTGGGCTCGGTGGTGGCGGTGAGCGAGATTCTCGGCCAAGCCTCCTCGGCGGTGTCGAACAGCTACAACCCCTCCCCGCTCATGCTGGGTGCGGCGGCCTACCTGGTGCTGTTCATCCCCGTGGTGGTTGCCGGGCGGTGGGTGGAAACACGTTTCGCGTGGAAGAAGTGATGCTCGACACCTTCTTCAACATCGAGATCATGAAGGCTGCCTGGCCGATCCTGCTGGCGGGGCTGGGCAACACGCTGCTGCTCTCGGCCACCGTGGTGCCGCTGGGGTTGCTCGGCGGGCTGATCCTGGCGCTGCTGGCGCGGTTGCGCTCGCCCTGGGTGCGCTGGCCGCTGATGGCGTGGGTGGATTTCTTCCGTGCCTTTCCGCCGCTGGTGCTGCTGATCTTCCTCTATGCCGGGCTGCCCTTCATCGGCCTGGAACTCGGCGGCTTCGGCTGCGTGGCCATCGCCTTCTTCCTCAACACCGGTGCCTATTACGGCGAGATCCTGCGCGCGGGGATCGACAGCGTGCCGACCGGCCAGAGCGAGGCCGCGCGGTCCACCGGGCTTTCGGCCACGCAGACCATGGCCTGGGTGATCCTGCCGCAGGCGGTGCGCAACGTGCTGCCGGACCTGATGTCCAACACGCTGGAAGTGGTGAAGCTGACGGCGCTGGGCAGCGTGGTGGCGATGCCGGAGCTGCTGTTCCAGGCGCGCCAGGCCCAGAGCCTGACCTACAACCCCACCCCTATCGTGGTGGCCGCGCTGATCTACTTTGCGCTGCTGTGGCCGCTGGTGCGGCTGCTGAGCCGGCTGGAGAACCGGGCATTGCGGGCGGGCTAGCCGGTATCGCGCCGGTTTCCGTCACTGCAAATCCCACCACCGCCACGCAGGCCAGGCCGCACCCCGCCAGCACCCACAGCGCCGTCGGCGTGCCCGCGGCATCGGCGACCATGCCGGCGAGCGCGGTGCTCAGCGTGGCGCCCACCGCCGCCATCAGCCCGAACAGGCCGAGGCACAGGTTGAACCGGCCGGTGCCGCGCGTGAGGTCGGCTGCGACCAGCGGCACCAGCACGCCGAACCCGGCGGCACTCACCCCATCCAGCGCCTGCACCAGGATCAGCATGGTGGGCGAATCGGACATCGCCAGCAGCGCCGCGCGCAGCGGCACCGCCATGAAGGTGACTGCCAGCACCGGCCGCCGCCCGATGTTCTGCGCCCAGCGCCCCATCGACGGCGCCAGCCAGGCCACCAGCACCTGCGGCAGCACGATGCAGGCGGCCACCACCAGGCTGGCATAGCTGCCGGTCTTCGCCGTCGCCTCGCTGGCGATCAGGGGCAGTTGCGCCGCATTGGCCAGGTGGAACAGTGCCACCGCCAGCGCGAAGCCCTGCAGCCGCCGGTCTGCCAGCAGCCGCAGGGCGCCGACCAGCGCGCCGCCATCCTCCGGCACCGCCACCGGCCCCTGCGCCGGGGGGTCGATGGCGCGCAGCACCAGCAGGGCCGGCACCATCAGTGCCGCGGTGAGGTAGAAGACCGCGGCTTCGGACACATAGGTGCCGCACACGCCCATCGCCGCCGCGGCCACAGCGCTGCCGATGGCGGCGTAGCGGCTGTTGCGGCCGAGCCGCTCGCCAAGTGCTGCATGGCCCACCAGCACCAGGCTGATCGCCGCGATGGCCGGCAGCAGCATGGAACTGGCGAAGCCGTGCAGCGCCTTGGCGGTCCAGACCGACAGCTCCACCGGCCAGGCGCCGATCAGCAGGGCGCTGGCCGCGATCGCCACGCAGGCAACCTGGGCGGCCAGCCGCTTGCTGGGCATCGCATCCACCAGGGCGCCGGCCGGCACCTGGCTGGCGATGGCGGCCATCGTGCCCACCGACAGCGCCAGGCCGATCTGCCCCTGCGTCCAGGCCGCCGCCGTGAGGTGCACGGCCACGAAGGCGCCGAAGCCGGTTTGCACGTTGGCGACCAGGAAATTGAACCAGTCCAGCGCGCGCAAACGCGCCGGCATACGCCCGCCATCAGCCATCCCGATCAATCCTCCGCTGCGCGCGGGGCCTTGGGATCGGGCGGGATCGCCACGGATACTGGCGGGTCGGCAGGCTTGTCTGGCAGGCGGAATTGCGGGATGGCGCGGATCTGGTCTGCCGTCATGTCCAAAGCGATCGTGCGGCTGGCGGGGCTGAACGACAGCGAGCTCCAGGTGACCGCCACGCGGCGGTTGCCCACGCCCAGGAAGCCGCCGAAATCGATCACCGCGGCGCGCGGCAGGCCGCCATCGCCCACCAGTACGTCCACGATCCGCCCGACCACCCCGCCATCGGGGCCGAGCACCTGGCGGCCGAGGATGCTGGTGGCCTCCCCTTGGTAGAGGAAGGTGCGCCCGGCCGCCGGCGTTGATGCGGGCGCCTGGGCCGCCGCCGGCAGGGGCAGTGCGCCGAACGCCAACGCGATCCAGAAGCCAATAGCCATGCCCTCTGCTCGCCCGGAACGGCGCGCTGCGCAACCACGCAGTGCCTGCCTCACGCAACTGGGAACGGAGCAGCCGCGCTATATTGGTATTGGTGAAGCCAGTTTGAGCGCCCTAGGCTGCCGCCATGAGTGCCACCGCCCTGCTGGAACCCGATCCTGAACGCCGCGCCGCGATCACCCGGGCGGTGATGGCGCAGACGGGGCTCGACCGGGCGGGGATCGAGGCTTTCCTGCGCGACTTCTACGGCACGGCGAGGCAGGACGAGGTGCTGGCCCCCGCCTTTGCCGGCGTGGTGGAGTGGGAACGCCACATCGCCACGATCACCAGCTTGGACCTCCGTGGCGCTGTTGACCGGCGAGTATCATGGGCGGCCGATGCAGGCGCATGCCCACCTGGCGCTGACGACCGCGCATTTCGCGCGCTGGCTGGCGATCTTCGAGCGGACGGCCCGGGCGCATTTCAGCGAGGCGGGGGCGGAGTACCTGCTGGAGAAGGCACGGCGCATCGCGCGCAGCCTGGAGATGGGGTTGATCCCGCTGGACCTGACCAAGCGCGCCTAGGCACGGCATACTGGGCGGATGGAATCGCACGCCCCCTCCCCTGCCCCGACCGCCGCCGAGATTGCAGCCCAGCTCCAGGCGCTTGCGCCGGGGTATGGCCCCACACCGTTGCTGGACCTGCCGGCGTTGGCCGCTCGGCTTGGCGTGGCGCAGGTGCTGGCCAAGGATGAAGGGCAGCGGCTGCTAGGCAGCTTCAAGTCGCTCGGCGGGACCTATGCCGGGTTGCGTGCTTTGGCCCGTGCCGCAGGGACGGACGTGACCGGGCTGGTGGCCAGCCGCCCTGCCGGGCAGCCGGCGCTGGTGTGCGCCAGTGCGGGGAACCATGGGTTGGCGGTGGCCATGGCGGCGCGACTGGGCGGTGCGCCCTGCCGCGTGTTCCTGCACACCACCGTGCCGGAGAGCCGGGAGCGGCGGCTGCGGGAGCAGGGGGCGGAGATCACCCGCGTGGATGGCACCTACGACGAATCGGTGGACGAGGCGGCCGCCTTCGCCCGGGCCGGGGGTGGGTTGCTGCTGCCGGACACGGCGATGGACCCGGATGACCCCGTGGTGGCGGATGTGATGGCCGGGTATGGCGTGATTGCCGAGGAGATCCGGGTGCAGGCGGCAGCGGCGGGGTATCTGCCGCCGACCCATCTGTTCATTCATGCCGGCGTGGGTGGGCTGGCGGCCGCCATGGTGGAGGGGCTGGCCGGCTGGCTCGCCGCGCCCGCCGCGATGGTGGTGGTGGAGCCGGAGAATGCGCCCTGCGTGGCGGCTGCCCTCGCCGCGGACCGGGTGGTGCGGATTGCGGGTTCGTTGGAGACGGAGGCCGGCATGCTTTCGTGCGGGGAGGCGAGCGGGCCGGCCTTGGCGGTGCTTCGGCGGTACCAGGTGATCCCGCTTGCCGTCTCCGAACAGGCGCTGCTGGAGGCGCCGGTTGCGTTGCAGGAGGCGGGTGGGCCGGCGACCACTGCTTCTGCGGCCACCGGGCTTGCGGGGGCCTTTGCTTCCCAGGCGATGCTGGATGGGACGTCGCGCGTGCTTGTTGTGCTCAGCGAAGCCGCCATTCCCGTGGGGTGAGCCACGAGTCATCGCCGCGGAACGCGGGGTTTTTGCGACGGATTCGGGGTGATTTTGGGCGTGGGCCGGCTATGGGGGCGCGCGGGCGGTGAGCGGCGGGCAGGGTACGGGCGCGCGTTGGCCGGACAGGGACATGCCTTCGGCGGGGGCGCAGCGCAGGATGTAGCCGATCCAGGCGCGCTGGCGGCGGATTTTGCGCAGGGCGCGGTCGTCCCACAGGGAGTCCGGGTGTTCGGCGGCGTCGAGTTCGGGGGAGGGATACCAATCCTTGCGCGGGTGGCGGCTTTTGCGGCTCGCGGCCGATAGGGCGGCGAGGAGGGCCAGCAGCAGGAGCTTCACGGCGGCCGGAATCCGGGCGTGCGTGATCGCCCGCGCCAAGGGGCGCAGGGAGCGGGCTTCGGCCGGAGCGGCGGGGTGAAGTGGCATCACCGGGGATTGTGGCAGATGCAACACCGGTGAAATAGGAAAAAAATTACGTACGTACGAAAAAATGCTGTGGGTGGTGAGGGCTGCGGTGAGGGAAGAGTCTTCTTTTTTCTGAAGAAAAAAGAAAAAAAAAGACTTTATTCGCTTGGGCCCTGCGCAGATGATCGGAACGTGGTTGGAGTGGAGGGATGGATTGCTTCACTTCGTTCGCAATGACGGCATTGTCGGATAGTGGTAGGGGATACTGGTATTTCTGCTTGATGGTGGAACCGCTTCGCGTTCCGCCACCTCTGGGTGGGGATGGACTGTTGTGTTCCCAAAAGACAACCGCCCCGACCGTGGAGGCCGAGGCGGTGCCGCATCAAACGAATGAAGTCTTTTTTGCTTCTTTTTTCTTCAGAAAAAAGAAGAGCCTTGCTTACCTGAGCGAAGCGTTCAGCTTCTCCAGCGCGGCGGAACCGGGGATCAGTTCCTCATCCGACATGCTGTTGAACGGCTTGTCGGAGGTTTCCAGGAAGCCGTGCAGGTCGTCTGCCTCGGGGTCCACGTAGAGCAGGCCGGTGACGATTTCGCCGCGGGCCTTGCGGGTTTCGAGGAAGTTCATGGCGGCCACGCGATCGGTGACGTCGTAGTCGTTGGCGAGCTTGCGCAGCTTGAGCAGGCCGCCGTTGTGCTGGCGGACGATTTCGGTGGTGCCGGGTTCGTAGTCCACTGTGATTTCGTTGCGGCCGGTGACGACGTCCATGAAGTTCACGGCTTCGTTGTGCTCGCGGACGTAGTCGTAGCTTTTGGTGCTGCCGTCGTGGTTGTTGAACATGACGCAGGGCGAGATGGTGTCGATGAAGGCGGCGCCCTGGTGCTGCAGCGCGCCCTTGATGAGGGGGACGAGCTGGTTCTTGTCGCCGGAGAAGCTGCGGGCGACGTAGGTGGCGCCGAGCTGGATGGCGATGCCGACCATGTCGATGGCTTCGTCCATGTTTTCCACGCCGCGCTTGTTCTTGGCGCCGCGGTCGGCGGTGGCGGAGAACTGGCCCTTGGTGAGGCCGTACACGCCGTTGTTCTCCACGATGTAGGTCATGTTCACGCCGCGCCGGATGGAGTGGCTGAACTGGCCGAAGCCGATGGAGGCGCTGTCCCCGTCGCCGGAGACGCCGAGGTAGATCAGCTCCCGGTTGGCCAGGTTGGCGCCGGTGAGCACGGAGGGCATGCGGCCGTGGACGGAGTTGAAGCCGTGCGAGTTGCCGAGGAAGTAGGTGGGGGTTTTGGACGAGCAGCCGATGCCGGAGAGCTTGGCGATGCGGTGCGGCGGCAGGCTGAGTTCGTAGCAGGCGCGGATGATGGCGGCCGAGATCGAATCATGGCCGCAGCCGGCGCAGAGGGTGGAGATGGAGCCTTCGTAGTCGCGCCGCGTGAAGCCCAGGTCGTTCTTCTGCAGCTCGGGATGGGCGAGCTTGGGCTTGGGAAGGTAGGTCATTCGGCGGCCTCCCGAACGGGATTGAGGTGCGCGGTGATGCCGCGGGCGATGAATTCGGCGGTGATCGGCGCGCCGTTGTAGTGCAGCACGCGGATCAGCTTCTTCGGGTTGCACTCAAGCTCGTTGATCAGGAGCATGCGCATCTGCGCGTCTCGGTTCTGCTCCACGACGTAGATGGTGTCGTGCTCTTCGACGAAGGCTTCCACTTCGGGGCCGAAGGGGAAGGCGCGCAGGCGGAGCTGGTTGAGGCTGGCGCCGGTCTGCTCGGCGATCAGGTCCAGCGCCTCGGCGATCGCGGGGCTGGTGGAGCCGTAATAGATGACGCCGAGCTTGGTGGGGGCGGCGGCATCGGTGCGGATGGCCTTGGGCATCAGGCCCTTGGCGGTGTCCCACTTCTTCAGCAGGCGCTCCATGTTGCGCTGGTAGGCGTCGCCGGCTTCGGTGTAGCGCGCGTATTCGTCGCGCGAGGTGCCGCGGGTGAAGTAGCCGCCCTTGCTGGGGTGGGTGCCGGGGTAGGTGCGGTAGGGGATGGCGTCGCCGTCCACATCGAGGTAGCGGCCGAAGACCTTGCCGGCCTGGAGTTCCTCGGCGGTCATCACCTTGCCGCGGTCCAGCTTGCGGGTGTCGTCCCACTTGAGGGGGGCGGTGAGGCGTTCGTTCATGCCGATTTCGAGATCGAGCACGACGAAGATCGTGGTTTGCAGCCGGTCGGCGAGGTCCATGGAAAGGGCGCCGAACTGGAAGCACTCGTTCGGGTCTTCCGGCAGCAGCAGCGGGTGCTTGGTGTCGCCGTGGCTGGCATAGGCGCAGATCTTGATGTCTGACTGCTGGGTGCGCGTGGGCATGCCGGTGCTGGGGCCGCTGCGCTGGACATCGAAGATGACGGCGGGGATTTCGGCGAAGTAGGACAGGCCGATGAACTCGCTCATCAGGCTGATGCCGGGGCCGGAGGTGGCGGTGAAGGCGCGGGCGCCGTTCCAGGCGGCGCCGATGACCATGCCGATGGAGGCTAGCTCGTCTTCCGCCTGGACGATGGCGTAGCGCTTCTTGCCGGTTTCCTTGTCTTTGCGGAAGCGCTCGCAGTAGCGGGTGAAGGCTTCGGCGAGGGAGGAAGACGGCGTGATGGGATACCAGGCGCAGACGGTGGCGCCGCCATAGACCGCGCCGAGGGCGGCGGCCGCGTTGCCGTCGATGAAGATGCGGTCGCCGACCTTGTCGCTGGTGGCAAGCTGGAGGCCCAGCGGGCACGGCAGGTTCTGGAGCGCGTAGTCGCGGCCCATGTGCAGGGCCTTGTGGTTGGCGGCGATCAGCTTGTCGCGGCCCTTGAACTGCTCACTGAGCAGGTCCTCGATCACCTTGGGGTCGATGTTGATCAGCGCCGAGAGCGCGCCAACGTAGATGATGTTCTTGAAGAGCTGGCGCTCGCGCGGCACCGAATAGGCGGCGTTGGTGAAGCTGGTGAGCGGCATGCCGACCACGGTGATGTCGGGCCGGAACTTGCTGGGCGGCAGCGGCTTGGTGTTGTCGTAGAACAGGTAGCCGCCGGGCAGGATGGACTTCACGTCCTCGTCCCAGGTTTGCGGGTTCATGGCCACCATCAGGTCCACGCCTTCGCGCGCGCCCATGTGGCCTTTGTCTGAGATCCGCATTTCGTACCAGGTGGGCAGGCCCTGGATGTTGCTGGGGAAGATGTTGCGCGGGGTGACGGGGATGCCCATGCGCAGGATGGCCTTGGCGAAGAGCTGGTTCGCGGAGGCCGAGCCGGAGCCGTTGACGTTGGCGAACTTCACCACGAAGTCGTTTACCGCCTGGATCGGCGGCACGGTGCTGCCGGCCATCGGCAGCGCGGCGTCTTGCGGGCTCATGCCGCCACTCCTTCCTTGGCCACCGTCGCGATCGGGGTTACCTGCGCCATGTCGAACAGGAAGCGCTGCATGTCCCACGCGCCGGTGGGGCAGCGCTCGGCGCACATGCCGCAATGCAGGCAGACATCCTCGTCCTTGGCCATGATGCGGCCGGTTTTCAGGCCGTCGGCGATGTAGATGTCTTGCGTGAGGTCCAGCGCCGGGGCGGTGAGGCGGGTGCGGAGATCCGCTTCCTCGCCGTTTTCGGTGAAGGTGATGCTGTCCACCGGGCAGATATCCACGCAGGCATCGCATTCGATGCAGAGCTTGGGCTCGAACACCGTCTGCACGTCGCAGTTCAGGCAGCGCTGGGCTTCCTTGAAGGCCAGCTCGACGTCGAAGCCCAGCTCCACCTCGTCCTTGATGGAGGACAGGGCCTTGGACTTCTCAAGGTGCGGGACCTTGTAGCGCAGGTCGATGCGGATATCGTTGTCGTAGCTCCACTCGTGGATGCCCATCTTCTGGGACACCAGGGTGGTATCGGGCGGCAGGCGGGCGTGCACATCCTGCCCCTGGCAGAACTTGTCGATGCTGATCGCCGCCTGGTGGCCGTGGGCGACGGCCCAGATGATGTTCTTGGGGCCGAAGGCGGCGTCGCCACCGAAGAACACGCGCCCGTTGGTGGACTGGAAGGTGGTTTCGTTCACCTTCGGCATACCCCAGCGGTCGAACTCGATGCCGATGTCGCGCTCGATCCAGGGG
>CANHKG010000030.1 GCA_947460455.1 Rhodospirillales bacterium | reverse complement strand
TAATCTGCACTGGATTCCGGCGGCACCCTGTCCCCCGCCAAGGTCCTTATCCATGACCCCGTCGCAAGCAATCACACCTGCTGCGACCGACGCCGGCGCCGGCATGACCAGGCATGGTCCATGAGCCGGGGCACCGGCACGCCGGTCTGTACCACGCCCCCGGCCGATCCTGCCGCCGAGGCGCGCCCGCCCCCTTCGCCGGCAGAGCCGCCCACCGCCGCGCCCCTCCCCCCGGAGGCACCCGATCCCCCCTTCCGCCACCTCATCGAACAGATGCAGGAAGGGGCGGTCACCCTCTCGCCGGAAGGTGTGCTCTCCTACGCCAACCGCCGCGTGGCGGAACTGCTCGGCCTGCCGCCCGGCCAGGTGCTCGGCCAGAACCTCGCCGCCTTCATCGCCCCATGCGACGGCCCTGCCTGGCGCCGCCTGCTCGCCCAGTCCGCCCGCACCGGCGGCCGCGGCGAACTCATCCTGCTGCGCACCGATGGCGTGGAGGTGCCCATATTCGCCTCCCTCAACCCGCTCACCGGCGCCGACGGCCGCACGTTGCTCTGCGGCGTGCTCACCGACCTCACCCAGCACAAGCTGCGCCTGCACGCCGCGGATGAGGCCAATCGCCGCCTGCGCCAGCTGATCGCCGAGCGCGAGCAGGCCGAGGATGCGCTGCGCCATGCGCAGAAGATGCAGGCCATCGGCCAGCTCACCGGCGGCATCGCGCACGACTTCAACAACATGCTCCAGGGCTTCGCCAGCGGGGTGGAGCTGATGCGCCGCCGCCTGGCGCAGAACCGGCCGGAGGATGCGCTGCGCTACCTCGATGGCGTGCTGCGCGGCATCGACCGCGCCGCCAGCCTCACCCAGCGCCTGCTCGCCTTCTCCCGCCGCCAGACCCTGCTGCCCCAGCCCGTCGATCCCCATGCCCTGCTGCAAGACATGGCGGGCCTGCTGCGCCAGACGGTGGGGCCCGACATCGCCCTGGCGCTGCGCCCGGAGCCCGGCTGCGCGCCCATGCTGTGCGACCGCGTCCAGCTCGAAAGTGCCTTGGTCAACCTCGCCCTGAACGCGCGCGACGCCATGCTGCCGCGCGGCGGCGGCACCCTCACCGTTACCATTGAGACCATCAGCCTGGCCAAGCCCCAGCTCGTCGGTTTCGCCACCGCCCGCCCCGGCCGTTTCGTCTGCATCACCATGGCGGATACCGGCACGGGCATGTCGGAGGATGTGCTGGCCCGCGCCTTCGATCCGTTCTTCACCACCAGGCCGGCGGGCTGCGGCATCGGGCTGGGCCTGTCCCAGGTCTGGGGCTTCGTGGCCCAGTCCGGCGGCGTGCTGCGCGCCGTCAGCGCCCCGGGCCAGGGCGCGATCTTCCATCTCTACCTGCCCTGTGCGCCCGACGGCCCCGCCCCCATCCCCGCCTCGGCCCTCCCGGCCACCCCGCCCCGCCCCCGCGCGGCCCGCGCCCTGCTGGTGGATGATGAACCCCTGGTCCGCGAAGCCCTGGCCGAGGCCCTGCGCGACCTCGGCTGGCACGTGGACCAGGCCGCCACCGGGGCAGAGGGGCTGGAGAAGCTGCGCGCCGGCCCCGCGCCCGATATCCTGGTGGCCGATATCGGCCTGCCCGGCGGCATGAACGGCCGCCAACTGGCCGAAGCCGCCCGCGCCCTTTACCCCGCTTTGCCCATCCTGCTCATCACCGGCTACGCCGGCTCGGCCCTGGGCCCAGGCGCGCCGCTGCCCGAAGGCGCGCAACTGCTGCACAAGCCGTTCACGCTGGGGGTGTTGGCCGGGCGGGTGCAGGCGCTGGTGCCCGCCAAGGGCTGAAGCGCCCGCCGGCTGGACGCCCACGTCGCTGACCTGCGGCCAGGTACCGCGCAGGCCAATTCTTCGCGTGGCGGAACGAAAAAGGATGACAATAAAATTCTTTTACCATAACATTCCGATATAATATTGTTCGGAGTGCTTGTCTTCCAATGCCGTACCTCGTTGCCGCCACGGCATTCATGGTCTTCGCCGCCTTCGCCCTGGCCGTTCGCTGGCATTTCCGCCCGGGAACGATAGCGCCCGGCATGCTCGCCATCTCCGTCGTGGGCACCCTCGCCCTCGCCGCCGTCGAGGTTGAGCTGTGGCGTTTGCCCCCGCACCCGCCCTCCGCCGCAACGGCCCTTGTCCTCATGGCCGCCGCGCTGGCCTTGTTTCTCTGGGCCATCGCGGCAACCCGGCGCGCCCGGCTGGCGCTGGCCTTCAGTGCCGATGAACCCACCGCCCTGCTGCGCCACGGACCCTATCGCTGGATACGCCACCCCTTCTACGCGTCCTACGTCCTGTATTGGCTTGCCTGCACCATTGCCGCGCCCACGCCCCTTGTACTGGCCGGCGCCACGGCCATGATCCTGCTCTACATCGCGGCCGTCCGCCGGGAGGAGGCACACTTCCTCGCCTCACCGCTGGCCGAGCAATACCGCGCCTATCGCCGGCAGGCCGGTGCGCTCCTGCCGCGTCCAGCCGCCCTGTGGGGCCGCCGGCCATGACACAGGCAACCACCGGCCCAGCGGACTCCTACGCCCGCCGCATCGACAGCCTGATCGACACGCTGGAGTACCGCGTCTGCCGCAATGCCGCGGAATACGAGGCGATCTGCCGCCTGCGCTACGACGCCTATCTGGCCGAAGGCAGCATCGCCGCCAGCGATGCCGGCACCCTCGCCGACGCGTTCGACACCAGCAGCAATGCGGTGCTGTTCGGCGTCTGGCGCGAAGGCGAACTGGCCGCGTCCATCCGCCTCCATCTGGCCAGCCCGCGCGATCCCGTCAGCCCCGCCCTCTCCGCCTTCCCGGACCACCTGGCCACCGTCCTGGGCCGTGGGCAGGCCTTCATCGACCCGAGCCGCTTCGTCGTTGATGCCGGGATCGGCCGGGAAACCCCGGGCCTGCATCTCGGCGTGCTCCGCCTGCCGTTCATCGCCGCGGGCCATCTCGGCGCCGATTTCGTCACCGCGACGGTCCGCCAGGAGCACGAGGCGTTCTACCGCCGGGTATTGAACTGCAGCCGTGTTTGCCCGCCGCGGCCCTACCCCACCCTGCTCAAGCCGTTGGGCCTGATGATGGTCGACTACGCCGAGCAGGCGCCACGCGTCCTCACCCGGTATCCCTTCTTCGCGTCCAGGAAGGGCGAGGAGCACCTGTTCGCCCGGCTGGCACCGCACGGTGCCGGGATGGCGTCGGCCTAACCGCAGCCCCCGAACGCCTTCTCCGCCGGTTTCCAGCACTGGCTGGTCGCCGGCAGGGCGGCACGCCCCGGCTTGCCGTCCTGCTGGCGCGTGCCGGTCACCTCGATGCGCGCGCCATCGGGGGCAAGGCGCCAGCTGAACCGCTCCTCATAGCCATAGCCGCGCTGCGCGCTGTCCTTCTTCAAGGACACCTGCTCCCACAACACCTTCGCCGCGCCATCCACCAACGCCACCAGCCGCACCATGTCCTCGCGATACCCGGTGCCCGTGCCCGTGGTCGCCTCCACCAGCACGGTGGCGCCCACCCCGGGCACTGCCGGTCCGGCCTTCATGGACCGCAGATAGCCGGATTCCACCGAGCCCAGCGCGGCACCCTTGCAGTCCAGCGCCGTCAGCCGCCCGTTCATCGGCCCGAACCAGCTTGCCGCCACCCACTGCACCCGTGCCGCCCCCTGGCCTTGCACGAGCGTCTGCGCCTTCAGCTCCGGATAGACATAGCCAGGCCCGCCCGGCAGCAGGCTGCGCACCGGCGGCGCGGAGCAGGGCTTTTCCTGCGCCAGCGCGGGAGAGGTAGCGGCCAGCAGGCCGAGGAGAGCAACGACGGTCTTCACGTGCAGCAACAGCTCCTGGCCTGCGGTTCCGCATAGCGGTCATGGTGCCACACCCAGGCCATCGGTTGCGGCCCGCTTTCGTTGCGCCCCAGCGGCGCAATGTCCAGCAGCATGTCGGTGGAGGCGATCGCGTCTGCCCCGTGCGCCGCGCTCACGGCATCGCGCGCCCGCCATTCCTCGCAGCCCGCCCTGGCCCCGATCAGGCGGCTCGCAGCACCGGGGCTGCGGGCGCACGGAAGGTGGTGGCGATCAGCAGCGCCCCCAGCCCGATCGCGGCCGAGGCGGCATACATCCACAGATAGTCGCCGCCGATCCCGCGCAGCCAGCCGCCGATCACCGGCCCGGTGGCCATGCCGAAGGTCGCCGCCATGCTCACCGCGCCGAAGGCCGTGCCCATCACCGCAGGCCCAAACCAGTTGCGCACCAGCACGGCATACAGCGGCATCACCGCGCCATAGGACAGGCCGAACACCATGCCCAACAGCAGGAACTGCGTCGGCGCGCTGATGGTCACATAGGCGGCAATCGCGCTGGCCTGCAGCAGCAGCGCCATCAGGATGGTCGGCTTCTCGCCCAGCCGATCCGCCACCATGCCGCCGCCGATCCGTCCGGCCACGCCGGCCAGCCCCTGCGCGCCCAGCAGCGTGGCCGCCGTCATCGGCGCGATGCCGCAATCCACCGCATAGCTCACCATGTGGAAGATCGGCCCGGAATGCGCGGCACAGCAGCAGAAATAGGTGAAGGCCACGGCCAGCAGCGCCGGCGAACGCAGTGCCGCACCCGCCGTCATCCCACCCCCGGCCGGCCCTGAAGCGGCCACCACCGGCGGCGCGCGCAACAGCAGCGCCATCGGCAACACCACCGCCCACACCATCAGCCCCAGCACGGTGAAGGCCATGCGCCAGCCATAGGCCGCGATCAGCCAGGTCGCCAGCGGCGCCGTCACCAGGGTGCCCATCCCCATGCCCGCCGTTACCAGCGCCACGGCGAGCCCGCGGTTGCGTTCGAACCAGCGCGAGGCAGAGGCGGTCAGCGGCGCCATGTAGGCGCCCGCCCCGATCCCGCCGAGCACACCGAACGCCAGTTGCAGTTCCAGCACCGACCCGGCCTTCCCGGCCAGCACCAGGCCCAGCCCCTGGATCGCGCCACCAGCCAGCACCACCCTGCGCGTGCCCCACCGGTCAGACAGCGCGCCCCAGCCGAACCCGGCCACGCCCATCGCCAGGAACGCGAACATGGAGGCAGTGGCCACCTGCGTACGCGTCCAGCCCTCGGCGGCCTCCAGCGGTGGCAGGAACACCCCCAGCGCCAGCACGCCGCCCATCCCCAGGCAGGTAATGGCGATCCCCGCGGCCACCACGACCCAGCCGTACGACCTGTCCATCACCGTTCCCCCTGCAGGAGCATGCCGACATACCGCCGCAGATGCGCCACCTGGCCCCGCGCCGTCTCGATCGTTCCGGTCGCCTTGGCGAGCACGAAGGCCCCCTGCAGCACCGTCTGCGTGAACAAGGCCAGGCTCGCCGCATCCCAGTCCGCGCCGGGCGGCCGGGCCGCCTCGATATCCGCCTCCAGCGTGGCGGCATGGCCGGTGATGGCGTCCCCGCAGGCTTCGCGCATCGCCGGGCTGCTCGCCCAGGTCTCCTGCACCAGCGTGCCGGCGAAACAGGTGCAGGCAGCCAGGTCCTCGCCCAGCAGCGCCGCGCGGAAATCAATATAGGCCACCACGCGCTCGGCGGGATCGGCGGGCGCATGGTAGGGCGCCGCGGCAAACATCGCGGTGGTGGAACGGCCCCAGTGCGTGGCGGCGGCCACGCCCAGGGCCTCCTTGGTCTTGAAGTGGTGGAAGAAGCTGCCCTTGGTGATCCCGGCGGCCAGGCACAACTCATCCACCGAGGTCGCCGCCCACCCCTTCATCCGCACCAGCCGCAAGGCGGCCTGAAGCAGGCGTGTGCGAGCATCGGGTTGGGTGGTGCCATCCATGCCAAATTCCATACCAACCGGTTGGTATGGAGTCCAGTGCAATCCCCTACTGGAAGGTCGATTCCGTCGCCGCGTCGATCAGCAGCGGCCCATCGCCGGTCAGGCCCTTCTTCAGCGCGGCAATGAAGGCCGGGATCGTCTCCACCCGCTCCGCCGCCACGCCGAGGGACCGGGCGAGGCCGGCGAAGTCGATGGCCGGCTCCGACAGCTCCATGCCCACGTAGCGTCCACGCTGCGCGGCGGTGCCCTGGGTGGCCGAGAGGCGCTGCTTCAGGATGCGGTAGGACCGGTTGTTCAGGATCACGAAGACCATCGGCAGCTTCTCATGCGCCGCCGTCCACAGCGCCTGGATGGAATACATCGCACTGCCATCGCCGATCACCGCCACCACGCGGCGCTCGGGCAGCGCAAGCTGCACGCCCACCGCACCCGGCAGCCCCCAGCCGATACCGCCGCCGCGGTTGCCATACAGGCCGCCCGGCTGGGCGTTGCGCAGGAACTGGAACATGCCGGCGCCGGAGGAAATGCTCTCATCCACCAGCACCGCCTCGGTCGGCAACGTGTCCCCCAGCGCTTTCATCAGCGCCAACGGCGCGATCGGCGAGCGGTCCATCAGCGCCTCCGCCTGCGCCGTCAACTTGGCGAGGTCGGCGGCCACCGCGGCAGCCACCTCGCCGCGCCTTGCCTGCGCCCGGGCGATGCCGTCCGCCCCCATGGCGGCGTTCATTGCCGCGGTCAGTGCCGGCAGGGTGGGCAGCGGGTCGCCGAACAGCGCGGCATCGGTGGGGAAGTTCTTCGCCAGCTCCCACGGGTTGGTGTCCATGTGGATCACCTTGATCCCCTCCGGCAGCGGCTCGATCTCCGGCGGCAGGGACAGGGTGAACATGTCCGCCCCCACCGAAAGCAGCAGGTCGTGCGGGCTGAGCATATTGTTGATCCAGTGGCCGAGGCGGGTGATCGGCCCGCGGAACAGCGGATGTGCCGGCGGGAAGGGCAGGGTGGTGGGCTCGCCTTCCAGCCATACCGGCGCGCCGAGCGCTTCGGCCAGCGCCACCAGCTCGGCCGCCGCCCCCGATTGCGCCACGCAGTCACCGGCGATGATCACCGGACTTTTGGCAGCGGCGAGCAGCTTGGCGGCCTTGGCGATCTCCGCGGCATCGGCGGCGATGCGCGGGGCGATGCGGCTGGGGGTGCCGAGGCCGATCGTGGCCTCCGCGTTCATCACGTCCACCGGCAGGGAGACGAACACCGGCCCGGTCGGCGGGGCCAGCGCGGTCTTGGCGGCGCGGTGGATCAGCCGCGGCAGGTCCTGGGCGCGGCGGGCTTCCACGGCGTATTTCACGAAGGGCTGCGCCATCGGCGGCAGCTCGGCATAGAGGTTCGGCTCGGTGATGCCGAAGCCCTGCGCCTGCTGCCCGGCGGTGAGCAACACCGGCGAGCCGGCCTTGTGGGCATCGAACAGCATGCCCATCGCATTGCCGAGGCCGGGGGCGACGTGCACGTTCGCCACGCCCAGCGTGCCGGAGGCACGGGCGTAGCCATCGGCCATCGCCATCACCAGCGATTCCTGCAGCGCCAGCACGTAGCGGATCTCATCCTCGCCCGCGAGCGCATCCATCAGCGGCAACTCGGTGGTGCCGGGGTTGCCGAACATCACGCGCACCCCCTCCTGCTTCAGCAGTTCCAGGAACAGGCGGCGGCCGGCGGTGGGGGCAGTCATGGGCGGCTCCAGGGCGTTTTCCCGGCAGCCTACGCAGCGGCGGGGAAAAGCCCAAGGCGCAAAGTCAGAAAGTTTTTTTGCTTCTTTTTGTTCACAAAAAGAAGAGTCTTACTGGGTCCTGAGCGACTCGGTGAACTCCCTGGCCAGCCGGATCGTCTCCGGCAGTTCGGACCAGAAGCGCTGCTGCAGTTCGATATCGCCTACCACGCCCTTGGGGAAGGTGCAGGTCTCCGCGATCTGCTTCCACGGAATGTCGCCCCAGCCGAGCGGCAGGTGCAGGTCGCCGGCGCCGAAGGCGAGGTCTTCGGTTTGGGTGTATGTCCAGAAATCCTTCGGCCGGCCGAAGCTGTCGTGCAGGTGCAGGTGCTTGGAAAACGGCGCCAGGGCCTGGGCCTCGGCCACGAAGTCGGCGCCGTTCAGGGTGGAGTGGATATAGCCATGGCTGAAATCGAAGGTGGCCCGGATGAAGTTGTGGTCGATCAATGCGAGTTCGGCCGCGAGGCGTGAGGGCAGCGGGTGGTGGCGTTCGCGGTCGTAGGTGAAGATGCATTCCACGCACACCACCACGCCGGCCGCTTCGGCCAGCGGCGCGATGGCGGCGAGCGCCTCGCGCTGGCGGTCATAGGCGCGCTCGATCGCGGCCTGCTGCATCTGGCGGGCGAAGCCGGCATGGATCACCAGGTGCATGGCGCCGACCGCCTGGGCCACCTCGATATTGGCCTTCAGCACATCGGTGTGCAGGGCCAGCAAATGCGGTTCTTCCATCAGGTTGATGCCGAGATGGCCGTGCAGCGTGGTGCGCACCGGCCGGTCGGCGACGATCTTCGCCACCTCGGCCACGCGCGGCTTCAGCACATGGGCGCCGACGATCACATCGAGCCAGTGCAGCGGCAGCTCCACGATGCCCACGCCGGCGGCGAGCGCGTTGTCGATGCTGGCGCCGAGATCGGCGTATTTCGGGTGGGTCACGGGGATGGAAAGGCCCACCCCCAGGTTGCCATTGCTCATGGGGAAAGACCTCAGGCGGTTGCGAAGGAGAGGTTGCCCGGGCCGAAATCCATGAACTCGGCCGGGTAGGGCTGCCAGGCGATCGATTTCTTCTTGCCGTACAGCATCACCAGGTCGTGCAGCACGGTGCCCGGCGGGTCGGCGGTTTCGTAGACGTCCTGCATGCGGGCGAAGGCGGCACGGCGCTCAGCGACGTCGAGGTTGGTTTCCAGGATGTCGCAGTCGGCGTTGAAGGCGGCGTTGGTCCATTCCTTGTAGCTGCCCTGCACCGGCCCGCGCGGGCCGTACAGGCGCGAGAGCGCGCCGGCGGGGTCCTGGAACAGCACGGAGTTGGACCAGTCGCGGATGCCGCGGCCTTCGGGGGCGAAGATCTGGGTCCAGTTCTCCTTCACCTCCAGCTGCACGTTCAGGCCCACGGCCTTCCACATCTCCTGCAGCACCTGCGCGGTAGGAAGTTGGAGCGTGTAGTAGCCGGGGTGGGTGCGGTACGGGATCGGCTCCCCTTTGTAGCCGGCCTCCCTCAGCAGGCGGCGGGCCAGGTCGGGATCGAAGGTGGTGCCGATGCGGGCGGGGTCGTGCAGCGGGCCGAAGGCGGGGTGCTGGTAGGCGGCGGTGGCGCGGGTGGCGCCGTGGTAGAGCGATTCCGCGATCATCTTGCGGTCGATCGAAACGGCCAGCGCGCGGCGGATGCGGGCATCGGCCAGCACCGGGTGGTTCTTGTCGAACACCAGCACGCGGAAGTTCAGGATCGGGCCGCCGATGGCCTCGCGGCCGGGCATGGCGTTCACCTGGCCCATCTGGTCCATCGGCAATTCGGTGATCAGGTCCACCTCGCCGGTGGCCAGGGCAGCCACGCGGGCGCCGGTTTCGGGCATGACGCGGAAGGCGATCTCGCGCGCCGGGGGGCGGCCGCCGTGATAGGCGTCGTGCGATTCGATCACGCAGCGTACGTCGATGCGCAGTTCCTTGGCCTTGTAGGGGCCGGTGCCGACGGGGGCGCGTTCCCAGGCTTCGAAGCTGGGGGCGGCGAGGTAGGCGGCTTTGCTGATGATCTGCCCGCCCCAGCCGGCCAGGCGCTGTTCCAGCAGCGGGTCGGTGGTGCGGGTGGCGATGCGGACGGTGCGGGCATCGACGGCTTCGGCGTGGGCGATGGTGCCGACGAAGATGCGGCCGATCGGGCCGCCGGGGGCTTTCTCGCCGCTGAAGCGCTCGGGGCCGAAGGAGAAGGCGACGTCCTCGGCGGTGAGCAGGCCGCCATCGTGGAAGCGGACGCCTTCCTTGAGGGTGAACTCCACCATGGTGGGCGAGAGGCGGCGGTAGGACTGGGCGAGGCGGGGCTTGAGCTTCAGCCCGTCCTTGTAATCGACCGCCAGCAGGCCCTCGAACATGTTGTAGCCGATGCGCCAGGAGACGTTGGAGAACTCGCGCATCGGCTCCAGGCTGCGCAGGGAGGATTGCACGCCGATGGTGAGGGTGGGGCGGGAGTCTGGCCCCTGGGCGCGGCTGGCGAGTGCGGTGGCCAGCACTGGGGCTGCGGCGATGGTGCCCCAGGCGGCGCGCAGCGCGGTGCGGCGGGAGATGCCGGACATTGCGAGTTCCCCTTTGACGGCCCGATGCGAGCGGGGCCTGTCTAGCGGCGCTGTGTTGCAGCTGAACCGCGGTACGGTGACATCGCGATGAATCCCGCCCTATGGTCGCAGTGGGAAACGACCAGCGGGACCACGCCATGAACCTGAATATCTCCGCCCCCGGCAGCGATGCCTTCGACATGACCGGGACGGACGAGTTCCGCAGCCTGCTGACATCAGCGGGCGATCTGGGGATCGAGCATGATCCCGCGGTGCCCTATGCCTCCCGCAACATCGTGCTGCGCGGGCATCGCTTCCATTACCTGGAATGGGGCCGGGCCGGCGCGCCCACGGTGGTGCTGCTGCATGGCGGGCACCAGCAGGCGCATTCCTGGGATCTGGTGAGCCTGTACCTGGCGAAGAACTACCGCGTGCTGGCGCTGGACCAGCGCGGGCATGGCGACAGCGAGTGGGCGCGGGACGTGGACTATTCCGGCGGGGCGATGGCACAGGATGCGGCGGCGTTCCTGGCGGCGGTCGGCGGCGGCTCCCCGATTGTGGTGGGGCATTCGATGGGCGGGCGCAACGGGATGCTGCTGGCGCGCGACCATGCCGGCTGCATGGCGGCACTGTGCATCGTGGATATCGGGCCGGAGATCTCCGATGCCGGGCGGGCGCAGATCGCGGGGTTCGTGGCGGCCAACAACGAGTTCGACAATCTGGAGCACTTCATCGAGAACGTGCGGAAATACGATCCGTACCGTCCGCGCGAGCACATCGAACGCACGGTGAAGTACAACATGTTCGAGCGGGTGGACGGCAAGTACATCAGCAAGTGCGACGCCACCCCGCGCCGGCTGGGGCTGCGGCCGGGCCAGAAGCCCGGGGACAGCGTGACGCTGGAGGATTGCGGCAGGTTCGACCTGCCGGTGCTGGTGGTGCGGGGCGAGACGAGCAACATCCTGGCGCCCGACGCGGCGGAGCGGCTGCGGGACGCGCTGCCGAAAGGCGAGTTGGTGACGGTGGAGAAGGCGGGGCACGGGGTGCCTTCGCAGAACACCAAGGGCTTCCTGGCGGCGCTGGTGCCGTGGCTGGGGCGGGTGGCCAAGGCTTAAGCAAGGGAACCGCCAAGGCGCCAAGGGCCTCTTGGCGTTGCCTTGGTGTCCTTGGCGCCTTGGCGGTTTGCCTGGCTTTTCCTAGGCCCAGCCCTTTTCGACCTTGTGGACGACGACGGCCGGCGGGGCATCCTCGCCGAGGTCGCAGATGATGTAGGTGGGGCCGCGGCCGACCTTGTCGGTGGGGGAGCCGGCGAAGGCGGCCAGGGTGCGGTCTTCGCCGATTTCCATGGCGGCGTGGTGGTGGCCGAGGGCGATGTAGTCGCAGGGGCTGGCGTCGATCTCGCGGGCGTGGATGGGCGAGGAGCGGTCGGTGTCGCCGCCGTGGGGCACGAACAGGCCGTGGCCCATGGCGATGTACCAGCGCGCGCCGGCGGGGCGGGGCGGCAGGCCGCCCAGGGGGGCGTAGAGGCGGTTGTGCTCCACCATGCCGCGGCCCCAGCAGGCGAGATCCAAATGCGGGACGGTCACGGTTTCGCCCTCATGCGCCAGGAGGCACTGGACGTTGGGCAGGCTGTTGAAATCGTAGCGGTGGTAGATGGAGCCGGTTTCCAGGCAATCGTGGTTGCCGGGGATCATCAGCACCGGGATGGGAATGGCCGCCAGCGTGGCCATGGCCCATTCGATGGTGGCCGGGGTGGCGCGGTTGCTGTCGAACAGGTCGCCGGCCAGGAGAAAGAGCTGCGGGTCGTGGGCGAGCATCGCCTCGATCGCGTTGGCGAAGGCTTGGCGGTGGAATTCGCTGCCCTCCGCGCCCAGGGCCTGGCCGTAGCCGCTGGCGTCCAGATGGATGTCGGCGCAATGGGCGATGCGCAGGCGGTCGGTCATGCGGCGGCAGGCTCCGGGTGGGCGGATGTTCGTATGGGAAGTGACGGTGGGGGGCAAGCCGGGGGCGTTCGGGTGTGATTACGATATCGGAACAATAAGGGCGTGCGGATGCGCGGGCCAGGGGAGGCCCGAAAGACAGGTGGGGGCGGTTGCGAAGGATGCGGGACCTGCGGCGGGTGCGCGCGGCGGGGTGGGGCGCGCGAGGGTGCCGGGCGGAAGGCCGGCATGTGCACGGGCTGCGGGCGCAGTTCGGGCGTGGGGATGCCAGGGTATGCCGCGCGGGCCCGGCGGGTGCGGGTGGGCCGGTCTTCGGGGTGGGTGGCCTGGCGGCCGGCTTCCCACGCGGCGGCCAGAATGGTCAGGCAGCCCAGCACGGCGGCGATCCAGGCCAGAATCAGGGCGTGCGCCACCTCCCCGCGCCATGCGCGAGCTTGGGCCGTCGAGCCAATCGCGGCAGCCATGCCGGCGAAGTGCTGGGCCAGGGAGGGAGGTGCCTGGGTCATGAACGTGAATATAATTCACCAACGTTAGCGGTGCAAGGGGTGTGGGAGAATTTTCTTTGGGGTTCGTGAAGGAAAGGAAGGCCTTCTTTTTCTGAAGAAAAAGAAGCAAAAAGACTTTATTCGTTTGCGCTGCGACGCGCCCGGTCCTCCGTGGGGAAGACCGAGCGGCTTGGCCGCGCAGTTATAAAAGTTTTTTGGTTCTTTTTTTCAAAAAAGAACCGCTCTCTTGCGCTGGCGAGCACAATCAATGACCGGTGTTACGGCGGAGGATAGGAACTGGATTGCTTCGCTACGCCCGCAATGACGGGGGGTGATGGGTCGGTGGTTGCGGAGGTTGGCATTAGTGTCCGATGTAATCCGTCCGCCCGCCATCGGCTGTCAGCACTTGCGCCGTGACAAAGCTGGCATCGGGCGAGGCGAGGAACGCCACGGCGGCGGCGATTTCGTCGGGTTCGCCGACGCGGCCGAGGATGGTGATCTTGCTGAAGGCGGCGGTGGTTTCGGCCCATTCCTCCGCGCTGCGCTTGCCTTGCGTCATGTCCGAGCGGGTGAGGCCGGGGGCGACGGCGTTCACGGTGATGCCGTGCTGGCCGAGTTCATAGGCGAAGCGGCGGGTGAGCAGGTTCACTTCGGCCTTGGTGGAGGCATAGAAGTGGTTGCCGACGAAGCCGGTGTTGCCGAAGGAGGCGACCGAGGAAATGTTGACGATGCGGCCGTAGCGGCGGGCCTTCATGCCGGCCATGACGGCGCGCACGCCGTGGATGACGCCATCCACGTTGACGGCGCGCAAGCGGGCGAAGCCTTCGGGCTCCCAGCTTTCCAGCGTGGCGGGCCAGCCGATGCCGGCGTTGTTGACCAGGATGGTGACCGGGCCGAGTTCGGCTTCCGTGCGGGCGACCATGGCCTGTACGGCGGCCTGGTCGGCCACGTCGGCGCCGACGGTGATGGCCTGGCCGCCGGCGGCCTTCACCTCGGCGGCGAGTTCCTCGGCCGCGTCGGGCCGGGTGGTGTAGTTGATGGCCACGGCGCAGCCCGAGGCGGCGAGGCGGCGGACGGTGGCGCGGCCGATGCCGCGGGCGCCGCCGGTGACGAGGGCGACCTGATTCTGCCAGCTTGCGGCCATGCCATGTTCCTCCTGGATTTCGATCCAGTGTCGGGCGTGACGGGCTGGGCGGCAATCCCTGGCAAGCGGCGGTTACACTTGCAAAATGCGACGCAAATCAGCGCGGCGGGGATTCACGCTGGCTCAGTTGCAGAATGCAATGCTCGGATGGCTGGCTGTTACAGTGCCGTGCGCGAGGGCAAGCCGCTCCTCGATCGCCTGGGCGTATTCGGCCCATTGGGCCATCTGGGCGGAGAGCATGCGCAGATCGGCCATCTGGCTTTCGTCCAGGTCGTCGAATTCGCCGTGGTCGATGCGGCAGGCCAATTCGTCGGCGGCGTCGGCGATTTCACGGCTGAGAATGGCGGGGGGCGGCAGCGCGGAGGTGGGAAGACGGCGCATGCGGGTATCCTTTAGGGCAAGATCTTGAAAGTGCTGGGATAAAAGCGAAGAGCTTAGGACGGCGGGTAGTGGATGCGAGGGGCCGGGTGGGGGAACCAGGGTGCCCCTTGCGGGGTCACCCTGGCGTCGCCCGGATCAAACAGGTGGTGCTGAAACGCAGCGTTGTGGAAAGGCAGGGTCTGGCAAGGCAGTGGCAGTTTTGGGCGCCGGGGTGAAATCCGCCGGTGCTGGGGTCTTTGCAAGCGTTATGCCAACGTGACACGTGTGTGATGCTTTCGGCATGGCGGCGTCTCCCTGCGGCGTGGGAACCGGAGGGCGCGGCGGTGCCTTGGTGAGGCGCGGCTTGCCGGGGGCGGAACGGCCGCCAACGGAATGGCACCTGCCGCGTTTGCCTTGCCTGTGCGGCAAGGAGACCTGCCATCGCCCAACCCTTTCTCGGCCTGATCGCGCTGGGCTTGCTTCTGCTGGCCGGGCCGGTGCCGGCCCAGGCGGAGGCGCCTGAGGAGGCGTGGCAGGAGCGGTCCCGGTGGGATTGGGGGCAGCATCGCACCGGCTTTGCCCAGGACGCGCCGGAGCGGCCCGTGGTGCCTGTGCCGATCCGCGATCATTGGGATGATCCCGGCGCCCCGGTGCGCTTCGCCGGGCAACCGCATCGGGGCTGATTGCAGCCCCCTGATTGCCCCCCCCTGATTGCGATGCGCCTGCATTGCGCTACCTTTCGCGTGGCCTGCGAAAGGATTTCCGATGCCGCTTGATCTTGCCCATGTGCGTTCCTGCTTCCCGGCGCTGGCCGACGGGTTTGCCTATTTCGACAATGCCGGCGGTTCGCTGGTGCTGCGCGGGGTGGCGGAGCGGGTGGCCGACTACCTGCTGACGACCAGCGTGCAGACCGGGGCGAGCTATGCCCACTCGCAGCGGGCCTCGGCCCGGCTGGCGGAGGCGCGGGCACGGGTGGCGACGTGGATCGGCGCGCGGCGGCCGGAGGAGGTGGTGTTCGGGCCTTCCACCACCGTGCTGGCGCAGTTCCTGGCCAAGGCCATGGCCTCTCGCCTGCAGCCCGGTGACGAGGTGGTGGTGACGGATTTCGACCACGAGTCCAACATCGGCCCGTGGCGCGCGCTGGAGAAGGCGGGCGTGGTGGTGCGCGAATGGCGCATCAACCCCGAGACGATGCGGCCGGACCTGGCGGACCTGGATGCGCTGCTGGGGCCGCGCACGCGGCTGGTGGCGGTGACCCATGCCAGCAACATCCTGGGCACGATCATGCCGGTGGCGGAGATCGCGCGGCGGGTGCATGCGGCCGGGGCGGAGCTGGTGGTGGATGCGGTGGCCTATGCGCCGCACCGGGCGCTGGATGTGGCGGGCTGGGATGTCGATTACTACATCTTCAGCTTCTACAAGACGTACGGGCCGCATTTCGCGGTGATGTATGGCAAGCACGAAAAGCTGTTGGAGCTGGACGGGCTGTACCACTGGTTCTACGGGCGCGAGAAGGTGCCGGCCAAGCTGGAGCCGGGCAACCCGAGCTATGAGGGGGCCTGGGGCGCCGCGGGGATTGTGGACTACCTGGAATCGCTCGGCGGCGGCACCGGAAGGGCGGCGCTGGAGCGCGGCTTCGGCGACATCGCGGCGCATGAGGCGGCGCTGGCGGAGCGGCTGCTGGGGTTCCTGCGCAGCCGCAACGACATCCGGGTGATCGGCGAGCGGACCTCCGACGCGGCGGTGCGGGTGCCGACGATCGCGTTCAAGGTGGCCGGGCGGGATTCGGCTGCGATCGTGGCGGCGGTGGACCAGGACCCGATCGGCATCCGTTTCGGCGATTTCCACTCGCGCCGGCTGGTGGAGCGGCTGGGGCTGCTGGAGGGCAACGGCGTGGTGCGCGCCTCCATGGTTCATTACAACACGCTGGAGGAAGTGGACCGGCTGGTGGAGAGCCTGCAGCGGGCTTTGGCGTAAGAAAGAAAGTGGTTCTTTTTTTGAAAGAAAGAACCAAAAAACCTTTGATACTTCGCACCTGCCTCCTGAGGGAGAGGCGGGTGCCATTCATAAAAATCTTTTTGCTTCTTTTTCTTCAGAAAAAGAAGAATCCTTGCTTCAGTAGCGCCCTCGCCCGATCATCATGCCGATCGCGAAGCAGGCCAGGCCGGTGACGGCGAGCGCTGTCATGGGCTGGTCGCGCACCATCTGGCCCGTGCTTTCAATGGCCTGGCTGCCGCGGGTGGCGATGGTGTCGCGGGCGCTGGCGGCGGCGTCTCGCACCGTGGTGGCCACGCGCTCCACGCCGTCCTTTGCCTCTCCGGCCATCTCGGCGCCGGTCTGCTGCCAAGTGCTCGCCGGCTGTTCGCCGCGGCGTTCCTGGGTGCCTTGGGGTTCATTGTCGCTCATGTTGCGCACTCCGGTTTCGCGTTGCTACGCGGGTTGAAACGCCGACGCGACCAGCAATGCCGGCCTCGCCTTCATGGTTCCCTTGGCCGCGCGGCGGGTTCGCGGGCGATGGCGGCGCAGGCGTTGTCCTCACCGATGCCGAGCTGGATGGTGGGCAGCAGCGCGGCGGGGGCGAGCAGCAGACCGAGGCCGACGGCGGCGGCGCCGCGGACCGCCAATTCCCTGCCTTCTGGCGCGAAGTGCGGGCGTTTTAGCGTGCCGCCGATCAGGATCGGCGTGGCGAGTGTTCCGATGGTGAAATGCTTGGCCTGGGTGCGCAGCACCGCGGAGAGGGTTTCCGTGCGCAGGTCCAGGCTGCCCTGGATGGTGGTGCGGTCGCCCTCGGTGTCCAGCAGCAGGGTGCGGGTGGCCAGGGCGCCGCGGCCGAGGGCGAGGTCGCCGATCAGGCAGCGCACCCTGGTCTGGTCTGGCAGGCCGAGGCTGGAGAGCAGGGCTTCACCCAGTTGCAGGCCCGACAGATCGACCACCAGCTGGCTCATGGAGCCGCCGGCCATGACGAAGGTGAGGCGGCCGGTACCGCGCTGCAGGATCTCGGCCAGTGAGCGGCCGACGGAATCGACCTCGACGCGCCCGCCGATCAGGCCGTTGCCCTGGAAGATATCGCCGGCGGAATCGAGCAGGCGGCGCAGTTCCAGGCGCTGGAGCTGGAGCTCGGCGCGGGTGCGCATGCCGGCTTCGGCGGGCACCATGTCGATGGTGCCGGTGATGGCGCCGCGGCCGACGGCGAGGCGAAGATCAGTGACGCGGATATGGCCCTGCTCGATATCCAGCTTCGTGGCGATGGAATCGAACGGCGCCCAGGTGCCAAGTACGCGCTCTGCCCGGTAGGCGATGTGGAAATCGGCCGCCTGGATGCGCGGGAGGTCCATCGGGATGTTGGGGATCAGGCGCGGGTTCGCCTCCGCCCGGGCGATGGCCTGGCGCTGGGCCGGGGTGATGCCGGGCGTGGTAGCGCGGCCGGGCTGGGAGCCGATGAAACCGGCGAGGTCCTGCGGGTCCAGCCTTGCGGAGGCCAAGGTGCCGGAGAGGATGGGGCGCTCGGCGCGCAGATCCAGCGCGAGGTCGCCGTGCAGATCGCTGCTGCCGAGGCGGCCCTGCAGCCCGTCCAGCTTGGCGATCCCGCCCGCGAAGGTGGCGGCGCCGGCCAGGCTGAACGGGGGCGTGGGTGGGAAGGGGATGCCGGTGAGGGCCTGCAGGCCCTGCAGGTCGGTGCCGGATAGCTCCACCTGGAGCTGTGCCGCGGCGGGTTGCAGCGGGCCGGCGATGGTGCCGGTGGCGCGCAGGCGGGCGCTGCCGCTGTCGAGCTGCGCTTCCACGGCGTAGGGCACGGTGGCATCGGCCAGGCCGGTGGCCGGGGCGCCGCGGGTGCGACCGGTAACGGGCTGGCCGGCGTACTGGCCCTGGAGGTCGGCGACGATGGCGCCATCGGCCTCCGTGGCCAGCGCGACCTGGGCCTGCACCTGGCGGCGGGCCAGGTTCAGTTCCACGGTGCTGTCCGCGATCCGCACCGTGCCGATGCGCGGCAGGCCGCCGCCGCCGGTGCCGGAGACGGTGAAGGTGAAGTTGTTGGCGCCGTCCGGTGCTTCCACTGCGGTCACGCGCAGGCCGGTGAAGGCGACCTCCGGCAGGTTGGCCAGGCCGCCGCGCCAGACCGGGGCGAGATCCAGTGTGAGGGCGGGCTCCCGCGCGGTGGCGAAGTCGGGGGCGAGCACGGCCAGCTCCGGCGGGCTCGCGACGCGCAATCCGTGCAGAACCACATGCGGCGGGTGCCAGGAGCGGATTTCAAGCCGTTCGATGGTGACGGTGCGGCCCAGCGCGGCGGAGACGCGGCCGGCGAGGATGGGCCGCAGCCACCGCGGTGCCGTGGCCACGCCAAGACCCAGCAGCGCCACGGCGCCGCCTGCGACGATGAGCCAGCGCCCGGCGCGCGTCATTGCATTCTCCTGCTTGTCGGCATGGCGGGGAAACGCGGGCGCATGCCGGTGGGTTGCGCGCCAGGCCACGCCGGACAACCCTGCGCCGGAGGAGACCCGCATGGACCTGATCGACCCGAACGACAGCCCGCAGCTGCGCTCGCCCAGCTACCGGTTGCCGGCCCAGGACAGCGAGTTCCTGCTGCGCGAGGAAATGCGCGCGATGCGCTTCGCCCTGGAATACGCCAAGGCGGACCTGCTGCTGCGCGACTGGGGCGTGCGCAGCACCATCATCGTGTTCGGCAGTGCGCGCGTGGCCTCCCCGGAGCAGCTCGCCGCCGCGGAACTGTCCACCCACACCGAGGCGGACAAGGAGGTGGTGGCGCGGCTGCGGCGGCAGGTGGCGTGGTACCAGGCGGCGCGCGATTTCGGCCGCATCGCCTCCGAGCGCGGCGGGGCGCTGGCGCCGCGGGAGCGCTGGCATGACAACGTGATCGCCACCGGCGGCGGCGCCGGGATCATGGAAGCGGCGAATCGCGGCGCGCAGGAGGCCGGGGCGCCGAGCATCGGCTTCAACATCACCCTGCCGATGGAGCAGCAGCCGAACCGCTACATCACGCCGGAACTGGCCTTCCGCTTCCACTATTTCGCGATGCGCAAGATGCACCTGGCGATGCGGGCCAATGCGCTGGTGGTGTTCCCAGGCGGGTTCGGCACCTTCGACGAGCTGTTCGAGATCCTGACCCTGACGCAGACGCACAAGATGCGCCCGGTGCCGATCGTGCTGTTCGACGAAGGCTACTGGCGGCGGGTGATCAACTTCGAGGCGCTGGCGGAGGAAGGGCTGATCAGCCCGAAGGACCTGGCGCTGTTCGACTTTGCCGGCAGCGCGGAGGAGGTTTGGGCGCTGCTGGAAGAGAAAGTCACAAAAAGATAAGCGGTTCTTTTTTGAAAAAAAGAACCAAAAAACTTTTCTGACTGGTGTGCGTGCCGGGTGGTCCACCCGGGCGCAATATATAAAAGTCTTTTTGCTTCTTTTTCTTCAGAAAAAGAAGACTTCCTTCAGTGATCCCGATTGCGCAGTTCGCCCGCCCGCACCGAGGCGATGGCGTTGTTGAGCACCTGGATCACGGCATCTTCCGAGAGGGCGCGCGAGAGCATGCCCATGGCGCCGCCGAGCAGGGCGGAGGCGATGGCGAGTTCGCCGATGTTCTGGCTGGCCATGTATTCGATCGCCTTGTCCACCACCGCGCCGGCGTGGCTCAGGTCGGCGGGGGCGCCGGCCTCGTCGAAGCCGTCGTCGTGCTGGGACATGGGTCGTTCTCTCCTGTCGTGAAGGCGGTATGCGGCAGGCGGGGCGCGAAGGGAAGCTACTTTGCCGGCGCTTCTTCTGCCTGCTGTTCCGCCTGCATCGCCCACATGTGGGCATAGGTGCCGCCGAGTGCCACCAGCTCTGCGTGGCGGCCACGTTCCACCACGCGGCCTTCGTTCAGGACGATGATCTCGTCGGCATCCACCACGGTGGAGAGGCGGTGGGCGATGGTGAGGGTGGTGCGGGTGCTGGAGACGGCGCGGAGCGCGGCCTGGATGTCCTGCTCCGTGCTTGTGTCCAGCGCGCTGGTGGCTTCATCGAGGATCAGGATGGGCGGGTCTTTCAGGATGGTGCGGGCGATGGCCACGCGCTGCTTTTCGCCGCCGGAGAGCTTGAGGCCGCGTTCGCCCACGCGGGTGTCGTAGCCGTCGGGCAGGCGGAGGACGAAATCATGCACCTGGGCCAAGCGGGCGGCGTGCTCGATCTGGTCTTGCGTGGCGCCGGGGCGGCCATAGGCGATGTTGTAGCGGATGGTGTCGTTGAACAGCACGGTATCCTGCGGGACCACGCCGATGGCGGCGCGCAGGCTGTCCTGCTTGATGTCGCGGATGTCCTGCCCGTCGATCCGGATGGCGCCGTGAGTGACATCGTAGAAGCGGAACAGCAGGCGGCTGATGGTGGACTTGCCGGCGCCGGTGGGGCCGACGATGGCCAGGCGGCCGCCGGTGGGCACGCGCAGGGTGAGGCCCTTGAGGATCTCGCGTTCCGGCTGGTAGCCGAAGCGCACATCCTCGAACACCACTTCGCCCTGGCGGCCGGAGGCGGGGGGCGCCAGGGCGGGGGCGCCGGGCTTGTCGGCCACTTCCTGGTTGAGCGAGAGCAGGCGGAACAGCTGCTCCATGTCGGTCAGGCCCTGCTTGATCTCGCGATAGACGAAGCCGAGCATGTTGAGCGGCTGGTAGAGCTGCATCAGGTAGGTGTTCACCAGCACGAACTTGCCCACCGTCATGCTGCCATCGGCCACGCCCTGGGCGGCCATGAGCATCACCAGCGAGAGCCCCGCGGCGATGATGACGGCCTGGCCGAGGTTGAGGATGTTGAGCGTGACCTGGTTGCGCACGGCGGCGCGCTCGTAATGGGCCCAGGCTTCGTCGAAGCGGCGGGCCTCGTGCGGCTCGTTGCCGAAGTATTTGACGGTTTCGTAGTTCAGCAGGCTGTCGACGGCCTTGGACTGCGCCTCGCTGTCGGTGGCGTTCATGCGGCGGCGGATGCGCACGCGCACGTTGGAGAACAGCAGGGTGAAGGTGAGGTAGAGGCCGACGGCGACCAGGGTGACGCTGGCGAAGCGCCAGTCGAACACGTACCAGAGGATGCCGACGACCAGCAGCACCTCGAACAATGTCGGCAGCACGTTGAACACGGCCAGGCGCAGCACCTGCTCGATGCCCACCGTGCCGCGCTCGATGGAGCGGGAGAGGCCGCCGGTCTGGCGGTCGAGGTGGAAGCGCAGGGAGAGGCGGTGCAGGTGCTGGAAGGTTTGCAGCGCGATGCGGCGCACGGTGCGCTGCTGCACGGCGGCGAAGATGGCATCGCGCATTTCGCCGAAGCCGCTGGCGGCCACGCGCAGCAGGCCGTAGCCGACGATCAGGGCCATCGGCACGGCCACGATGGCGGCGGCGCCCCCGGCCGTGGGCACCAGCGCATCCACCGCCCAGCTGTAGACCACGGGCACCCAGACCAGGGCGAGCTTGGCGCAGACCAGGAAGATGGCGGCCACCACCACGCGGAAGCGCGCCACCATGTCGTCGCGCGGCCAGAGATAGGGCAGCAGCGAGCCGATGGTTTGCAGGGCGGAGCGGGACTCGCCCGCGGCGAGGGTCAGCTGGGGTCCAGCGGAGCTTTTCATGTGGCAGGATGTGGCATGGCCGGGCGGGGCTGGAAAGGGACGCTCTGGTGACGCCTGCCATTCCGCGCTAACGCAGGTGGATGGAAATCCTGCTGCGCCGCCTGGCCGAACTGAACTCTGCCGCCCTGCCGGGCGGGCGGGTGCCCTTCCTGCTGGGGGCGGAGCAGGTGGGCTGGCTTTCGCCCGCGCTGGCCGCGGCGGTGGCGGAATTCGACGATGTGCAGGCCGGCCCGGCGGGCGTGGTGCTGGACGCGCCGGCGGCGCTGCCGGGCATCGCCAAGGCGCTGTCGGCGCGCGGGTCGCTGCGCTGGCGGCGCGAGGCGTTCGATGTGCGGGCCATGCCGGACGGGCCGGTGCTTTCCACCATCGACCGCGGGGCCTTGCCGGCCTTCGGGATCGAGGCGCAGGGCATTCACCTGGATGGGCTGGTGGCGCGGCCGGATGGGTTGCACATCTGGATCGGCAAGCGGGCGGCGAACAAGGCGCTGGATCCCGGCAAGCTGGACCACATCGTGGCGGGCGGCATGCCGGCCGGGCACTCGCCAGAGGAGACGCTGGTGAAGGAGGCGGAGGAGGAGGCGGCGATGCCGGCCGAACTCGCCCGCCGCGCCGTGCGGACCGGTGTGCTGCGCTATGCGATGGAGCGGCCGGAGGGGCTGCGCCGCGACCTGCTGCATTGTTACGAGGTGGAACTGCCCGAAAGCTTCACCCCCACCCCGCGCGACGGCGAGGTGGAGAGCTTTGCCCTGTGGCCGCTGGCGCGCGTGGCTGACGGGCTGCGCGCCGGCGGCGAGGCCTTCAAGTTCAACGTGGTGGCGGTGCTGGCCGCGCTGCTGGTGCGCCATGGGATGTTCAGCCCGGCGGAGGCAGAGCGGATCTCGGCGGCGCTGCCACGGTAGCTACATCATGTAGGGAATGCCGTAGTAGTCGTGCACCGCCTGGCCATAGCCGGGGCGGGACCAGACATCGTCGTCGCGCCCGTAGCTCGGCGCGCCCTCCAGCTGTTCCTTGTTGAGATCGACCACGTAGCCGCCGCGTGAGGTGTCGTAGGTGAGGGTGCCCCAGGGCAGCGGGTGGTAGCGCTCGCCGATGCTCAGGAAGCCGCCGAAGCTCATCACCGCATAGGCGACGCGGCCGGCGATCTTGTCGATCATCAGGCCGTGGATGGTGCCGAGGCTGTCACCGCCGCGGTTGTAGACCGACGTGCCGATGACCTTCTCGGCGGAGATCAGGCGGCCGGTTTCGTCCACCTCCAGGTCTTCGCCCGCGTCCCCGCCGGTGCTGGCCATGTCGGCGCGCAGGCTGGCGCTGCCAAGCCCTGGCCGGGACGTGCCGACGCCGGTGCCGGCGAGGTCGGAATCGAGACTGGTGCTGCCGTTGCCGCGTGTGCCGGACATGATGTGCTCCTGCGATACCTGTGCAGGCTCAAGCGTCCGGCACCCCGGGCGGTTCCCGTGCGCGGCAACCGCGCCCTTCGCAGGGGAAGATCCCTAGATCTTCTGGCCGGTCAGCTCGTGGATCCGCTTGGCGTAGGCGGCCAGGTGCAGCTTCATGTCCAGGTGCTTCTCGGCGTAGCGCCGCGCCCCGGTGCGCAGCTTGGCCGTGAGCTTGCGGTCTTCCAGCAGCGCCAGGACCGTATCGGCCAGCTTCCCGGCATCGAGGCAGGGGGTGATCAGGCCGTTGCGACCTTCGGTGATGAACTCGCGCACCGACTCCACGTCCGCGCCCACCACGGCGCAGCCGGTGGCCAGTGCCTCGCGCAGCGACCAGGAGGCAACGAAGGGGTAGGTGAGGTACACATGCGCGTCGGAGCGCTGAAGCAGGCTGAGATAGGTGGAGTAGTTCACCTGCCCCGGCATCAGCAGGCGGGCCGGGTCGTATTTGCCGGCGATCTCCTTCATGTAGTGCTTGCGCCAGCTGCCGGTGGGGCAGCGTGCGCCGTAGCTGACATCGTCGCCGCCGACCATCACCACCTTGAGGTCCGGCCTTGCGCGCATCAGCGCCGGCAGCGCCCGGATCATGGTGTGGGCGCCGCGATACGGCTCCAGGTTGCGGGCCACGTAGGTGACCAGCGTTTCCCGCGGCGTGACGGTGAACGTGCCGAGGGTCAGCGGGCGGGTGCGGGCGGTGGGGTTCGGCTTGCAGAGATCGAGCTGCGCGCCTTCCGTCAGCAGGGAGATGCCGGGGCGCATATGTTCGGGATACAGGCTGCGCTGCCATTCCGTGGGCGTCTGCCCGGCCTTGCCCAGGCCGTAGGCGAGGTGGTTGACGGTGTTCATCGCCCGGATGCGCGGCCGCTGGGCGGGGTCCAGCGGGAATTCCGGGTCGAAGTTCACGTCGATGCCCTGGGACCAGTAGTAGAATTCGAAGTAGCCGAGCAGGGGCACATCCGGGAACACGTCGGGGATGTTCAGCAGCTCGCCCCAGCCGTGGTGGCCGATGATGATGTCTGGCGTGAAGCCCAGCTTCTTCAGGTTGGTGGCGGCGGCGGCCACTTTTTCGGCCCGGCGCACGGCGCGGTCCAGGTCCTGGGCGGCGGGGTGGATGTATTCCGGGGTGCCGGGCTCCGGCTTGTAGAGCACGCGGCGCACGCCGGGGATGGTGTTGTCGTTGGCTTCCGAGATGAACACGATGTCGTGCCCACCGCGGTCCAGCAGGTGCATGATGAGATGCTGGTACTGCGCCGGAAAATTCTGGTGGATGAAGAGGAACTTCATGGCCGCGCCCCGGGGGTGCCCCAGGCTGGGGCGCCCATAGCCTCACGGCCCCGGGCCTGGGGCCCGGGACGCATCAAAGACCGCGGCATGGCAAGCGCCGTGCCGAGGGTGCTGCTCAGCGGCGGCGCGGTGCCGGCTTGGCGGGGGCCTTCGGAGCCGGCTTGGCCGCAGCCTTCGGGGCCGGCTTCGCGGCGGCCTTGGGCTTGGGCTCGGCAGCGGCGGCGGGTGCCGGCGCCGCGGGGGCGGCCGGGGCCGGGGCCTGGCCACGGCGGCGCAGATGGATCTGGAAGGATTCCAGCGGCGCCAGGCTTTCGGATTCGCAGGCCGCGCCGGCGGCCACCGGGCCGGCCTGGGTGCCATCGGTGAAGCTGGCGGAATAGGTGCATTCCCACTCCCGCGCCGCATCGCCGCGCAGGCGCAGGCGCAGGCCCAGCACCGGCAGCGCCATGCCGCGGCTGCCGCAGAACTCGCCGCCTTCCACCCACGGGGAAAGCCAGCCGCGGCCCAGCACCGCCTGGTATTCGATATCCGACGGCGCGACATCCGTTGTTGGCGCGATTGCGAAACCTTCGATCCAGCGCTTGCTGCCGATTTCGCCCAGGCGATCCTGGATCAGGGAGCCGACATCGCCGAGGCCCTGGATATGGGCCACCATGTCCATCACCCGCGGGCCGCCCTGCGGCGCGGCAGAGGGGGCGGCGGCCACGTGGGCATCACCCTGCGCGGGCGCCATGGCGGGCGGTGCGACGCGGGCGGCGGTGGCGCGCGGCGGTGCGCGGTCCAGCAGCTTCACCACCTGGATGTTGGGCGCCGATTCTTGGTGCGCGGGGTCCTGGTAGACCGTGACCAGCACATGGGCGGGGCCCTGGTGCACGCGCACAAGGGCGGCATCCCCGAAGCCGGAGAGCCAGCCATCGTCGCGGAAGGTGGTGATCTCCACCTGCTCCGGCCGGCTGTCCACGCCCGGCGCCGGTGACAGGCGAACGCCCGGCATGCCGCTGCGCAGGTCTGCATTCGGTGCCGGCTTGTTGACGATACAATACAAGCCGGTCTCCAAGCGCATCAGGTTGCCGGAGACGCGCAGCTCAACCACCCGGTTTCCGGCAGTGCCGGCCTGGCGGCCGGCCGCGTTTTGCGGAGCGGTCTGGGATGCAACGGCAGCGTCTGACATCAGGATCTCACTTCTCGAACGGACGGTCGGGCAAGCACGTTAGTTTTTGGTAGGTGGTTTTCCTCACCTACCGTTGGACGCAAGGTAGCATACATTGCGCGGTCACGGTTCCACGGCAAGCAACGCATTGTTGATCGCTGCCGCGGGCAGGCCCAGAGGTAATATCCACCCGTGGCCGGAGGCGCGGACGCGCTCGGCCTGGGCGCCGATATCGAACACCGCAGTGCGCAGCCCGGCACGCCAGGCAACGCCAAGGGTGAAGCACCAGGTTTCCGGCCAAAGCGATGGCAGGAAAGCCAAATGCGGCCGATGGGCACGGACAAGCGCCTCGCCATCGCCTTCGCGGTAACCGCCTGTCACCAGCACGCGCCCGGTGTCCAGCAACCGGCGGTCGTCACGGGTATGTCCGACGATGGTAAACTGGATCTTAAGGTTGCGTACCCGGGCGTCGCGCGCGCACGCCAGGATAACATCGTAGCCTTTTTCGGTGCCGATCCCGCCGATGATCGCCACGCGCCGCACCTCCCCTTCCAGCACCGCCGGGCGCGGCAGGTGGCGGGTGGCGGCCAGCGCCGCGGCGTCGTCCTCCAGCGCCACCACCTCGGGCGCGAGGCCCGGGAAATGGCGGCGCATCCGCGCGGCGGTATCGGCCGAGGGCGCCACCACGCGGCGCGCGCGGGCCAGGTCGGCGGCGGAGCGGGCACGCAGATCGGCGGTGGGCAGTGCCTCCTCCAGCACGCGTCCGGCATCGGCGACGCAGGCATCACATTCGCGTGGGTCCTCGGGCTCGCCGCAATAGCGCCGTTCCGGGCCCAGAAGGGTGACGCGCGGGCAGAACCAGGCGTAGTCGTGCAGGTGCACTTCCTCCGGCACGCCCAGCAGGCCGGCGAGGCCCAGCAGCGCGTGGTCGTGGCCCAGCAAATGGTGCACCTCCAGCAGCGCCGGCTTGTCGGGCCGCAGCAGCTGCGCCAGGGCCGGCAGCTCCTCCGGCAGGGCGAAGACGAGGTTGGGATAGGGCGCGCCGCCGGCCTCCTCCACCCGCACCAGCCCGGGCCGCGCGGTGGGGCCGGTGGTGGAGGCGCGCATGCGGTCTGCCACCGGGCGCAGCAGGATGGCGCGACGGCCCTCTGCCCGCAGCGCATCGCAGCGGGCGCGCACCACGCGCTCCACCCCGCCGCCGCTGTCATGCGTGATCAGCACCACGGCGGGGGCAGCGCCCTTGCGCCGCGCCGCCTGCCAGCGGGCGGCATCCAGGCGCCGGCGGGCCTCGGCCAGCGGGTCGGTGGCCTGGAAGGCGGCGATCAGCGCGGCGTAGCCGGGGTGCAGCCGTTCCAGCACGGCGAGGTTGCGCGCCACCAGCGGCGAGGTGGCGGCGCCGAAGGATTGCCCGCCCTCATGCGCCACGAACACGCCGGGCACGCCGACATGGCGCCAGCCGAGGTGGCGGGCGCGCAGGCACAAATCGTTTTCCTCGCCGTAGCCCTGGGCGAAGCTGTCCTCGCGGAACAGCCCGGTGGCGGCCAGGCATTCGCGGCGGATGTACATGCAGAAGCCCACGGCGGTGGGAATCTCCACCGCCACGCCCTGGTTGGCGCGTGCGGCGAGCTTGGCCAGCCGGGCCAGTGCCGCGCCCTGTGGTGGTGGGCTTGCGCGGATGATGTCGGGGTAGCTGAGGATGGTCGCGTCGTTGGACAGCGGCGTGGCGGTGCCGATGTCGCCGGCCGCGTGCACCGCCGTGCGCAGCCCCTCGATCCAGCCGGGCGCGGGAATGGCGTCACTGTTCAGCAGCACCAGGTCCGCACCCGGCGCGAGGCGCGCGGCCAGCCGCAGCCCGGCATTGGCGCTGGTGGGAAAGCCACGGTTGGCGGCATGGCGCAGCAGCCGGATGTGGCCTGCCTGGGACATTTCGTCCAGCAGCGCGGCCAGCGCGGGTTCCGGCGATGCGTCGTCCACCACCACCACCAGCGTGCCGGAAGGGGCGGTGGCGCGCACCGCCTCCAGGCAGCGGCGGGTGACGGCGATGCCGCGATAGGCGGGCACCACCACGGCCACGGCGCGGCCAGGGACGGCCTTCGCCCGCGCCGGCGGGCCGCGCAGGGCCGCGTTCGTGGCGGCATGGGCCAGGGGGGCATCCGCCCCGGAGGGCGCGCCACGCAGCGGGAAGCGGCGCGCCACCGCCTGGGCGATCGCCACGGCCGCGCGGGTTTCGGCGCCGGGGTCCAGCGGGCTGCCGGGCAGGTCGCAGCCATCCGGCCCGGTGACGCGCAGCGGCGGCGTGAGGAGGGTGAGCTGGGACGCGGGAAGATGGAATCGTCGTGGCCGGGCCAGGGCGCCACCGGCGGTGATGGAGGTATCGTCGGCCACCAGGGCGATGCGCGCCTGCCCGTCGGCGGAGATCACGGCCAGGGCGGGATTGGCCTCCGGGTTGCCGGGGTGCCAGGCCCAGCCTTCCAGCCCGCCGTCGCGCGCCGTGACCACGCCTTCCACGCGCCGGGCGCGGCGCAGGTCGATCGGGCTGCCGAGGCAGGCCCGCCCGCCGATGGCAACCTCCAGCCGTGCCGCGCCGTGCGGCACCGTTTCCGGCGCCCAGTCCTGGCCATCGAGCCGGAATTCCGCGCGCCCGCCGGCGGCCGAGGCGGCCCAGGCGCTGCCATCCGGCGCCACGCCGCACCAGCCCGGCGCACCCACGCGCTGGGCCACCCCGCGCGCCAGCGCCGCGAGTTCCGGCCCCGGCGCCACCAGGTGGCCAGAGAGCATTGCGGCCAGGGCGACACCGGCCCCGGTGCCGTCGCCGCACGCCAGCCGCGCGGCGGCCAGCAGCAGCAACGCCTCGCGCGAATCCACCCGTTCCGCCACCGGCTCCAGCACCGCCCGCGCCCCTTCGGCATCGCCCTGGCGCAGCCGTGCGCCAGCCAGCGCCAACGCCGCGGCGGGGTCATCCGGTGCCAGGCGCCAGGCGCGCTCCATCCAGAACAGGGCGCGCGGCAGATCGCCTGCCTGCAGGGCGGCCTGGCCTTCGCGCCACGCCTCGCTTGCCTGTTCGCCGAAGAACGCCGCCTGGGTGCGCGGCGCGCCGTTCCCTTCGCCCTGCGGCGCGGGCGCCGGAGCGCGGCCCGGTGCGGCGTTCATGCCGTTCAGCTTGCGCCGCGGCGGCCGGCAGCGGCGCGCGGGGCCGGAGCCTCCGGCACGGGTGCGACGGGCGGTGCGGTTTTCGCAGCGGGGAGTGCCGCGAGGTCGCCCTGCGCGTCGGTCAGGCCCTGGGCCAGCGCCTTTTCAAGCCAGGCCCGCGCCTCTTCGGTGTTCTGTTCGCCGGCCAGGGCGCGCGCGAGGTAGCGCCCGAGCATCATCTGCGCATGCGCGTGGCCACGCTCGGCCGCCGCACGGAACCATTTCTGCGCCTGCGGCCGGTCCCAGGGAATGTCGTGCCCGCCACCATGCAGCGCGCCGAGCGCGAACATTGCGCCGATATGCCCGTGCGTTGCGGCCTTGCGGAACAGCTTTTCCGCCTGGGCATGGTCCTTGGTGCCGCCGCGCCCGCTGACCAACATTTCGGCCAGGACCACCTGTGCATCGACCATCCCGGCCTCGGCCGCCTTGGCAACCCATTGCCGGCCCTCGGCCAGGTTCGCTTCCACGCCGCGGCCTTCCATCAGCATGCGGCCGTACCAGTACTGGGCATTGATCACGCCATCGGCCGCCTTGCGCAGCCACTGTGCCGCCTGCCGGTCGTCGCGCTCCACGCCCACGCCCTCGGCGAGGCAGATGCCGTAGTTGTAAGCGGCCACCAGATCCCCGGCGGCGGCTTCCTGCTGGAACCATTCGCGGGTGAAGACGGAATCGGCGCGGTCTGCCTCCCCCTTCATCACCAGGGTGGCGAGGTCGTAGCGCGCCTGCATTTCGCCCGCCTCGGCGGCGCGGCGGAACCACACGGCGGCTTCGCGCGGGTCTTTCGGCATTCCGGCGCCAGAGAGCGCCATCAGCCCCAGCGCGCGCGCCGCGGTCTTGTGGCCGGCATCGGCGGCGCGGCGATACCAGATCGCGGATTCCGCGTAGTTGGGCGGCAGTTCGCCGCCGCGCGAATAGAGGTCGCCCACCAGCGCCGCGGCATCGGCATCGCCCTGCAGCGCGGCGCGGCGCAGCCAGGATTCGGCTTCCTGCACGTTCTTGGCCACGCCGAGGCCGTTCAGCAGCGCGAAGCCATAGCGGGCCTGGGCGCTGCGCAGGCCCTTGCTGGCTGCCTGCTTGTAGAGTTCGGTGGCTGCCACCCGGTCTGCGGGCACGCCCTTGCCCTGCTCGGTGACGACGCCGAGCATGTACTGCGCCGTGGCCAAGCCAGCGGCGGCGGCACCGCGCAGATACTCGGCCGCGCTGGCAGCCACCCCGGGGTCGTCGCGGCGCAGCAGGGCCAGCGCGTAGCCGAGCCGCCCCTGCGGGCAATCCGCATCGGCGGAGCGGCGATACATCTCCTCCGCCCGCGCCACGTCGCGCAGTGCCTCGGGCCCGGAGGTCAGGATGAAGCCGAGCAGCGCCTGCCCGTCGGCCGAGCCACCCTCGGCGGCCTTGGTCGCCCAGGCCACGGCCTT
>CANHKG010000029.1 GCA_947460455.1 Rhodospirillales bacterium | reverse complement strand
CATGGCGAACAGGTGCGCGCCGGACGTCACCGCGAGGTAGCGCCTTCCCTCGGGCTGGGCCACCAGGTGCGCCCCGCTGCGCCGCACCGTCCGGCTACGCTCGGCCGCGTCGCGCAGCGCGCCGAGGGCGAGGAAGAACGCCGCATAGGCCGCACCGCGCCGCAACCCGGCGAGCAGCGCGGCAAGCGGATCCGGCGCCATCAGCGCCGATACGCCGCCAGCCAGCACCAGCACGGCCGCCACGATGCGGATGCCCCGCCGCAGCCTTGGCGCCTCCAGCGCGAGGTACAGCGCCACCGCCACGCCCGCCACCACACCCGCGCCGGGCAGCGCTGCCAGCTGGTCGGCCAGCGATGCTGCCCAGGCGAGCAGGAACAGCCAGGCACTCACGGAGAAGGTCTCATCCTGCGAGCATGGCAGCCGCCCCCTGGACAGTCGATCCAGCCGGCGGCAAGTCTGGCCCGAACGCCAACGGGGGCCATGATGCTGTTCGACTTCGAGACGCTATCGACGCAGGAGCGCTACAAGCTGCTGGTCTCCACCGTGGTGCCACGGCCGATCGCCTGGGTGGTGACGCAGGACCTGGGTGGCCGGCTGAATGCCGCGCCCTATTCCTTCTTCAACGTGTTCTCCGCCGATCCGCCGGTGGTGGTGTTCGGCATCGGCGGGCGCAAGCCGGGCGACACGAAGGACACCGGGCAGAACATCCGCGAGACCGGGCAGTTCACCGTGTGCCTGGTGAACCAGGAAACGGCGAAGCCGATGAACATCACGGCGATCGATTTCCCGCCGGAGGTGGACGAGCTGGCCGAAGCCGGATTGACGACGCTACCGAGCACGCGCGTGAAGCCGCCGCGCATCGCCGAGAGCCCGGTGGCGCTGGAATGCGAGCGCTTCATGATCATCGAGCTGAACACCGACCGCGCGCTGGTGCTGGGCCGCGTGGTGGCGATGCATGTGCGCGACGACTGCGTGCTGGATGCGGCGCGCTGCTACATCGACACGCCGAAGCTGGACCTGATCGGGCGCCTGCATGGCGGCGGGTGGTACACGCGCACCAGCGACAGCTTCGAACTGCCGCGCATTCCGCTGGAGGCCTGGAAGACCACCACGTGACCTTGCCGCTGCTGCGCCCGCTGGCGCACCGGCCGACAGCGCTGCTGTGGGCCGGCCTGGCAGGTGCTGCGGTGGGGGACGAGTTGTTCCGCGTGGTGCTGGGCTACGTCGCCGCGCGCACGCTGGGGCCGGATGCCGGCTATCTCTCGGTGGTGCAGGCGGCGGCAACGCTGGCCACGCTGCTGCTGGGGGCGCGGGCGCTGGATCGGGTGGCGCCGCTGCGGGTGATGATCGCGGCCGATTTGCTGCGCGCCGCCGCCCTCGCCGGGCTGGCCCTTGCGTGGGCCATCTGGGGCGCGCCACCGGCCTGGGCACTGTTCGCCACCATCCTGGTGCTGGGCGCCGGGCTGGCCGCATTCCGCCCGGCGATGCAGGCGGCACTGCCGGTGCTGGCCGGGGACCGGGCGATGCTGCCGGCGGCGAATGCGCTGATGGACACCACCGAACGCCTGGCACGGCTGGCCGGGCCCGGGTTGCTGGTGCTGGCAGCCGCGCTGCTGGCGGAAGTGCAGTTCGTGGCACTGAACGTGGCCACCTTCCTGCTCTCGGCGCTGGCAATCTGGGCGGTGGCGCGCATTCGGACCGTGCCGCCGGGGAGCATGGGCGGTGAGTCGCTGCTGGATGCCGCGCTGCGCGGCGTGCGGGCGGTGCGGCGGCATAAGCTGCTGGGCTTCATGCTGGCAGTGGTGGGGTTGCAGAACGGGGTGTGGGTGGCGGTGTACTACCTCGCCCTGCCGTTGCAGTTGGAGCGCAGCCTCGGCGCGGCGGGGCTGCCAGCCTTCGGCACGGTGATCGCGGCCTATGGGGTGGGCAACCTCGCCGGCACGCTGGTGCTGGGCAATCTTGGCCTGCCGGCGCGGCCGGCGCGGCGGGTGTTCATCGGGATCCTTTTGTTCGGCGCGGCGACGATGGCGATGGCCGGCGCGATGCTGTTGCCGGCGGGCTGGCAGGTTGCGGGGATCGCGCTGGCGGCCGCGGTGGCGGCGATCGGCGGGCCGATGCAGGACATCGTGGTGGCGACGCTGCGGCAGACGGATCTGGCGCGCGAGGACGTGGCGGCGGCGGTGCGGGCGCACATGGTCTCTGTCCAGCTTGGCACCGTGGTGGCGATGCTGGCGGCACCCGCGCTGGTGGCGTCGCTGGGGCCGGCGGCGATCGCGCTCGGCGGTGGGGCGATCTACGTGGCGATTGCGCTGGCGGGCTTCGTGCGCGTGCGGGGCTGAACCATGGCGCCGATGCTGCGCGCCGTGCGCGACCCGGCGATCGGGCGGTTGTGGGGGGCGCTGGCGCTGTCGGCGTTGGCGGACCAGTCCTTCACCGTGGTGCTGAGCTGGGTGGCGGTGGGGGCGTTCGGGGCGGCGGCGGGGTATCTCGCGGTGCTGCAGGGCGCGATCGCGATGGCGGTGGTGATGGGTCTGGGCCACCTGGCGGACCGGGTGGCGCCGCTGCGATTGATGGGGGCGACGCTGCTGCTGCGCGCCGCGGCGCTGGGGGCCGTGGTGGCGGCCTGGGTGTGGGCCGGGCAACCGGTGGGCTGGGTGCTGGTGATCGCCGTCGTGGTGCTGGCGGCGGGCATGGCGCTGTTCCGCCCGGCGCTGCAGGGGGCACTGCCCGGGCTGGCGCGGGACGCCACGCTGCTGGCGCCGGCCAATGCGCTGCTCGATACGACCGACCGCATCGCCCGGCTGCTTGGGCCCGGCCTGCTGGGGCTGGTGGCCGGGCTGGTGCCGCTGGCCGCGGTGGTGGGGCTGGAGATGGCGGCCTTTATCGCCGCCGCCGTGGTGGTGGCGGGATTGGCACGACGCTTTCCTGTGGCGCCGGCGCGGGCGGAGCGGGAGGGGATGGTCACCGCCGTGGCGCGCGGCTTCGCGGCGGTGCGGCGGCACCGGCTGCTGTTCCTGCTGCTGATCATGACGGCGCCGATGAACGGGGCCTGGTATGCCGCGATGTTCCTGGGCACGCCGCTGATCATCGAGGCCGCTGGGCTGCGGGCGGGCGGTGGCTCCGGCCTCGCTGCCTTTGGGCTGGTGTTCGCCACCTATGGCGGGGCGAACCTGACGGCGACGCTGGTGGTGGGGAACATGGGCCAGCCGCGCCGGCCCGGCGTATTGATCCTGTGGGGCTATGCGGTGCTGGGGGCGGGGATCGTGGGCATGGGGGTGGCCGCGCTGCTGTTGCCGCCGGACTGGCTGCTCCTGGGGTTGCTGGCCGGGGCGGCGCTGTCGGGAACAGGGGCGCCGATGATGGATGTGCCGACGGCGACGCTGCGGCAGACGGCGCTGGCGCGCGGGGACATTCCGGCCGCGGTGCGCGCCTTCATGGTGGTGAACCAGCTGGGGCTGCTGGGTGTGCTGGCGGTGGCGCCGATGGTGTTCGAGCGGATTGGGCCGGCGATGGGCGTGGCGTTGTGCGGCGGGGTGATCACGCTGCAAGGGGTGTGGACGCTGGCGCGGGGGCGCGGCCGGTGGTGAGGCGCCACTGTTGCGCCGGGCGGTGAAGCGGGCACGATGGCGACTCGATGCCGGCATGGACGAAGTCGCTCGGCGTGGGAGAGGGATGATGTTTTCCAGATATCGCCGCCTGGCGCTGGCTGCGCCCCTTGCCGTGCTGGCCACCGGCGTGCTTCCCGCTGTCGCGCAGCCGGCGGCACGGCCCGCGCCCCAGGCCGCCGCACCACGCCCGGCGGCAGCGCCTGAATTGGTGACGGAGGCCAATGTCTCGCGCGACATGATGAAGGCGATGTACGACGCGGCGAAGGTGCCGGCCTCGGTGGATGGCGGGGGCAACCTGGTGCTGGCACTGCCGGAGGTGAAGGTGTTCGTGCTGCCCGGCAAGGACAGCGTGCGGCTGCTGGCGACCTATGACTTCGCGCCGCGGGCGAGCTGGCAGGAACGGCTCGATCTCGCGAACCGGATCAATGACGGGTATCTCATGGCCCGTGCCTCCCTGCCCGAGGTGCGGCCGGGAACGCTGGCGGTGGACTACTACGTGATGCTGGGCGCGGGGATCAGCCGGGCCACGATGGTGGCGCTGACGAAGCGCTTCGGCGAGGTGGTGGTGGAGGCGATCGCTGCCGAGGACACCGATCGCCTCATCCAGTGAGGGTCAGCCCACGAGGCTGTTGAGGAACTTCGCCCGCGCGGTGGCGGCCTGGGTGATGAACATGCCATCCGACCCGCCGAGGATGAACTTGCAGCCCCAGCTGATGTAGCGGCGGGCGTTCTCCTCGTCGTAGATGCCGCCCATGCCGGGGAACTTGCCGTGCTTCTTGCAGGCATCGATCACGGCCTTGTAGGCGGCCTGGACCTTCGGGTGATCGGCCTGGCCGGAGATCCCCATGTCCGCCGTGAGATCGGACGTGCCGATCAGCAGGCAGTCGATCCCATCCGTGCCGGCGATGGCATCGGCGTTGGCGACGGCTTCCTCGGTTTCGATCATGGCGACGATGAGGGTTTCGCTGTTGATCTGGGCCTGCGCCTCGGCCACCGGCGGGGGCAGGAAGCCGAACTGGGCGATGCCGCCGCCCCAGGAGCGGGTGCCGCGCGGCGGGTAGCGGAAGGCGGCCGCGATGCGCTTGGCCTGCTCCGGCGTATCGACATGCGGGATGACGAGGCCCTGGGCGCCGTTGTCCAGCGCGCGGGTGCCTTCATCGAGCGCATCGAAGCAGACGCGGACGATGGGCGAGATGCCGGCGGTGAGGGAGGCGAAGCAGAGCTGCGTGGCCTCGTGCACCGAGAAGGCGCCGTGCTCCATGTCGATGAACAGCCAGTCGAAGCCTGCGGACTTGGCGAGCATGGGGGTGGCGACGGTGCGCAAATGGCTGGCGCCGAAGCCGAGCGAGACCTGGCCCGCGCGCAGGCGATCGAGCGAGACATTGGGGATGATGGCCATGGGTTTCCTCCGTTTCGGTTGGAGGGAGCGCACCACGGGCGGGTGGCGGGGTCAATCAGGGAAGGGAACCGCCAAGGCGCGAAGGGCGCCAAGGTGACGCCAAGAGTGCCGTGGCGCCTTCTTGGCGATCTTGGCGCCTTGGCGGTTGCCTTCCTTATCCGGGAATCAACTTCTCCAGCGTTTCCAGCCGGTCCGCCTCGGCCGCCGGCTTGTCTGTGCGCAGGCGGGAGATGCGGGGGAAGCGCAAGGCGACACCGGATTTGTGGCGGGTGCTGCGCTGGGCGCCGTCGAAGGCGACTTCGAGGACGAGGGATTTCTCCACCTCGCGCACCGGGCCGAAGCGGGCGGTGGTGTGGTTGCGTATCCAGCGGTCGAGCCAGGTGAGCTCGGCATCGGTGAAGCCGAAATAGGCTTTGCCGACGGGGACGAGTTCTTCGCCTTTCCAGAGGCCGAAGGTGTAGTCGGAATAGCTGCCGCTGCGCTTGCCGTGGCCGCGCTGGGCGTAGAGCAGGACGGCATCGAGCGTGAGCGGCGCGCGCTTCCACTTCCACCATTTCCCCTTGGGGCGGCCGGGGAGGTAGGGCGAGGTGGCGTCCTTCAGCATCAGGCCCTCGATGGCGGCCTCGCGGGCGCCGGCGCGGATCTCGGCGAGGTCTTCGATGGTGGCGAAGGGGATGAGGGCCGAGAGGTCCATGCGCGCGGGGCTTGTGCGGGCGAACCAATCTTCCAGCCGGGCGCGGCGGCTGTCGAAGGGGAGCGGGCGGAGATCCTCGGTGCCGTCGAACAGGATGTCGTAGAGGCGGATGGCGACGGGGTGTTCGGCCATCAGCTTCGGGCCGACGGTCTTGCGGTTGAGGCGCTGCTGCAGGTCGGAAAAGGGGGCGACGGTGCCGTCGCGGATGACGAGGAGTTCGCCATCGAGCACGGCTTCGAAATCGACGGCTTCTAGGAGTTCGGGGAAGGCGGCGGAGATGTCTTCGGCGCCGCGGGAGTAGAGGCGGCGGCCGCCCGGGGTGGAGACGAGCTGGACGCGGATGCCGTCCCACTTCCATTCCGCGCGCAGAAGGGTTGGCGTGAGGTTGGCGATGTCCTCCGGTTCCAGCGGGTGGGCGAGCATGGGGGGACGGAAGACCGGGGCTGTGGCGGGGTCCGGCTTTTCGGCGCGGCCTTCGAGCCAGGCGAAGAGCGGAAGGTAGGGGGGCGCGAGGCTGTGCCAGACTTCCTCGATGTCGTCAGGCGCGGCGCGGCCCTGGGAGAATTCGGCGAGTGCGATGCGGGCGAGGCGGCCGGTGGCGCCGACGCGCAGGCCGCCGGTGATGAGTTTCAGCAGCGCGAGGCGGGTGGAGGCGTCGGTGGCGTCGAGCCAGCCGGCGACGAGGTCGGGCAGGCGGGGTTTGGGGGTGAGGTTGAGGGCTTCGACCACCTCCGGCAGCGTGGGGGGCGGGGCGTTGGTTTGGGAGTCCGGCCAGATCAGGGCGACGGTTTCGGCGAGGTCGCCGACGAAATCGTAGGACAGGGCGAACAGGGCCGGGTCGGTGCGGCTGTTGGCGAGGTCGCGGATGAGGCCGGCCTTGGCGGTGGCGAAATGGAGTTCGCCGGCAATGGCGGCCAGGGCCAGGCCGCGGTCTGGGTCCGGCTGGGTTTCGAAATACTGCCGTAGCAGGCGGATCTTGTCGTTGCGGCCCTGGGTGAAGAGCAGGCGTTCGAGCAGGGTGGCGAAGGCGATCATGTGGCCTCCGCCGTCGCAGGAAACCGGCCGCGCCGGCCGGAGCGGGCTAGTAGGGGATTTCGGAGTAGATCGTCCGGTCCTCGGCGACCGCGGCCTTGCCGAGCGCCAGCATCTGGTTCTTGTAGGTGGCATCCTGCATCAGCCTGGCGCCGACTGCTTCGTAGTCCGCATAGCTGTTGTAGGTGACGACAGTGACATGCTGCCCGAAATGGCCACCGGTGCCGATCCGCAGCAGGCGCGCTTCCGTGGCGCCATGCTTCAGCAGCAGCGGCGCGTTGACCTTGGCCGCCTGCAGGATGGCTTCGGGGTCGCCGGAGTAGCGCGTGATGACGGTGATGGGCATGGGTTTCCTCCGTTCCTGGCCGCGGGCGGGGTGCGGCGCTGGACGGGAAGCCTAGGGGGGCGCGGGCGTATCGGCCAGTTTCCCGCACTGGATCGGCTTCGACATGCCGGGGGCTTGCACGCGTCACGATCCGTCCTCCTCGCCGTAGCCGATCAGGCGCAGAGGGCGGCCCTTGATGCCGCGCTTGGCGATTTCGTGGATGAGGGCTTCCTCGCTGCCGTGGGTGACCCAGACCTCGGGGGCGCCGACCTCGTCGATGGTGCGGTTCAGTTCATGCCAGTCGGCGTGGTCGGAAATGACCAGCGGAAGCTCGACGCCGCCCTGCTTGGCGCGCTGGCGCACGCGCATCCAGCCGGAGGCCATGCAGACGACAGGCTCGGCGAGGCGGCGGGCCCAGCGGTCGGCGATGGCGGAGGGGGGGGCGAGGACGATTCGGCCGACCAGATCCTTCTTCGCGGCGACGGTGGCGGGGCGGAGCTCGCCGAGGGGGATGCCGTGGGCTTCGTAGATCTCGCACATCGGGGCCAGCGCGCCGTGCATGTAGATCGGCTCGTCCCAGCCGGCCTGGCGCAGCAGGGCGATCAGGCGCTGGGTCTTGCCGAGGGAATAGCAGCCGATGACGTGGGTGCGTTCGGGGAACAGCTTCACGCTGGCGAGGAGTTTGGCGATTTCGCCCTGGGCCGGGGGGTGGCGGAAGACGGGGAGCGCGAAAGTGGCCTCGGTGACGAAGACGTCGCAGGGAATGGGGGTGAAGGGGTCGCAGGTGACATCCGGCTGGCGCTTGTAGTCGCCGGAGATCACGGCGCGGCTGCCGCGGTATTCGATGGCGATTTGGGCGCTGCCGAGGACGTGTCCGGCGGGTTGGAGAAAGATGGTGACGTCGTTGATGGTGAGGCGTTCGCCCCAGGCGAGCGGTTGCTGGGTGCGGCCGGCGCCTTCGCCCAGGCGGGCGCGCATGAGGGCCAGCGTGGCCGGGCTGGCGAGGACGGCCTCGTGGCCCGGGCGGGCGTGGTCGGAATGGGCGTGGGTGATGATGGCGCGCGGGACGGGGCGCAGCGGGTCGATGAAGAAATCGCCCGGGGCGCAGTAGAGGCCGGCGGGCATGGGGGTGAGCCAGGTATCGGGGTGGGGCGCGGTCACGGCATCGGGTTCCTGGCGTTGAAGTGGTGCTTTCCGGACCGGGGGGAAGGGCCTATCTAGGCAGGGATGGTGGGAACATTACCAGAACCTTTTGCCGGCTGGTTCGCACGGCGCGGCTGGGTGCCGCGGGCGCACCAGCTGGACGTGCTGGCGGCGGCGCGGGATGGGGCGAGCGTGTTGCTGACTGCGCCGACCGGCGGCGGCAAGACGCTGGCTGGGTTTTTGCCGAGCCTGGTGGATCTGCATGAGGCGCGCGAGTCGAAGTCCCCTTGGCCCGGCCTGCACACGCTGTACGTCTCGCCGCTGAAGGCGCTGGCCGCCGATATCGCGCGCAACCTGATGGCGCCGGTGGAGGAGATGGGGCTGTCGATCTCGATCGACACGCGCACCGGCGATACCTCCACGGCCAAGCGCAAGCAGCAGAAGGAGGCACCGCCGAACATCCTGCTGACGACGCCGGAGAGCCTGGCGGTGCTGGTCTCCCAGCCCGAGGCGGCGGTGTTCTTCGCCACCTTGAAGGCCATCGTGGTGGACGAGGTGCACGCCCTGGCCGGCACCAAGCGCGGGGACCAGCTGGCGTTGGGCATGGCACGGCTGGCGGTGCTGGCGCCGGGGGTGCGGCGGATCGGGCTTTCGGCGACGGCGGCGCATCCCGATGCGTTGGCGGCCTTTGTCTCTGATGACGGGCGTGGCGGCGGGGTGCGGCGGGTGGAGGTTTCCGGGGGCGCGCCACCGGCGATCGAGGTGATGCTGCCGGAAGGGCGGCTGCCCTGGGCGGGGCATATGGGGCTGGCGAGTGCGCCCTTGGTGCTGGAGCGCATCCGCGCGGCGGGGATGACGATCGTGTTCGTGAATACCCGCGCGCAGGCGGAGCTGATGTTCCAGGAGCTGTGGAAGCTGAACGAGGAGACCCTGCCGATCACCATCCACCATGGCTCGCTGGAACCGGACCAGCGCCAGAAGGTGGAACGGGCGATGGCGGCCGGGGCCTTGCGGGCGGTGGTGGCAACCTCGTCGCTGGATCTCGGCATCGACTGGGGCGGCGTGGACCAGGTGCTGCAGATTGGCGCGCCGAAGGGAGTGTCGCGGCTGTTGCAGCGGGTGGGGCGGGCGAACCACCGGATGGACGAGGCGAGCCGGGCGATCCTGGTGCCGGCGAACCGGTTCGAGGTCCTGGAATGCGAGGCGGCGATCCAGGGCGTGGCGGAAGGCGAGTTGGATGGCGATGCGCCGCGCCCCGGGGGGCTGGATGTGCTGGCGCAGCACGTGCTGGGCGTGGCCTGCGCCGGGCCGTTCCTGCCGGAGGAGCTGTATGCGGAAGTGCGGCGTGCCTCGCCCTATGCCGAACTGTCGCGGCGGGATTTCCGCGACGTGCTGGAGTTCGTGGAGAGCGGCGGCTACTCGCTGCAGGCCTACCAGCAATTCCGCAAACTGTTCCGTGACAGCGAGGGGCGGGTGCAGGTGATGGGCGAGCGGGTGGCGCGGCAGCACCGGATGAATATCGGCACCATCGTGGAGGAGCCGATGATTAAGGTGCGCCTGGCGGGAAGAGGCGGCGGCACGCTGGGCGAGGTGGAGGAGTATTTCGTCAACGGGCTGGTGGAAGGCGACACCTTCATGTTCGCCGGAAGGCTGCTGCGCTTCCTCCGGCTGCGCGAGACCTGGATCGAGGTGGTGGAAGGCGGCAGCGGGGAGCCGAAAGTGCCGGCCTATGCCGGGGGGCGGATGCCGCTGAGCACGAACCTCGCGGCCCGGGTGCGTGCGATGTTGAACGATCCCGCGACCTGGCCGAGCTTCCCGGAGCCGGTGCAGGAATGGCTGCGGCTGCAGAAATCCCTCTCCCGCCTGCCGGGGAAGCAGGGGTTGTTGGTGGAGACCTTCCCGCGCGGGGATGTGCATTTCCTGGTGGCCTACTGCTTCGAGGGCCGCAACGCGCACCAGACGCTGGGCATGCTGCTGACACGGCGGATGGAGCGGATGGGATTCCAGCCGCTGGGCTTCGTGGCCACCGACTACGTGCTGGCAACCTGGAGCGCGCAGCCGCCAACCGACGTGGCACGGCTGTTCGAGGAGGACATGCTGGGCGACGACCTGGAAGCGTGGATGGCGGAAAGCTCCATGCTGCGCCGGACGTTCCGCAATGTGGCGGTGATCGCCGGGCTGATCGAGCGGCACCATCCCGGGCAGGAGAAGAGCCGGCGGCAGGTCACGGTGAATTCGGACCTGATCTACAACGTGCTGCGAAAGCACCAGCCGGACCACGTGCTGCTGAGGGCCACGCGGGCCGATGCCGCGGGTGGGCTGACCGATCTCGGCCGGATCGCCGAGTTCCTGAAGCGCATCCAGCGGCGCATCCAGCACGTGCGCCTCGCGCGCGTCTCCCCGCTCGCGGTGCCGGTGCTGCTGGAGATCGGGCGGGAGAGCGTGCGCAGCGGCGAGGGCGACGATGCGCTGCTGGCCGAGGCAGAGACGCTGGTGGCGGAGGCGATGGGCGAGGTGGCGCCGCCGGGGCCGAGCCCACGGCGGCCGGAGCCGCGGCGGGTGCCGGCAGACCGGCGGCAGGGGCGGCTTTCGTTGCGATAGCGGCAAGGGGTCGCGCGCGGGCCGCAGTGGCGGGGGGCGGGCCGTCGTGCTTTTGTCAGGCGGAACGAACTGCTGGAGACCCGTCGAGGTGCGAGGGCCTGCATCGACCTATTGGGCGGCTGCGCTGCTGGGTGCCGGTTTCGTATGGCTGCTGCTGCCGCTTGAGGTGCTGCTGGGCACGGGCGCGGTGTGGCAGTCCCCGCCGGCCGACCTGGCGCAGAACCTGACCGGGCACCTGGCCTTCCAGCAGGAGCCCTGGCAGTGGCCGCCGCTGCTGGCCCGCAGCCTGCGCTGGCCCGACGGAGTCAGCATCGCGCTGACCGACAGCAATCCGCTTTTCTCGCTGCTGGCCAAGCTGGTTGCGGGCGCGACCGGGCGGCCGGTGAACCTGTTCGGCGTTTGGCTGGGGCTGTCCCTCGTGCTGCAGCCGGTCGCCGCGGTGTATCTGGTGCGCAGCCTGGGGGCGCGATCGCTGGAGGCGGCGTTGGCGGCCGCGGTGGTCGCGCTGTCCTTCCCGGCGTTGCTGGCGCGGATCGGGCATGAGGAGCTCGGCCACATCAATCTCGTCGGCCATTTCCTGGTGTTGCTGGGCCTCGGCTGGTCGATCCGCATGGCGGCGGGCAGCGGGGGGCGGTGGTGGCAGGCGGTGGTGCTGGGGATGGTGGCCATCTTCATCCATCCCTTCATCTTCGTGCTGCTGTGCCCCCTGTTCGCGGCCCCGCTGATCGCGTGCGTTCTGGCGCGGCGTGGCGTGGCGCGCGCGCTGGTGGGGTTCGTGGCCAGCACGGCCATCCCCTATGGCCTGTTCGCGTTCCTGGCCGGCGTGACGGGCGGGGGCGATTTTGGCTACGGCCACTATTCGATGAACCTCGCCTCGCCGTTCTGGCCGCAGCGCTCCGGGGTGTTCGAGCCGGAGCTTCCGGTGATCGACGCAACGACGGGGCAGTACGAGGGGCTGAACTACCTCGGTGCCGGCGGGTTGCTGCTGCTGGCCGTGGCGGTGGGGCTGCTGCTGTCTGGCCGCGCGACCCTGCCGCCCTGGCGCCTGTGGATCGGGCATGCCGCCGTGCTGCTGGTGCTGGCCGGGATGGCGGTGACGCACAAGGCGTATCTCGGCCCGTGGCCGGTTGTCTCGATCGACGCCCATATCGTCGAGCGCGTGATGGGGCCAGTGCGGGCCAGCGGCCGGCTGTTCTGGCCCGTTGCGTATCTGCTGGCGATCGTGCCGCTGGCGATTGTCGCCCAACGGATGCGCCGGCCGTGGGCCGTGGTGGTGCTCGCCGTTGCCGCCCTGCTGCAATGGGTGGATGCCGCCCCGCTGCGCGCCGCCGTGCAGGCCTATGCCACCACCGGGGCGCACCGGGATGATGGCATGGCGTTGCCGGCGCGGGCGACGTTGCTGACGTCGGTTTCCTTTTGCGGCTCACCGGCGCCGGCGACCGGGCCAATTGATCGTCTGCGGCTGGATGCGATCCGGGCCGGGATTCCGCTGAGTGATGTCAGGATGTCGCGCGAGCCGGCGCAGCGCTCGTGCGAGGGTGTGACGAGCGATGCCCTGGAACTGCAACTGCGGCCGGGTGAAGTGCGGGCCTATGCCGGCGACAAGGCGATGGCGAGCCTGCGCGGCGCGTTGCTGGGCCCTGGGGCGCGATGCCGCCGGGGCCAGGCCATGATTCTCTGCGCCACAGACCCCATGACGGGCTGGGAGATGTCGGATCTCGGTGGCGCCGTGCTGCCGCTCGGATTGGGCCAGGTGGTGGAGGGCGACGCGCTTGTGCCGTTCCTGGGCTGGGGTTGGGTGCGGGACCCGGTGGCGCGGTACTGGTCGAACGGGCCGCGCGCCGTTCTGCTGTTCCGGATGCCCGCGTTGCAGGACGGTGCGAAACTGCGCCTGAGGCTAGAGGCGGAAGGGATCGGCGCGCGCGAGGGGCGGCCCAACCGGGTTCTGGCCAGCGCCGGGCCCAATGTCTGGTCCGCCGCCCCCCAGGCGCGGCAGGAACTGACGCTGGCCGATGCGCAGGTGGCACCGATGGCGCTGGAGATCGCCCCGGTGGGTGAGCCCGGCAGCATCATGCGGCTGGTGATCCAGATCCCGGAGCCGGTGGATCCGCGCGTTCGCGGCAAGCCCATGCCGGTGCGCTGGGCGGGCATCCGCCTGCATCGGCTGACGGTGCTGCCAGGCGATCCCGCCGCCCCTTGAGCCCGGGCGCCGGCACCGCTTCAATGGCGCATGACTGAAACTGATCTGTGCCTGGGCGGAGAGCGGCTGGTGCTCGATGCCGGCGGGGCCGTGCTGTGGCCGGCCCGCAAGCTGATGGCGGTGGCGGACCTGCATCTGGAAAAGGGCTCGGCGGCGGCGGCGAAAGGGAGCCTGCTGCCCCCCTGGGACAGTGCGGCCACGCTGGACCGGCTGGCCCAGCTGCTGCGGCGGCACCGGCCGGAGGTGACGGTGCTGCTGGGTGATTCCTTCCACGACCGGGCCGGGGCCTCGCGCCTGGGCGTGGCGGAGCGGGAGCGGCTGGGGCTGATGGCGCGGGCGACGCGGCTGGTGTGGGTGCTGGGCAACCACGACCCGGATGCGCCGGTGGGTTTGCCGGGCGAGGCGGTGGCGGAGTTCGAACTGGGCGGGCTGGTGTTCCGGCACCAGGCCCAACCAGGTGCCACGGAAGAAATCAGCGGACACTTCCACCCCAAGGCACGCATTCCAACGCGGGGGGCGACGGTGGTGCGGCCGTGCTTCGTGGCCGATCCGCGGCGCCTGATCCTGCCGGCGCTGGGGGCCTATACCGGCGGGCTGGATGTGCAGGACCGTGCCATCGCAGCGCTGTTCCCGCGGGGTGGGCGGGTGTTCCTGCTGGGCCAGGGGCGGTTGTTCGGCTTTCCCTACCAGGGGTGGGCGGCGCGGGACCCGTTGCCGGCCGGGCAATCCGCGCTCAAGCTATAGGCTTCCAGACCGGAGACGGACGCCATGGCCGACTGGCTCGCCCCTGCCCTCGCCTATATCCCGCAATGGATCGCGCATCAGCGCCGCATCACGGAGATGCCGGGGATCGCGGTTGCCGTGGCGCAAGGGGGCAAGCTGGTGCTGGACCAGGCCTTCGGGGTGGCGAACCTCGGCACCGGCGAGGCGCTGACGCCGAAGCACCTGTTCCGCGTGGCCTCCCATTCCAAGACCTTCACCGCCGTGGGGATCATGCGGCTTCTGGAGGCGGGCAAGCTGCGGCTGGACGATGCGGCCGGGCAACACGTGCAGGGGCTGCACCCCGAGGTGGCGAAGGCCACGATCGCGCAGTTGCTGAGCCATACGGCCGGCATCGTGCGCGATGGCGACGATACCGGGCAGTGGGCGGATCGGCGGCCATTCCTGAACGAGGCGGAGTTGCGCGCGGCCCTGGCCGAGGCGCCGGTGATCCCGGCCAACACGCGCATGAAATACAGCAACCACGCCTTCGGGCTGGCCGGGCTGGTGATCGCGGCGGTAACGGGCGAGGACTACAACGCCTGGATCGCGCGCGAGGTGGTGAAGAAGGCGGGGCTGGAGAACACCGCGCCGGATGCGCCGGTGGGGCCGAAGGTGAAGACGAGCCGGGGCCATTCCTCCAAATGGGCGCTGGGCGAGCGGCTGGTGATCCCGGCCGACAACTGCACCCATGCGCTGGCCTCGGCCACCGGGTTCCTTTCCACCGCCGGGGACCTCGCGCGGTTCTATGCCACGCTGGATCCGGCGGCGCCGAAGAGCATCATCTCCGCGGCCAGCCGGCGGGAGATGGTGCGGCAGCAATGGCCGGTGCCGGATACGGCGGGGGATCGGCATTACGGGCTCGGCACCATCCATGGGCGCGTGGGGGATTGGGAGATGTACGGCCATTCCGGCGGCTTCCAGGGCGTGAAGACGCAGACGGCGACGATCCCCTCGCAGAAGCTCACCGTCTCCGTGCTGACCAATGCGGCGGACGGCAACCCGGCGCTGCTGCTGGAGGGGGTGGTGCACATCCTGCGCGCCTTCCAGAAGCACGGCGCGCCGGGCAAGGCGGTGGCGGGCTGGGGCGGGCGGTGGTGGTCCCTGTGGGATGCGATCGATCTTGTGCCGATGGGCAACACGGTGTTCGTGGCCGTGCCGGGGCAGGCCAACCCGTTCGCCGATGTGTCCGAGTTGGAGGTGACCGGGGCGGATACGGCGGTGATCCGCAAGTCCGGCGGGTTCGGCAGCCATGGCGAGGCGGCCCGGCTGGTGCGCGGGCGCGGCGGCAAGGTGGCCTCCGTGGTGTATGCCGGCGGCAAGCTGGTGGACGAGGCGGCGATCGGCAAGGAGCTGCGGGCGCGCTACGCGGCCGGGTGAGGGTGTTGTCCCGGCGGGCGCGCCCCATATGACGGGGATGCTTTTGCCTGGAGCGATGATCGCGCCGTGAGTGCCTCCCGATCCCCTGTTCTGCTGTGGCTGCGCCGCGAGTTGCGGCTGTCCGACAACCCTGCGCTGGAGGCGGCGCTGGCCACCGGGCGGCCCGTGGTGCCGGTGTTCGTGCTGGACGATGAGAACGCCGGGGCCTGGGCCCCGGGCGGGGCGAGCCGGTGGTGGCTGCATCACAGCCTGGCCGCGCTGGCAACGGACCTCGCGGCGCGCGGCGCCCGGCTGGTGCTGCGGCGCGGACGGTTCGAGGAGGTGATCCCGCGCCTGGCCGCCGAGACCGGCGCGGCGGAGGTGCATGCCGGCATCCCGACCGAGCCCTGGGCGCGCGAGACCTATCGCCGGGTGATCGCCGCCTTGGGGCCGGTGAAGCTGCACTGCCACATGACGGCGCTGCTGCATCATCCCGATCGGCTGCGCACCCAGGCGGGCGGGCCATACGGTGTGTTCTCCCCCTTCGCGCGCGCCTTCCGGGCCAGCGGGGAAGTTCCCATGCCGGCGCCGGCGCCGGGGGCAATTCCGGCGGGGCCGGAGCTGGCGTCGGACGACCTAGACACCTGGAAGCTGCTGCCGCGGGCGCCGGACTGGGCGGGCGGGATGCGGGCGGCCTGGGTGCCGGGCGAGGCAGGCGGGCAGGCGCGGCTGGGGGCTTTCGTGGCCGAGCGCATCGGGCTGTATCGCGGCGAGCGGGATGTGCCGGGGGTGGATTCAACCTCCCGGCTGTCGCCCTATTTCGCCTTCGGGGAGATCTCGCCGCGGCAGGTGTGGCATGCCGGCGCGGCGTGCGAGAAATTCCGCGACGAGGTGCTGTGGCGCGAATTCGCCGCCCATCTGTTGTGGCACCACCAGGCCCTGCCGGAGGCACCGTTGCGCCCCGAGTTCGCGGCCATGCCGTGGCGCGACGACCCGGCCGGTCTGCGCGCCTGGCAGCAGGGGCTCACCGGCGTGCCGATCGTGGATGCCGGGATGCGGCAGCTCTGGCAGACCGGCTGGATGCACAACCGGGTGCGCATGGTCGTGGCGAGTTTCCTTGTGAAGCACCTGCTGGTGCCGTGGCAGGCGGGCGAGGCCTGGTTCTGGGACACGCTGTTGGATGCCGATCTCGCGCAGAACGCGGCAAGCTGGCAGTGGGTGGCCGGGTGCGGGGCGGATGCGGCGCCGTATTTCCGGGTGTTCAACCCGGTGCTGCAGGGCAAGAAATTCGACCCCGACGGCGCCTATGTCCGCCGCTTCGTGCCGGAGCTGGCGCGGCTGCCGGAGAGCGTGATCCATGCGCCGTGGGAGGCGCCGGTGCTGGTGCTGCAGGCGGCGGGGGTTCGGCTGGGCGCGACCTACCCGGCGCCCATCGTGGATCTCGCGGCCGGGCGGGACAGGGCGCTGCAGGCCTTCGCGGGGCTGCGGAAAGTCGCATGATGTCGCCGGACGGTTCGCACGCCACGGCGCGCCTGCCGCCATCGCTGGTGCCGGACGGCATTCCGCTACGCGTGGTGGGCGACGTGCATGGCGACGCGCGGGCCTTCGCCCTGGCGGTGGCGACCGACCGCTTCGTAATCCAGCTCGGCGATATCGTTGACTATGGGCCGGACAGCGCGGAGGCGTTGCGCCTGGCGCTGCGCATGGTGGAGGAAGGGCGCGGCATCTTCCTGCTGGGCAACCACGACCACAAGCTGCGGCGTGCCCTGGGTGGCCGCAATATTCGGGTGGGGCCGGAACTGGCCGCCACGCTGCGGCAGCTTGATCCCGGATTGCGGCACCAGGCCGCCGGCGTGATCGACCGGGCGCCGGTATGGCTGCGCCAGCGCGCGGCGAACGGATCCGCCCGGATGTTCGTGCATGGTGGCTTCCACACCGACATGCTGGGCCATGATCCGCCGCCGATGCCGGGCGGGAAGGTGCAGGGCGTGCTGGCCCGCGCGCTCTATGGCCAGACCACCGGGCGCCTGCAGCCAGACGGCTATCCGGAGCGGGTGCTGCACTGGGTGGACCATATCCCCGCGGGCATGACCGTCTATGTCGGCCATGATCGGCGCAGCAACGATGGCCGGCCCTATCTGCGCACCGGGCGCGGTGGCGGGACGGCGGTGTTCCTGGATACCGGGGCGGGCAAGGGCGGGCATCTTTCCTGGATCGACCTGCCGGCCTAGGATTCGGACGCAACGAACGGGGAGCTGGGCCATGGCCGCAGTGCGCTATCTCGTGCAGGACGTGCCGGCCGCGATCGCCTTCTACACGGAGCATCTGGGCTTCACGCTGCGGCAGCAATTCGGGCCGGCCATGGCGATCCTGGCGCGCGATGACCTCACGCTGTGGCTCGCCGGGCCGATGGCCTCCGCCGCGAAGCCGATGCCGGATGGGCGCCAGCCGGTGCCGGGCGGCTGGGGGCGCTTCGTGCTGGAGGTGCAGGACCTGCCGGCGCTGGTGGCGCGGCTGCGCACGGCCGGGGTGGTGTTCCGCAACGACATCCTGGCCGGGCCCGGCGGCCTGCAGATCCTGGCCGAGGACCCCTCCGGCAATTGCGTGGAGCTGTTCGAGCCGCGGGCATAGGGCCGGCTCGGCCGGAACTGTCATGTTGCGGCGGATGGCATCGCGGCCGCTTCGCGCTACTGTGGTGGCGAACCGCCACAGGAGGCCGTGATCTCCGCCTTTCGCCAGCTGCTGCTGATGCGGCACGCCAAGTCATCCTGGGATGACCCACGGCTTTCGGACCATGCCAGGCCGCTGAACCCGCGCGGGCGCGCGGCGGCGGCGGCGATGCGGGGCATGATGCAGGCCGTGGGGCTCGCGCCGGATATTGTGCTGGTGTCCTCCGCACGGCGCACGTTGCAGACGCTGGAGGCACTGGAACCGTGGGACGACACGCCGCTGGTGGAGCCGATGGACGCGCTGTACCTCGCCGATCCCGCCCAGTTGCTGCAGCTGCTGCACGGCGTGGCAGAGACGGCACGCAGCGTGATGGTTCTGGGGCACAACCCCGGGCTGCATGACCTGGCGCTGCTGCTGGCCGGCTCCGGCGACGAAGCGATCCGGCGCCGGCTGGGTGAGGGGTTCCCGAGTGGGGCCCTGGCCGAGTTCAGCGTGCCCGGAAGTTGGGCCACGCTGGGCGAGGGCGGCGGGCGGCTGGTGCGGTTCGTAACACCGCGCGACCTGCCGGGGGAATGAGCCGGAGCATGCGATGACCCAGACCGAGGCCAGCGTGACTCTTGAGCTCACGTTGCCGGTGGCGGACATCGCGGCGCTGCGGCGCCGCCTGCGCGGGTCTTTGGGGCGCCCCTTGGCGCTGACCCAGGAATGGCACGATGACGGCGAGGGGGTGCTGGCACGGCACGGGCTCGCCCTCGCTTCCTGGAGTATCGGTCGCAACTCGGGCTGGCGGGCGGAGGCACTGGATCCGTCGCAGGTGCCGGGCGCCGCCGCACAAGTGCGGGCGGAGGCGGCCACGGCAAGCGCGCTGCAGGGGGTGGTGCTGCCAGACGGGCTGCGGCCAGTGCAACGGCTGGCGGCGCGGGTGCGCGAAGGGCTGCTGGCCGATGTCGCGCTGCGCCTGGTGGACGGGCGGTTGCAGGATGGGCACGCGTTGGCGCGACTGTTCCTGTCGGGCCCCCTGGCGGAGGTAACGGCGCTGGGCCTTGCGCTGGCGGAGGCGGTGCCGGTCTCGGTGCCGCCGCGCAGCCTTGCGGCGGAGGCGTTGTTGCACGCGGGGCTGCCGGTGCCGGCCCGGCGGCTGGGCGCGCCAGACTTGCCGGCGGGGCTGCCGCCCGGCGCCGGATTCGCCCAGGCGGCGGGGCATCTGCTGGGCGTGCTGCTGCATCATGCGCCGGCGGCAGCGGCCGGGCAGACGGGCGAGCCGGTGCACCAGATGCGCGTGGCGCTGCGCCGGCTGCGCGCGCTGGCCTCTGTCTTCCGCGACGTGGTGGCCTGCCCGGAGCTCGATGCGGTGCGCCCGGGGTTGAAGGCGCTGGCGGATGCACTTGGGCCGGCGCGCGACTGGGATGTCTTTCTGGATGGCACCGGACGGCAGGTTCAGGCGGCATTTCCGGACATTGCCGAGGTTGCGGCGCTGATGGCGGCGGCCGCGTCATGCCGAACCGAGGCCTATACGGCATTGGGCACGACGCTGGCGGGGCCACAGCTGCGCTGCCTGGCAATCGGGATGTCCGCCCTGGCGATCGGCCGACCCTGGGAGGGGATGGCGGACCTTCCCACGCCGGCCACCGCAGAGTTCGGCGCGTCCGTTCTGGCCAGGCGGCTGCGCCAGGTGGCGCGGCAGGCGAAGGGCATGGCGTCCCAGCCCGATGCGGCGCTGCACGAGGTGCGGCTGAAGGCCAAGCGGCTGCGCTATGCCGCGGAGGTGTTCGCGCCGCTGTTCCCTGGGCGAGACGCGCAGCGCTTCCTGCGGCGGCTGGCGGCCTTGCAGGAAGCCCTCGGCCACCTGAACGACAACGCCGTTGCCGCCGGGTTGATGCTTTCGCTGGCGGAGCATGGTGGAGGCGGGCTTGCGGGCGGGCTGGTGCGCGGCTTCGTCGCCGGCCAGGCCGGGCAAACCCGGCGGGCTGCCACGCGTGCCTGGAAGCGGCTGCGCAAGGCCGGGCCGTTCTGGCAATGAGAGCTACGACTCGGCGCATTTATCGATTCGCACGCGATTCGCGCACATACGAATCGAGTGTTGCGCCCATGCCAGCGGCGCGCTAGGTGCAACATCGGCTCGGGACTTCGCCCGGGCGCCTCCAGTGACAACCCGTGAGGAATCGCGGCGTGGCTCTGCATCGTAAGCGACGTATCTTCAGTGGCGGCCTGGCATCGCGGAATGGCGGTGGCGACATGCCGCGTGGCCTGGTGGCGACGCTGGCCGGGGCCGCCGTGCTGGGCGTGGGCGCGCTGCTGCTGCAGCCGGCCGACCTATTCGGCCGCGCACCAGCCATGACCGGAACCGTCGCGGTGCCCGCGGCCCAGGTGGCGGTGGTCGATGGCCAGACCTTGCGGCTGGGCGAGACGGTGGTGCGGCTGCAGGGCGTCTCGGCCCCGCCGCGCGGCACCGCCTGCCTGCGGCCAGACAACAGCCAGTTCGATTGCGGGGCGGCCGCCAGCGAAGCCCTGGCACAGCTGCTGCGCAGCGAACCCGTGGCGTGCCGGCTCTATGGGCGCGATGCCGGGGGCTTCGTGCAGGGGCTGTGCGAGGCCCAGGGGCGGGAGCTCAACCGCGGCATGGTCGCCTCCGGCTGGGCGCGGGCGCGCAGCGAGTCACCGGGTTTTGCAGCCGCCAGCTTCGGCGACGAGGAGGGCCTGGCCAAGGCGGCGCATCGTGGCCTGTGGCAAGGGGGCGAAGCTTCCTTCTGATCGCGCGGCACCCCGCCACTGCGCCCGGTTGCGCTGCCGCGGCGGCAGCCGTAGGTTTCAAGCCTTCTGCAAGGAGGAGGCCGTAGCATCGGCTGATCCGGCCACTGGCCGGAGACGATGGCCGCCCAGCTGACTTGCGGCATGCTACGGATTGTATCGGGCGGCGCACAGCGCCACCAAGCCAGGGGATGAGGCATGAGTGCGACGGCAAGCACGGGCGGCGGATCGGTCACGATCACGCTCGACGGCAGCAACAAGACGACATCGATGAAGCTGATGGAGGGCACCGTAGGCCCGGCAGTGTTCGACATCCGCAAGCTGTACGACCAGCTGGGCGTCTTCACGTATGACCCCGGCTACGGCAGCACGGCTTCCTGCGAGAGCAAGATCACCTACATCGATGGCGACGTGGGCGAGCTGCTGTATCGCGGCTACCCGATCGAGCAGCTGGCCGAGCAGTCCACCTTCCTGGAAGTGGCGCACCTCCTGCTGAACGGCGAGCTGGCCGATGCGTCGTCCCAGAAGGAATTCGACCTGGGGATCATGCGGCACACGATGCTGCACGAGCAGATCCGCCGCTTCTTCGACGGGTTCCGCCGCGATGCGCACCCGATGGCCGTGATGTGCGGCGTGATCGGCGCGCTGTCGGCGTTCTATCACGACAGCCTGGACATCAACGACCCCGAGCACCGCCGCATCAGCGCCTTCCGCCTGATCGCCAAGGTGCCGACCATCGCCGCCTGGGCCTACAAGTACTCGATCGGGCAGCCGTTCATCTACCCGCGCAACGACCTCGGGTATGTGGACAACTTCCTGTACATGATGAACGCGGTCCCGGCCGAGCCCTACACGGTGCCGCCGGTGCTCTCGAAGGCCATGGAGCGCTGGTTCATCCTGCACGCCGACCACGAGCAAAACGCCTCCTCCTCCACCGTGCGTCTGGCCGGCTCCTCGGGTGCCAACCCGTTCGCCTGCATCGCGGCGGGCGTGGCCAGCCTGTGGGGCCCCGCGCATGGCGGCGCCAACGAGGCGGTGCTGAAGATGCTGGCCGATATCGGCGACGTGAAGAACATCCCGCAGTTCCTGTCCGAGGTGAAGGACAAGAACAACCACACCCGCCTGATGGGCTTCGGCCACCGGGTGTACAAGAACTACGACCCGCGGGCGAAGATCATGTCCCAGAGCGCGCATGAGGTGCTGAAGGAGCTCGGCATCAAGGGCGACCCGCTGCTGGACCTGGCGATGGAGCTGGAGCGGATTGCCCTGAGCGACGACTACTTCGTCAGCCGCAAGCTGTACCCGAACGTGGATTTCTATTCGGGCATCATCCTGAAGGCGATGGGGCTGCCGGTGAGCATGTTCACCGTGCTGTTCGCGGTTGCCCGCACCACCGGCTGGATCAGCCAGTGGAAGGAGATGATCGAGGACCCGTCGCAGCGCATTGGCCGCCCGCGCCAGATCTACACCGGCGCCGGCCGCCGGGATTTCGTGCCGATGGGCAAGCGGTAGCCTTCCGGCCGCCGCCCGGCGGAAGGGCGGCGATCGATCCAGAACCTGACCATGGCGAGCCGATCGGATGGATGCATCCGGTCGGCTTTTCCATGACCGGCCCCGTGGGGAGGACGCGCCGGTGCTCCGGGCCCCGGGCGCATTTTTGCGTATCTGGAATGCGAGGAGTGCAGCACGTGCACCGATTGGCACCGCCGCGTGCCGGAATGGTCCCGACGTCTCCCTGCGTGTGAATCCCGTGAATGTGTGACGTGACGCCGCGCCTCAAGATGGTCACGCAAGTTGCTTATAGGACTCCATTTCCAGTTTTTTATTCACGACCGACATAAGTGCGGGGATTTGAATTAACGTATTGTTAATATATGAGTCGCGTCACGGAGCCATGGAACCGCGCGCGCATCGCACTTCGAAAAACCAAGAAAGCTTAGGAATGAACCACTTCGGGCCAATTGCTAGTTGCAATTCAGCAGCGAACCCGATCCTATTGTGATGTTCCGTCAATCTCCGTTAGGAGAATGGACATTATGGTGCCATTACGATCCCTTGACCATCTCGTGCGAAGACGGCTGCAGCAATGGCCCCAACGGCCGCCAGGGCTGAACAAGCAACCTGTGCGCGAAGCCTGGCTGCGGTGCCGGCCGGGCGACCCGAGCAACAGCCCGATCCCGCCGGCGCAACCCTTCCTGAAGTTCCCAGGCAGCAACCGCATGCGCACGCTGCCGGATGGGCTATGGCTGAATTTCGGCGGCACGCCAGACGAGCCGTTCGCCGACATCTTCGCCATCGAGGCCTGCGGCTCGCTGCAGAACCTGCTGGATAAGCGATCCCGCTTCGCACCCAGCACCCGGTCGCTGCTGGCGGTGTGCCCGGTCTCCTGGCTGATGGCCCCGGTGATGCCCGGGGACCCAACACCGCGGTGGAAGGCCACACGGGTGCTGCGCGGCGAGCCTATCGTGCCACTGGTGCTGCCGGTGCGGGACATTCGGGTGATGTACGCCCTGAAGCAGCGGCAGTACAAGGGCTTCGCCGAATGCCAGTTGCCGCAGCCGCACGAATATTTCGTGCCGATGGAGACACTGGTGGCGGAGGACGCACACGAGAACCCGGCCTTGCGCGAACTGGTCTCCCGCGCCTCGGTGCGCAGCAACTTCTATCAGGGCACCTGAGCGGCGAGCACGGCCAGCAATCGGTCCGGATAGTCCGTGCACATGTCCTGCACGCCCATTGCGATCAGCCGGGCCATGTCGGCCGGCTCATTCACGGTCCAGGGCATCACCCGCAGGCCGAGCGCCTTCGCCTCCGCCACCTGCGCAGCGGTGAGGGCCCGGAAACCAGGCGCCCAGAGCGTTCCCGGCGCCGGCGAGAGGGCTGCAATCGTGGCTGGGATCGAGCCACCATGCACTGCCGGATCGGCGCCACCCCACCACAGCGCGGCCCGGGCCTGGGTTTCCATGCTGGTGATGTAGCCGCGCGGGATGCCGGGTGCGATGCGTTGGGCATAGGCCAAGACCCGCCAATCGAAGCTACGCAGGGCGACCTGGTCCGCCATGCCCATGGCCGCGACGACCTCCAGCACGGCATCCACGATACGCTCCGGCGGCGGGGTCAGCTCCGGGCGGTCCGGCATGACCTTGATCTCGATATCCACCACCACGCCGGTGGGGCGGACCAGGGCCAACACGTCGACCAAGGCGGGGATGCGTGCACCGTCGCGCGGCGCCTGGGTGGCGAAGGGGGCGGCATAGACGCTGTCGGGCCGCAGCCGGCCGACGTCGTAGCGGTGCAGCGCGGCGCGCGTCAGGTCGCGCACAAGGGCCCCCTGCCCCGCCAGCCATCGCCCATCCGGGCCGCGGACGATATCGCCGTTCAGGGCGAGGTCGTGCACCACGACAGGGATGCCGTCGGCGGTCAGGACCACATCCAGCTCCACGGACGAGACACCAAGGGCGCAGGTGGCGGCGAAGCCCTCCAGCGTGTTCTCGGGCCAGAGGCCCCGTGCGCCGCGGTGGCCGGAGATATGAAATGACTGTGCCATGGGAACGGTCTCCCGCGGGTTTGCCGGCGCGTCAAGATCGGGGCAAAGTATGCGGATGACACAGAAGATTCTCGGCGTTCTCGGCGGCATGGGCCCGCTGGCCAGCGCGCAGTTCATGCTCCGGCTTACCCTGCTGACACCGGCTTCGCGCGACCAGGAGCACATTCCGGCCGTGTTGTGGTCCGACCCGCGCGTGCCGGACCGCACAAAGGGCAAGCTGGATGGCGGAGAGGATCCGCTGCCCTGGCTGCTGCGCGGGGTGCGCGGGCTGAAGGCAGCCGGGTGCGGGGCGATCGCCATTCCGTGCAACACCGCGCATGGCTGGTACGACGCGATGGCGGCCGAGGGGCTGCCGATCCTGCACATCGTGGATGCGGCGGCGGCCGAACTTCGCAAGGTGGCACCGCGCGGCACGATCGGGCTGATGGGCACGGCGGCCACGCTGCGGATGCGGCTGTATCAAGAGCGGCTGGAAACCCAGGGCTGGACCTGCATCACGCCCTCCGACGAGGAGATGGCCACGCGGGTGACGCCGGGGATCGGGCTGGTAAAGGCGAACAAGGTGGCCGAGGCCTATGCGCCACTGGCCGAGGTGGTGGCGTCGCTGGCGGCGCGCGGGGCGCAGGCGGTGGTGCTGGGGTGCACCGAGATCCCGCTGGGCATCCTGGCCGGGCCGCACGAGACGCTGCCGGTGCCGGTGATCGACACCATCGATGCTCTGGCGCTGGCCTCGATCGCCTGGGCCAAGGGGTAGGTCGCAAGCGGTTTTTTCATCAAAAAGAACCGCTTGCGCCTTTCTTCTTCAGTCGATCGCGGCCTGATAGCTCAGCACCCGCAGCTCCTTGCGGATCGGGTAGGTGCTGCTGGGCATCAGCTGCGTCATCATGATGACGATCATGTCCTCAACCGGATCCACCCAGAAGGCGGTGCTGGCCGCGCCGCCCCAGGCGTATTCGCCGGGGGTGCCCAAGATCTGCGCCTTGGCCGGGTCGAGCATCACCGAGAAGCCCAGGCCGAAGCCAATGCCGAGGTAGGAGCTTTCGCTGAAGCGGGCCTGGCCCATGTCGCCCATGTCGCCGCGCAGGTGGTTGGTGGTCATCAGCTCCACCGTCTTGCGGCCGAGCAGGCGCTCGCCGCCCAGCACGCCCTTGTTGCGCAGCATCATGCAGAACTTGAGGTAGTCGCCGGTGGTGGAGGCGAGGCCGCCGCCGCCGGATTCCATCTTGCGGTCGCCGAGGTAGCGGCTGGTGGCGGGGTCGTCGAACAGCATCACGCCGCCCTTGGGGTGCGGCACGTAGTTGGCGGCGAAGCGGCCCCGCTTCTCCTCCGGCACGATGAAGTGGGTATCATTCATCTTCAACGGGTTGAGGATGCGTTCCTGCAGGAATTGGCCGAAGGTCTGGCCGCTGATCGCCTGCACCAGCGCGCCCAGCACGTCGGTGGCGACGGAGTAGTTCCACTCCTTCCCGGGCTGGGCGATCAGCGGGATCTTTGCCAGTTTTTCAACGGTTTCCATCAACTCGCTATCGGGATGTCCGAAATCCGCGAGCTTGTTGTCGCGATACAGCGCATCAACGGCGGTGGCCTCCATGAAGCCGTAGGTGAGGCCGGAGGTGTGGGTCAACAGGTCGCGGAAGGTGATGTCGCGCTCGGCCGGTACCGTCTCCACCTTGCCACGGCTGCCGCCCACGGCCACCCGGCTGCCCTTGAAGGCCGGCAGGAAGCGGCTGATCGGGTCATCCAGCTGGAAGCGGCCTTCCTCGTAGAGCATCATGATGGCCACCGAGGTGATCGGCTTGGACATCGAATAGATGCGGAAGATGGTGTCCGGCGCCATTCGCACGCCGCGTTCCTTGTCGGCGTGGCCGCTCATGCCCCAGTGCGCCACCTGGCCGCGACGGGCGACCAGGGTGGAAACGCCGGCGAAGCGGCCGCTGGCCACCAGCTCGTCGCGCCAGGTGTCGATGCGCGCAAGGCGCTGGCTGCAAAGCCCGACATCCTCGGGCGAGGTGATGGTCATGGCATCGTTCATGGGGGCCCTCCTGGTGCCGCGACGATGGCCGGGCCGGCCGGGCCGGTCAACCTGCGCCCCGGCAGCGCGGGAGGGCAGGGGCGCGCAGGCAAGGGTGGCGCGCGCGGCGCCGCGGGTCCATCCTAGGGGCAATGGACCGGTTCGATTCCCGTATCCGCGTGGCTGAGGCGGCCAGCGGCGCGCGCACCTACCTGATCGACCTGCCGCCGGAGGCCCTGCCGCCGGTGCGGCCGCGCGACCTGCATGCGGCGTGGGACAGCGCGCGCGGTGCCGCGATCGCCCAGCAATGGGGCCGGCCGCTGATGCTGCGCTTCCGCAGGCCCGATGCCGAGGAGACCGAGCTGGCACTGGCTGATGCCGATGCCTGCTGCTGGGCTGCCGCGGTGGACGCGACGGTGGGGCTGGCCAGCCCGTATGGGCTATCGGTTTGCCTGCGCCTTCTCGCGCTGGTGGAACTTCTGCCGCGCGAGCCCTGGGCGCTGCCGCTGGTCGCGCTGAACCGCGATGGTGCCTCGGTTCATCCCTCGCTGCTGCGCGCTGCCTCCGTGGCGCCACTGACGCCGCATGCCACCTTCGATGCCGGCACGCTTCGCGAGGCCCTGCGGCAGGAGGCGGCCTTGCCCGCGCCAGCCGCCTCGCCGATACCGGTTGCCGCCCCCTCCCACCCCGGAGCCCGCGCATGATCCTGCGCCCCCTTACACTCTCCATCCTGTTGGGGGTCGCCGTGTTGCCCGGCTGCACCGCCCCCCCGGGCACCACCGCAACGCCAGCACAGGCAGCCGCCTGCCGGCAGCGGGCTGACGAGGTGTACGAGCGCCAGAACCGCGCCGACGTGTATCGCAGCGACACCTATGCCTCTGGCACGCGCGATGCGATGTTCTCCTCCACCGGCTCGCCGGCGGCGGCGGTGGCGGGGCTGTCTGGCCGGTTTGCACGCGACCGCATGCTGGCCGAATGCCTGCGCGGGGCTGCCAACAATGTCGCCAGCACGCCCGACGCCCCGGCCCCGGCGGTTGCGCCGGCCGCGCCCGCTGCGCGCGCGAGGCCCTGACGAAGCCAGCACGCAGCCGTGGCCAACCTCTCATCCATTGGCCGCGTTCTGTCGCGGCGCAACACCGCGGTGTTCTACGGCGCCAGCATGACGTGCTGGACGGGGATCTGGATCCAGCAGATCGCGGTGGACTGGCTGGCTTGGCAGCTGACCCATTCGCCGCTGTGGGTGGGCATCCTGGCCTTCTGTAACCTGGCGCCCTCGGTGATCGTCTCCCCTTTCGCCGGCGCGATCGCCGACCGCATGGACCGCGTGCGGCTGACCCAGATCACCCAGATGGTGGTGGCCACCCACTCGGCCCTGCTGATCCTGCTGGTGGTGACCGGGTGGATCAGGATCGAGATCCTGGCGGTTCTGGCGGTGTTCACCGGCATTTCCGGCAGCTTCGCCCAGCCGGCGCGGCAATCGCTTGTGCCAGGCATGGTGACGCGCGAGGACCTGCCCGCGGCGGTGGCGATCAACTCGCTCACCTGGAATCTCGGCCGCTCCATCGGCCCCGGCATCGGCGGCGTGATCGTGGCGTTCTGGGGGGTGGTGCCGGCGATGGCGGTGAACTGCGCCGCCTATGTGATCGCCTGCCTGTCGATGTTCGCGCTGAAGCTGGATCCCGCGACCCGACGCGGGCATGCGCCCACAGGCTCCATGCTGCGCGAGACGCTGGACGGGCTGCTCTACGTCGGACGCCATCCCGGGATGCGGCCGCTGTTCATCTTCGCCGCGGTGCTGGCGATACTGGCGCGGCCGATCCAGGAAATGCTGCCGCCCTACGTGGACAAGGTGTTCGGCCAGGGGCCGGAGGGCTTGGCGGTGCTGTCCAGCGTGATGGGCCTGGCCGCCTTCGCGGGCGGCATGGCGATCGGGCTGCGCGGCAAGCTTTCCGGCCTTTCGACGGTGACCGTTTGGGCGGGCGTGGTGCTGACGGTGTGCACCGCGGGCTTCGTGGCGACCGGGCATTTCGCCTTCGCCTGCGCGGTAGCCGCGGTGCTGAGTGCGGCGACAACGATGCACGGCATCTCGGCGCAGACGCTGATCCAATCCGGCACGTCCGGCCAGATGCTGGGGCGGGCGCTGAGCCTGTGGGGCATGGTCGGGCGGGCAGGCCCGGCGCTCGGGGCGCTGATCTACGGCATCGCGGCGGAGATCGGCGGGCTGCGCTGGCCGGTGGTGATCGGCTGCACGCTCGCGCTGCTGGCCTGTGCCTATGCCTGGCGCAAGCAACCGCAGATGGCGCGGGCGCTGGAGCGGTCGGACGGCTGACGGGGTTTCAGCCGGCTGCCGAGAAATTCGGCTGGATCATGGCTTGGCGCCAGAGCAGCATCAGGATCTCGTCCAGCCCCGCGTCGAACGCGGCAGGGTCTGGCGGGGCGACACCGAGGCTTGGCAGCAGCGCCGCCGCTGCATCGCGCAGCTGCCGCCACGTGCCGGGCCCGGCGCACAGCGCCTCCAGCTGCGTACGGGCCCAGGGGGTGTGGCCGTTGATCGTCGCGCGGCGGGCCGGATCGATGAACACGGCGCTGCCATCCGGCGCCTGTTCGCGGCGCAGAGCGGCTGTCCAGACCACGCCGGGATGGCGAAGGCCCTGCCCCGGCGCGCCCGGCCGGGCAAAGAGCATCGTGCGGTAGCCACCGCCGGTCGTGAATTCCAGCGCATCGGCAGACCGTGCGGCCGCGTTCGATGAGACACCCGGCGCCAGGGCCAGCGGCGGGAGCGAATTGAGATAGGCGAGCCCCTCCGGCGCCAATGCAGCCTCCAGAGTGCCGGCAAGCAGCGGATCGAAGACCGGGCCGAGCGCTTCGTGAAACAACACCACATCCGATGCGGCTTCCATCGAGGCCAGCGTGGCACGGGCAAGCTGCGAGGCCTCGCCTTGCGCCGGCACAACGGCGGCAAGGGCGCGCAGGTTGGCGCGGGCCAGGGCGAGTTGCCGATCGGGCGGCAAGGAGGGGTCGTTGCCGGCGCGCAGGATGCCGGCCAGCCAGCTGCGCGCCACGCCATGCAGCCCGGTATAGGCCGTAACCACCGCCACGCCGCCCGGGCGCAGGCAGCGGGACAGCAACGCCAGTGCCGCAGCGCGGGCTGGCGGCGGCATCACATAGGCGGTGCCGACGAGGTAGATCACGTCGAACTGCCCGAGTTCCTCCGGCGCGATCGAGGCCGCGTCGCCGTGCAGGATGCGCCAGCGCTCACCCAGATGCGCGCCACGCGCCCGGGCCCGCGCGCAGGAATCGGCCGAGGCATCGATGCCGACCATGCGGCCTGCGCCGTGCCGCGAGGCTTCCAGCAGTTGAGCGGCGGCACCGCAGCCGATATCCAGCACGTCCAGCACCGGGCCGGGTGATGGTTCCAGCCCCAGCGCCGCCGCGGCGCCACGCAGGGCCGGGAGCGAAAGGGGCGGAACGGCCCCACCCTCGTACGGCACCGTGTCGTAGGCGCGGCCGATCTCCGCGGCGAGGGTGGGGCCGGATGTCAACGCTGGCGCCAGGGCAAACCGGAGGCCTTCCAGCCCGCGACCTGGCCGCGATGGCCATGGCCGTTCTGGTTGCCCTCGAACCCGTCAGCGACATTGTACACGTGCGGGAATCCGGCGGACTGGGCCGCCTGGGCGGCGGCGAGCGATCGCACGCCGGAGCGGCACAGGAAGTAGATGCGGTGTTCCGGCGTGAAGCCGGCCTGCTTCAGCTGGTCCACGAAGGCGGTGTTGACCTCCATCTTCGGGAAGATCTGCCACGGGATCAGCACTGGCTGCTTGCCGGCGGCGGAGAGGTCGACGAGGCCGACATAGGTCCATTCGGCATCGGTGCGCACATCCACCAGCTGGGCCTGCGGATCCTGCTGCAGCACCTGCCAGACCTCCGGCGGGGAAATGTTCTCGACCATTTTGCGACTCCCGATGATGATATGGCGACATGGCCCGGCCCCGGCCGGGTTGCAACGGGAAACAACCGAGAGAGACTGTATGATGGCGCCTTCCGCGACCGTTGCCGCTCCCCTCCCGGCCGCCGGGTTGGAGGCCGCGATCGGCAACACGCCGCTGATCCGGCTACGCCGCGCCTCTGAGGCCACCGGCTGCACGATCCTCGGCAAGGCCGAGTTCATGAACCCCGGCGGCTCCGTGAAGGATCGCGCGGGGCTGGCGATCATCGAGGATGCGGAGCGGCGCGGACTGCTGAAGCCGGGCGGCACGGTGGTGGAAGGCACGGCGGGCAATACCGGCATCGGGCTGACGCTGGTGGGCAATGCCAAGGGCTATCGCAGCGTGATCGTGATGCCGGAGACGCAAAGCCGCGAGAAGATCGACTTCCTGCGCATGATCGGCGCCGATCTGCGGCTGGTGCCGGCCAAGCCGTTCAAGGACCCCGGCAACTACGTGCATGTCTCGCGCCGGCTGGCCGAGGAGATGGGCGCGGTGTGGGCCAACCAGTTCGACAACCTGGCCAACCGGGAAGGGCACCAGGCGACGACGGGGCCGGAGATCTGGCAGCAGACGGAGGGCAAGATCGATGCCTTCACCTGCGCCTGCGGCACCGGCGGCACGCTGGCCGGGGTGGCGATGGCGCTGAAGGCGCGCAGCAACGCGGTGCGCGTGGT